>PWWL01000197.1 GCA_003561515.1 Balneolaceae bacterium
TATATTTCTGTGGTGTTCCCATCGTGAAGCGTCTGATTGAAGTACCTTTATCCATGCCAATAACGGAATCAAATGGTCCGGTCATGCCGGCATCGGTTAAATAACCCGTTCCTTTGGGCAGTATCCTGGCGTCGTTGGTAGGAATGTGGGTATGTGTTCCAATGATCGCCGAAACCTGTCCATCGAAATTCCAGGCAAACGCCAGTTTTTCAGCGGTTGCCTCAGCATGGAAATCCACAAAAATCAAGTTCGTTTCTTCTTTAATGCGTTCGAGCACCCATTCTGCGGTTGTAAAAGGGTCGTCGATTTGCGGCATAAAAGTTCGGCCCTGTAGGTTCAAAACCCCAATTTTGGCGTCGGAATTATTTACTCCATAAACGCCATAACCGTATCCCGCGTTGCCCCTGGGGTAATTCATCGGTCTCAACAGGCGTTCATCAGTTTTCATGTACGGGAAGATCTTCCACTTATCAAATGAGTGATTCCCACCGGTAATTACATCCACCCCTATGGCGTAGAGCCGGGCTACAATATCCCTGTTTATACCTCTGCCTTCATGTGAGTTTTCGGCATTTGCTATGATGAAGTCGGGTTTATACTTATCACGAAGTGGAGGAAACATGGTTTCTAATAAATTAAGCCCCGGTTCTCCAACAATATCAGATATAAAAAAAATCTTGAGTTTATTCGCCATTAGTTGAATGGTTTCAGAATTACTGCGCCAATGGAAAAACATGAAAATGGCGAATTGCAGAAAATTGCAAAACAGCTTTTAAACATACGCTGCCACTGTAATGAAATGACTGACACTACCGGCGAGCACAAACAAATGCCAAATACCGTGTGCAAGCCTGTGGTGATTGCTGAACAGGTAGAAGAGGATGCCGGCAGTATAAAACATGCCTCCGGCCACAAGCCATGCAAAACCGGCTGCAGGCATGGATGCAGTGAGAGGCTCAAGTACCAGTACCACAAGCCAACCCATCATCAGGTATATGATGAGAGGAAGAACGCGATGCCCTTGTTTGGGTAGCAGATCAATCGCGATGCCCACCATAGCAAGGCCCCAAACTACTGCAAAAATCAGCCAACCCGTCTCACCGTGCAGTGTCACCAGAGTGAATGGTGTGTATGTTCCAGCGATTAAAAGATAGATCGCGATATGGTCAAACTTCTGAAAAATTTTCTTCCATTTACCCCTAAAGCTGTGATACAGGGTGGAGAAGAGATAAAGAATAAATAGGGTAGAACCGTAAACGGTAAAACTGACAATTTTCCATACATCACCTTGCGATATGGCAAGCCATAAAAGGATAAAGAATCCAAAACCGGCAGCTATGGCGCCTGTGAGGTGAGTAAAGGAATTAAATCGTTCGCCTTTGTACATGTTGCTTTGTGAGAATCAGATAGACGATTATTTAAACGGACCTGGTGGGGGAATCATTCTGTCTGATCAGAGAATTTCAGAAATAAAATTTTCGAGTTTATCGTTTACCTGCTCCATCAATTCATTCTCTCTGTCCTCTATACGATTCAATTGCGCCTGCAATTCAAATACCTCCTCTGCTATACTTAGGCATGCAAGAATCATAACCGTTGAATCGGGCTGGTTTGCAAGCTGATTTCTGTAAAGCTTGAACTTCTCATCAACATATTGGGCAATTTTGCGCGTATTTTCAACTTCAGCATCATCAACTTTTAGCGGGATCTGCTTGCCCAAAACAGTTACTTTAATCGACTGCATATTAACCCCCGAGATGTTTGTCAATTTTTTCGATGAGGCCATTCACTTTATGCCGCATAGCAATACGCTCTGATTCTGAAATGGATGAAAAGATGTCGGTTTGTTCTTTCTGAACCTCTTCGAGCCTGGTTTTGAGTTTCAAATTTTCCCTGTTCAGCTCTTTGTTCTGTCTCTTCAGAGAGTCGACCTGAGTGCGGATCTGTTCGAGCAGATTCAAAAAGGTCTCTTTCTGTATTTCACTAACAGCCATAGCGATACGGTAAATTTAAGATCTCAATTTAGCCCCTGAACGTTTCTCAAGTGTACGAACAATTTTTTGAACTACCGGTTCTACATCTTTGATGTTCAACGTTTTATTAGGATCTAAAAAAGTAAGCCGAAAAGCAATACTTTTTTTCCCTTCTCCAAGATTTTCACCTTCATAAATATCAAAGACAGAGGCGCTATGCAATATCTTACCTGCGGTTTTATGAATGGTTTCCGACAAATCTCCGGCACGGACATCCTGGTCAACCACAAAGGCAGCATCGAATTCGAATGGAGGAAATTTTGGAACAGGAACATACGTGACAGTTTGCCTTTGAATACCCATATCAAAGAGCGCAGTAAGGTTCACCTCGGCAATAAATGCATCCTGTTCAACATCAAAGCCTTTCAGTAATTTATCATCAGCTCTTTTCAGGGAGGCAATTTCCCTGGTGCCGATTAAATAGTTCAGCACGTGGTTACTTTCTGCAATCTGTTTGGCTTGTTCGATTACCCCCAGTGAATCGAGCAACGACTCAAGGTCAGCCTTGAGGTCAAAAAACGAGTACATATCCCCATTCCCCCGCCAGCTTTCTCCGGTTGGGCTGCCGCACAGGCCAAGCAGGAGATGTACCGACTCTTCAACGCCTTCGACCCAATTGCCTTCTTTTGCTTTTCTGAACACATGTCCAATTTCAAAGAAGCGTAAGTTGCCGGCATTTCTGTTCAGATTGTATCTCACAGCTTTCAGAAACCCGCCGTGGAGGTGTGTGCGAAGTGTGGTATTGTCTTGCGATACGGGATTTAGTGTTTCCACATGCATCGATTCATTGGCAAGCAGGGTAGCCTCTTTTCTGGATAAGAGAGAATTTGTGGATATTTCCTTGTACCCAAGGCTTTTTGCAAAATGTCTGATTCTGTTGTGGAATAGTTCGAGTTCGGAAAGATTTTCAGGAGCAGTAAATGGAGCGCTGTCAGGACGTTTAATGTTGTTGTAGTCAAATACCCGGCCAACCTCCTCAATCAGGTCCACTTCGCGCGATATATCGGGGCGGAATGTAGGAACTTTGCAAAGCAAAGAGTCTTCACCCTGCTTTTCAATGTCAAACTCAAGGCTCTTCAAAATTGATTCTATTCGGTCACTGGTCAGTTCAGTCCCAAGCAGATGGTTCACTCTCGATGGTCTGAGCGCTACCGTAATGTGTTCCGTTTTTACAGGATGAATATCTGAATAGCCGGGCACAATTGTACCGCCGGAGAGCTCTGCAATAAGCTCTGCAGCCCGCCATGCTGCACGAAGCTGCAGTTCTGGATCAATGCCTCGTTCGAAACGGTAGGAGCTATCGGTTTGAAGAGCTAATGCCTTCGATGTTTTTCTTACAGAAGATGGATTGAAATAAGCGCTTTCAATCAGGATGGTATCCGTTACTTCTGTCACTTCACTATTTTCACCTCCCATAACGCCTGCAATGGCAACAGGTCCGCTGCCGTCACAGATAAAAAGGGAGCCTGCAGGAACCTTTCTGTTGATGCTGTCGAGGGTTGTGAAATCAACATCCTTATCAAAATGCTTTACGGTAATTTTCTTACCGTTTATCTTTTCGTAATCAAAAGCGTGAAGGGGTTGGCCAATTTCATGCAACACATAGTTTGTTGCGTCCACTACATTATTGATTGGGCGCAGACCTATCGATTGCAGCCGTGTTTTAAGCCAATCGGGCGATTCTTTAACGGTTACGTTTTCTACAAGAACACCCGCATACCTGTGGCAGTTTTCATTGTCTTCAATGCTGATGTTAATCCGGCCGGAGATATCGCCGGATATCGGTTTCACGCCTGGGTATGGATTCTTCAGTTCGGAACCGCAAACCGATGCGAGATCCCTTGCAACACCAATGTGGCATGACGCATCGGGACGATTAGGCGTGAGGCCTATCTCAAATATTGAATCTTTATCTGTCTTGAGAGCTTCCATTAGCGGTGTTCCGGCCGGAACGTCAGTGTTCAGAACCATGATACCGGTATGATCGTCTCCAAAGCCCAGTTCTTTTTCGGAGCAGATCATGCCCTCCGATGTTTCTCCCCTGAGTTTTGCCTTTCTTATCGTGAATGTTTCATCGTTATCGGACGACAATGGCATGGAGGCGCCTACTTTCGCAACGGGCACTTTTTGGCCGGCGGCTACATTTTTTGCTCCACAAACAATTTGAACTTCTTCATCACCTGTGTTCACCTTACAAAGTACAAGCTTGTCGGCGTTGGGGTGCTTTCTCACATCAAGTACATCGGCGACCACAAAACCATTAAAATCGAATCCAGTAGTTATAATTTCTTCCACCTCAAGGCCGAGAAGGGTCAGTTTTTCAGCTGCCTGTTCAGGTGTTAAATCTGTTTCGAGATAGTGTTTGAGCCAGTTATATGAAATCTTCATTTCTGATGAGGGGGGTCTTCGTATTTAAAAACTTATGATTTGAACTGATTGAGAAAACGGATGTCATTTTCATAGAGCAGGCGGATGTCATCAATTTCATAGCGGAGCATCGCAATTCGGTCAACGCCCATGCCAAAGGCAAAGCCGGTGTACGTTTCCGGATCAACGTCTACTGCTTGAAACACATTGGGATCCACCATTCCAGCTCCAAGAATTTCGAGCCATTGCCCGTTCTTTTCGTCACCCCACCAGACATCCATTTCAATGGAAGGCTCGGTGAAGGGGAAGAAGGAGGGACGTACACGATATTTAACGTTGCTGCCATACATCAGTCTGGCAAACATGACCAGGGTTTCGATGAGCTCACCCATGGTTACCCTCTTGTCTACATACAGGCCTTCTACCTGATTGAATTGAAAGTATGATTTGGCAGTAACGGCCTCATTTCTGAAAACCCGCCCGGGCATGATGGACCTGATGGGTGGTTTTTGTTCCTTCATCAGCCTGATTTGAACCGGTGACGTGTGTGTACGCAGCACCAGGTCGTCTTCATCTGGATTGTCGGTCTTTTTCACGAAGAAGGTATCCTGCATATCACGAGCAGGGTGATCGGGTGGAAAATTGAGGGCTGTAAAGTTGTGAAAGTCGTCTTCGAGTTCCGGGCCGTCGGTGATGTTAAAGCCAAGTCTCAGAAAGATCTGTTTGATTTCATCGAGCGCAAGGGTAAGCGGGTGGAAAGATCCAGAATATGTGGGTTCAACCGGGATGGTGATATCATCGAGGGCACCAAACTCTTTGCTTGATGATCTTTCCTGATGTTGTTTTTCTTTATCAAACTTTTCTTGTGCAGCGATCTTTGCACGGTTCATGGCTTTTCCGACAGATGCTTTCTCATCTTTGGGAACATTTGCCATCTCACCAAACATACTCTGAATCTTTCCATTTCTTGATAAAAATTCTAGACGAAAATCCTCAAGTGATTTACTGTCAGTGATTTCGAAACTTTCTATTTCGTTTATTATCTGATTTATCCGTTCGAGCATGGGTATTTGTTAGAGACTCGTTTAGGTGGATGAAGTTAGAAACAAGCGGTAAAAAAAAACCGGCAAACCTGTGTTCAGATCTGCCGGTTTTCAATAAGGTTGGAAAATCAGTTTCCTGCTTCTTTTACAATAGCAGCAAACGTTTCCGGATCACGCACCGCGATGTCAGCTAACATTTTGCGGTTGATCTCCATTTCGTTGGATTTCATTCCGTGAATCAATTTTGCGTAAGTGGTTCCGTTTAGTCGGGCAGCTGCATTGATACGTGTAATCCATAGCCTTCGGAAATTCCTCTTACGAGCTTTCCTGTCGCGGTATTGGTATTGTAAACCTTTCTCTACCGCGTTTTTGGCAACAGTATAAACGTTTTTACGTCTGCCCCAGTAGCCTTTCGCCTGATTCAGGATCTTTTTGCGACGGCGACGGGAAGCCACAAGATTACTTGATCGTGGCATTTTAGTAACGTTTAGATGTTAAAATTTCTGTTTAATTGAGCTAGTTGCCATAGGGCAGGAGATCCTTGACAGAACTCTCATCCGCTTTGTGAACGAGAGTGGTTTTGCCAAGATGATTCTTCCTTTTGGCATCTTTCTTGGTAAGAATATGGCGCTTATACGCTTTCTTGCGCTTAATTTTACCGCTGCCGGTAAACTTAAAACGCTTCTTGGCGCCACTATTCGATTTCATTTTAGGCATTGTTTCCTTATTGATTTGACAATTATCAAAGACTAATAAGATAACAATGTTTAATCTCCTATAAAAGAGATTGAACGAATAAATAATCGGGCAAAAAAAGGGCCTGAGTCATAGAAATGCGCAGAACCTTAACTCTTGGCAGGAGCCAAAACCATAATCATTCTTCTGCCTTCCATGGTAGGTTTCGATTCTATTTTGCTAACATCGCTCAGTTCTTCTGCAAGTTCAGATAGAAGTTTTTCTCCCTGCTCTGTGTAGAGCATATCCCGACCTCTAAACTGAACAGTGGCTTTTACTTTATCGCCTCCTTCCAGAAATTCCCGTGCATGCCGTGTCTTAAATTCCAGATCGTGATCGTCGGTAGTAGGCCGGAAGCGCAGCTCTTTAACCTGAATTGTATGCTGCTTCTTTTTGGCTTCTTTTTCCTTCTTTTTCTTTTCATACATGAATTTGCCGAAATCTATGATCTTGCATACAGGAGGGCGAGCCTGCGGGGCTACCTCCACAAGATCCAGATTAAATGATTCGGCAATTTCGAGTGCCCTTTCGATGGAAACAATTTCATGCTCATCGTCGGGTTTAATGAGCCGTACCTTGGTAGAGCGGATTTCGTCATTCACCTTTGGACGGTCGTCATTACGCTGTCTTCTCATTGGGGGATTTCTTCTTGCGATAAGATACCTCGTATTGTTTAATTATGAGTTGGCGGCAGAGATCTGGAGGATATTTCTTCCATTACTCTGTTAAAAAATTGGTCGAGCGAAAACGTTCCGATATCGCCCTGTTTATGTCTTCTAACGGAGACGGTGCCGTTTTCCTTCTCTTTGGCACCTACAATCAACATATATGGAATTTTTGCATTTTCTGCATCCCTAATTTTGCCTCCGATTTTGTCGGACCGTTCGTCTGTTTCTACACGTACGCCTGCTTCACTGAATCTTGCTGCACACTCAGCTGCGAAGCTGTTAAAGTCGTCAGCGATGGACAGAACTTTCATTTGCAGTGGTGCAAGCCACAGCGGGAAGTCTCCTGCAAAGTGCTCAATAAGGATACTTACGAACCTTTCCATGGAACCGAACGGCGCACGGTGAATGATGACCGGTCTGTGTTTTTCGTTGTCGGAGCCCACATAAGTAAGATCAAACCTTTCCGGCATCACATAATCTACCTGAACGGTACTGAGCTGCCATTTTCTGCCGATGGCATCACGAATAATAAAATCAATCTTCGGTCCGTAAAAGCTGGCTTCACCGATGGCGATTTTGTAGTCGAGCCCCATTTCATCGGCTACTTCCTTAATCTCTCTTTGTGCCCGTTCCCAGTATTCCGATTCACCGCCATACTTCTCATCATTCTCATCCCTGAAGGAGAGACGGATATCCACAGGCATTCCAAAGGTATCGAACACAAATTGTGTGAGATCAATGGTGTGCTTGATTTCATCCTTGAGCTGATCGTGCATACAGTAAATGTGTGCATCATCCTGGGTAAAGCCGCGAACTCTTGAGAGTCCGTTTAGCTCACCACTCTGCTCATAGCGGTACACGGTACCAAATTCAGCGAGCCTAAGAGGCAGCTCTCGATAGCTGCGCAGGTCACTTGAATAAATCCGGTGATGGTGGGGGCAGTTCATCGGCTTAAGCATATACTCTTCATCGTCAACCTGCATCGGGTCGTATTGTGAATCTTTATAGTAGGGATAGTGACCTGAGGTTTTGTAAAGCTCAAGGTTGGCAATATGTGGCGTAATTACTTCCTTGTATCCGCGTCTTTTTTGTTCATCTCGCAAAA
>PWWL01000220.1 GCA_003561515.1 Balneolaceae bacterium
CCCTGCTTAACCTGATCCGCTATGCCAAAGAGCGGGTCCCGATTCCCATACATCCACGATACGATGATGTTCAGGTTGGCAGCCGCGATATTTTTAACTACCCGTTTCTGTTCATTACCGGCCACGGCAACATTGTATTCAATGATACCGAAATGGACAACATCAGGCGCTACCTCGAAAACGGCGGATTTCTGATGGTGGATGATGACTACGGTATGGATCAATATGTTCGCCCGCTGCTGAAGCGGATCTTTCCGGATGAGGAGTTTTTTGAGCTGCCCGCCAACCATCCGATCTACAACATCGTGTACGACTTTCCGGAGGGACGTCCGCCAAAGGTTCATGAACACGATGGCAAACCACCGCAGGCGTTTGGAGTTTACAGGGGCGGACGCATGGTAATTCTCTACACCTACGAGTCGAACCCCAGCGATGGCTGGGCGTACGATAAACACGACAACCCCGCAGAAATCGTGCAGGCCGCCCTGCGCTTTGGCGTTAACGTGCTGGTGTATGCGATGACGCATCCATAAGTCCACCCCGTCTGACGACTCTTGAACCAATCAATTCAAGGCCACGGTAACTAGAAATTTTAGATGAATGCTTCATGCAGTTAATTATGGACACAGCTTAATCAATGTGTAAAGTATTCTTGGACCTTATATAACCAAGTACCGATTAACCACAAATTTCACAAGGGTTTACACAAAGTGCACAATGACAACTTTGTGTTCAGCGTGCATTTCTTCGTACCATTGTGGTTATCTCTCACTTTCTATATCAAATCAACAGCCACAACATAAACACAATAAGGAACGGGCTCACCAATGCAATAATCAGCCCCACCGACCGGAAGTCGGCCTGCTTCAGGTAGTTGGTTGAGAACACCAGCGCGTTGGGCGGGGTTGAGATCGGAAGCAGAAGTGCGGTTGAGGCCGCAAACCCGAGCGTTACCACCATCAGCAGAATGAAATCAGGCGGTACCAACAGAGCCCCGAACGGAATCAGGATACTGGCCGCCGCGGTGTTGCTCATTACGTTTGAGGCAAGACTTGTTACAATGGCCATCATCAGAATCACCACATACGGGTTTTCCAAAACCGGAATCAGGCCCACCATATAGTCGGCCAGCCCCGATTCGTTGATGGCGATGCCGAGTGTGAGTCCGCCGGCAACCAGAATGAGCGTATCCCAGGGAATCAGCTTGATCTCTTCAGCCTGGATGATGCCAACGGCTGTAAAAATGACAATCGGTATGAGGGAAACCACCGCTACGGGAATCATGTGAACGGTGGAGGTCATCCAAAGCCCGATGGTAACTAAAAATGTGAGTACAACGATAATCCTGTTTTCGAGCGTGTTTCGATCTGCAAGATCGCGCGGTGTGGGCTCTTCTTCCACAATCAGATCGAGGCTTTCTATATCGGTGACGTAGATTTTTTTCAATGCGTACCACGAGAGCAGGATCAGGATTAGCGCAGTAGGAACGCCGGGAATCATCCAGTCAACAAATGAGAAATCGTACCCTGATGCCTGCAGAATACCCAGGGCAATGGCGTTGGGTGAACTGCCGATTACCGTGCCAATTCCACCCACGGTGGCAGATGCCGCAACGCCAAGCATCATCGCTTTAATAATCGGCTCCTCTTTGCCGTACTGTTTGGCAAATGGCATGATGATGGTGAGCATCATGGCGGTGGTTGCCGTGTTTGAAATAAACATGCTCAGAAAACCCGTTGTGAGCATAATCCCCAGCAGCAGGTTGTACGGCTTGGTTCCAAAGCGCTTGATGACAACCGCCGAAAACTTGCGGTCGAACTTGGTGATTTGTGCTCCAATAGCAAGGATGAACCCTCCAAGAAGGATCCAGATAACCGGACTCGACCAGGTATTCACGTAGGTTTCCCAATTCTCTGTTATTTCGAGTGGAGCCGGACTCTCAAGAAAAAACACGGCGAGGCCGATTACCAGGAAACTTACGGCAAATGGCGGGATGGCCTCAGAAATCCAGAGAGCGGCGGCAACGATGAGGATAAAGAGGGCGTGTCGTGCCGATGGCTCAAGTGCTGCAGGCGCAAAGAATTCCACAAAAGCTACACTTCCAAGGATGATCAGGAAGAGCAAGGTTAGATTGCGCGTAACGGGCCATTTTACCCGCTTCATGTAGCGCGTTGCCGCATACCTCGAATCGGCAAATGTGAACCGCCGCAGCCTGTTTTTGATCCTTGTTTTTAGCATAGCTGATAGCCCCGATCTCAGATGGTCTCACTTATTAATAATACAAAATCAGCTTTTTAGACGCTAAACAGAAACATGTTTGCAAGCTAACTTTCAGGAACGATAGGTGCGGAGGTTGGTTTATGTGAAATGATTGCAACCTAAACCTTTACAGCAAAAACTATGGACTACAAAAAGAAATGGTGGAGACACTCGGTGATTGGGGTAACACTGGTCGGATTGGGCATCAACTTTGTTGCGGAAGCAACCATAATCAAAAGCAATAGCCCGGCAGAGTTTGATCTGGGGCATGCTGCACTCTGGTTCTGGATTGGCCTGTTCGGATTAGTATCTATAAACGCGGGGATATCTTTTATAGCAGATGCGGTAAAGCAAAGAATCTATGCCGAGATAGAGAGTGGGGATGCGCCGGTTCGGGGAGGAAACTAACCGTGGTTAATGCTATAATCTGAATGAGGGTTGAGCAGATGTGCAAGTGTACATACCAGGTAAAGTTGACAGCAGGCAGTTGGCAGTAGGCAACTCATGTAGCAGATTTTAGCTGAGCCCTGATCCCTAAGCCTTGCTTACTCCAGCATCAGCTTCTTCAAAAAACCTTCACGTGTCTGTGGCTTATCGAGCTTTTCTTCAGGATGGTCGGTGTCGATGTGGCTGACGGGAATTGGGACTTCCTCTACCATCTCCAGGCCAAAGCTATTCAAACCCACTCGCTTTACTGGATTGTTGGTTAGCAGGCGCAGTTTTCGGATGCCAAGCGCGTGCAGTATCTGGGCACCTACACCGTAATCGCGGGAGTCCATCTTGGCCCCGAGCTTTTTCCGGATTTCATCTTTCGAATGGCCATCATCCTGTAGCTTGATGGCAAGAATCTGGTCTACCACGTTGCGTTCGTGGCTCATCTGATCCATGTAGAGTACGGCCCCGCGGCCCTCTTTTTCGATCATACGCATACACTGATGCAATAAGCCGGTTTTGTCGCTTCGCTTGCTTCCAAAGATATCGCCGAGCATGTTGGTTGCGTGAACCCTCGCCAGCACGGGATCCTCTTCACTCCACTCGCCTTTGGTAAATGCGAGGTGGTGTTCGCCGGTCAGCTTCTCCTGGAACACGTGAAGCTGGAAGTCGCCGTAGATGGTTGGCATGTCCACGCTCATCACGTTATTTACGAGCGATTCGTGTTTCATCCGGTAGGCGATCAGGTCTTTGATCGTTACCAGCTTCATTTCAAATTTTTTTGATAGCTCAATCAGTTCAGGCAGACGAGCCATTCCTCCATCATCGTGCATAATTTCGCAGATGATGCCGGCCGGCGCAGAATTGGCAAGCCTCGCAAAATCGATGGCCGCTTCGGTATGTCCGGCGCGGCGAAGAACACCGCCATCCGCTCCAATCAGCGGAAAAACATGGCCGGGACGACGGAAATCGGTCGGGTGTGCCTTTGGGTTGATCAGCTCCTTAATGGTGTTAGCGCGGTCGGGCGCTGAAATGCCGGTGGTGGTGAGTTTCTTGTGATCAACTGAGATGGTAAAAGCAGCTTCATCGGGATCGGCGCCGTCGGTAACCATGTAGTCGAGGTTCAGCTCGTGGGCGCGATGCCGGGTGATAGGCACACACACAAGCCCGCGGCCGTGCTTCACCATAATGTTGATTGCTTCCGGCGTCACCTTATCGGCCGCCATCAGAAAATCCCCCTCATTCTCGCGGTCTTCATCATCCACCACGATGATCATCTTCCCCGCGCGAATATCCTCAATCGCCTCAGGAATGCTATGGAAAGGGGATTTTGTCATTGTTGGTTATTGGTGTAATGGTTAATCGTGTAATTGAATAATCGGGGTAAATCAGATCAGAGTTGTCTCATAAACTCTCAAAAATCAACAATTATCAATCAACCATTAACAATTAATGAATCACTGCTGTTTGCCCGGATTTACATCTGTGATCGAGCCTTTTTGGAATCGTGCCTTAACGCCGCTGTCGATTTCCAATAAAACGGTCTCCTCGTCGATTGAGTTCACAATACCGAACATCCCTCCCGATGTAACCACTTTGTCTCCTTTTTTCATTTCGCCCACTTTCTTTTGAATCTCTTTCTGGCGCTTACTCTGTGGACGAATGATGAAGAAGTAAAAAACAAAAAAGAGGGCACCCAGAAAAAACAGGTTAATGATGGCGCCGTCGCCACCGCCATCAGGTGAGCCCATCAGGAAAAATAGTTGTAAAAAGGTCATTTCAGATTTTTTATATGGTTTGTAATACAGCTTTCAAAGATAGCGGTTTATCCGCCGGAGAGCAATAAAATCGGCGCACAGTAATCTCCAGGAACGCAGCAAGCGTTAAGGGAGGGAATATGCTAAATTAGTATGATTCGCTGATTTGAAAAGAAAAACAGAAGTATACGGCGCCAGGAGCCATATTAAAACGTGAAATACCGCACGCCTTCCTGTTTCATAAATGCGGCTACCTCAGGCGGACTTGCAGATCCCACACCATCTATCAGGTCTTCTGATGTGTATTCTCTGTTTGGCAGAAAAATTCCGCAAACTTCAACCGTTGCTCTGCGGTCCAGTAAACCCATTAGAAGTTGTTTTGGCGAGCGATCGGCCGGGGCAAATGCGGGAGATTCAGAACCTCTAACCGCAAGCTCTCCTGCATCACTACAGAGCAATACCCGTACGTTTACATCTTGATTCATCGATTGGGTGGCAAGCACCATGGCCATCATTTGTGTCTCGGCATCGCCGGATGTAAGTACGACAAAAAGATCGTCTGTGTCTTCAGCGAATGCTGTTGAAAAGCTGAATAATAGGGCTGTAAAAAGCATTAGTAACTTCATGTTCTGAATATCTTTGTTCTGTTATCTGTTAAATATTGGGATAAACTCTTTAAGAGGCATGTTTGCAAAATTTCCGTTGCTCTCTTGAGGTCGCTCGAGAGTCATTTCATACATTACCTTGTCGGTTCTGTAGTATCTCCGCTGAAAATATACAGGCTTATTTCCGATTGTATAGGTAGAGCGTTCGATGAGAAGCAATGGTGAGCCTTCTTCGACATTGAGTTCTGCAGAAAGCTGCTTATCAGCAATGTCGGCTGTAAAGCGATATGTTCCGCGCACTACTTTTATATCGTACTCGTCTTCAAGAATTTTATAAATCGTGGAATGCTTAAGTGTGTCGGCTGAAAGAAGCTGCCCGTAAAAGATTGTGAGCCAGGTACTATCGAATGCAATTGGTTTGCCATCACCCAATCGAAGTCGATCAATTTGTAGAACTTTGGTTCCTTCTTCAATCTGAAGGGGTGCCTGCAGCCAGGTGGGGGCTTCAATCACTTTGAACTCATGCACTTCAGATGATGCATTGAGGCCGGCCCTGTCCATGTCTTCGTTGAAATCAGTCAGACGAACAAGGTTGTGAGGAGTGCGCTTATCGCTAACAAATGAGCCGAGGCCCTGACAGCGATAGATAATGTCTTCACTTTCGAGGGATTGAAGCGCCCGGCGGATGGTTACCCTGCTGACGTCGAACTTTTTTGCGAGCTCATTTTCCGAGGGCAGTTTCTCCTCAGGTTCAAATAAGCCTTCATCAATCTGATTTCTGATCCATTGAGAGATCTGGCTGTGACGTGGTATTCCTTTTTTTAGCATGGGATTGAATTTTCTTTCAATGTACTTAAAAAAGAAGACATCGTCAATACTTGTATTTACATGTAGTATTTGTTATCATTTCATGACCAAAGAAAATCGTAAACATGCCGGCCGTCGCTCGGGTATTATGCATTTTCTTGCGTTTTAATACGAAGGGCGGCGCATATTTTTGACTAAAAGTGCCGCCGGTTCTTTATGCTGGCTTATCAGTAGTTGGAAATTTCATACAACTTGTATTGACAAGTATTGCCAAGTTTTTTATCTTGTCAGAAACACAAATAAATCCATTTAACTTAACTGACAACATGTTTGACTTTTTATATGAACCGTGGCCCTGGTACGTGGCCGGCCCGATCATCGGGTTAACAGTGCCAATATTGCTGCTATTAGGAGGAAAAATGTTTGGCGTATCAGCCAATCTTCGCCATGCATGCGCAGCATGTAACTTCGGCAATGTTCAATTTTTTAATTACGACTGGAAATCAGCCGGAAAATGGAACCTGACATTTTTAGTAGGTTCTGTTTTAGGTGGATTTTTAGGCGGATATGTATTCGCTAATCCTGAGCCAATTGCGTTGGCGCAATCCACAATTACTGATCTGCAGGCAATGGGAATTCAGGATTTTAACGGGTTAGTGCCCGATGACCTTTTCGCCTGGGGAGCTCTTGGTTCAATTCCTGGATTAATCGTCTTAATAGTTGGAGGCTTTTTGGTGGGCTTTGGCGCACGGTATGCCGGTGGATGTACATCCGGTCACGCTATTTCGGGCTTGTCTGATTTGCAGCTTGCATCACTCATAGCGGTTATAGGCTTCTTTATCGGTGGCCTTCTAATGACATGGATCATCTACCCCATCATTCTATCATAAAATACTTACAGTTATAGTTATGAAATTTTCAGAATATTTAAAGTACTTAGTGATTGGCACAGTATTTGGCTTTGTGCTGATGAAATCAGAGGTAGTATCCTGGTTTCGTATCCAGGAGATGTTCCGGTTTGATGCATTCCATATGTATGGAATAATTGGTGTAGCTGTAATCGTTGGGATTATTTCTGTGCAGATCATCAAAAGGAACAATATGAAAGATGCCAATGGCAATCCCATTTCCATCCCTCCAAAAGATGCATCTCAGGTAAAACGCTACTTAATCGGTGGTTCTATGTTTGGGCTGGGATGGGCATTGCTTGGTGCGTGTCCAGGGCCGATGTTTGCACTGCTCGGAAGCGGGCTTACAATTATGGCAATTCCGATTCTTGCAGCACTTGCCGGCACATATACGTATGGATTGCTCAGAGATAAATTGCCGCACTGATGTGAGGTGAGATAAAAAAATAGTCCCCTCTTGAGAGGGGCTCCGAGCGAAGCGATTCCCACGTAGTGATTTAGGGGTGTGTTCGTTAGGGCAACAAACCGGATTTAGATTGATCAACGCCATCTAAACACACCGCTGAGCCTTCTAAGCAACGCTTCGCGTTCTTATCCGGCTCAGTCCCCTCTCAAAAGGGGAGGTTTTCAAGAACATCAACAATCAACAAACAAAAAGGTAAATAACATGTATTTCAAACAATTCTTTGACGAAAAATTAGCACAATACGCATATATGATCGGTTGTCAGGCAAACGGCACAGCTGTAATGATTGACCCGATGAGAGATATCGATCAGTACATCGATCATGCTGCAAAGCAGGGATTAACCATTGTTGCTGCAGCCGATACACACATTCATGCCGACTATATCTCCGGCCTGCGCGAGTTCGCAGAGCGGGGCGTTAAGGTATACGCTTCAGATGAAGGTGACGCTGACTGGAAATATGAGTGGTTAATCGATAGCGATTACAATTATGAGTTCATGAAAGATGGAGATGAATTCAAAGTTGGAAACATTACCATTAAAGCATGGCATACACCCGGGCATACACCTGAACACCTCACGTTTCTGATCACAGACGGTGCTGCAGCGGACGAGCCTATGGGTATGGCCACTGGAGACTTCGTATTTGTAGGCGATGTGGGCCGACCTGACCTGCTCGAATCTGCAGCAGGCCAGGAAAATGTAATGGAGCCATCAGCCCGTACACTCTACAAAACCGTAGAGCAATTCAAGAAAATGCCTGAGTACATGCAGATCTGGCCGGGTCACGGCGCAGGCAGTGCATGCGGCAAGGCGCTCGGTGCCATCCCGGAAACGACCGTGGGTTACGAGCTCCGCTATAACAACTCGCTGAAGTCGGCTACCTCGGAAGAGAGCTTTGTACAGTTCATTCTTGAAGGCCAGCCCGAGCCGCCTCTTTATTTCGCACGAATGAAGCGCGATAATAAAATTGGTCCGGCGCTGATTGGCGGACTGCCACAGCCAAAGCGCCTGACGCTGAAAGAGATCGGAAACGTTGCCGCCAAAGAAGGTGCCGTTATACTGGATTCGCGCGAGCGCAATGAATACGCTGCCGGCCATATCCCCGGAGCTTTGCTTTCACCTTTCAACAAGCAGTTTAACACGGTAGCCGGTTCGTATATTACGGAAGATGATGAGATCTACCTGCTTATCGAAGAGCATCAGCTGAAAGAAGCTGTAAGAGATCTCTACAATATCGGCCTCGACAATGTTGCCGGCTATTTTACAGCGCGTGATCTTCTTCTCTATAAAGAGCAAGGAAATGAACTGAGAAAACTGGAAACGGCAACCTTTGAGTCGGTTGAAAACAGGGATGCGGACACCGCAATTCTTGATGTACGAAAAGCATCAGAATTCTCACAGGCAAATATTGACGGTGCAATTAACATTGCTCACACAAGATTGCTTCCAGCACTCGATTCGCTCGAAAAGAACAAAACATATTATGTGCATTGTATGACCGGCGGCAGATCGGCGGCGGCATCTGCTTTGCTAAATAGAAAAGGATTCAATGCTGTGCTTATCGAAGACGACTTCGAAAAGTACAAATCCAAGCAATTGGTTAACGCCTGAAAGAACAGGTAGAGAGACAGGCCGGCAGTGTTACAACTGCCGGCCTTTTTTCAAGAAATGAAACGACTGGTTCAACATATCAACAGAGTACTGCCCCTTCTTGAGGATCTAAAGAATTACAACAGAAAAGCATTCAGGGGAGATCTTTCAGCTGGAATTACAGTTGGAATTATGCTTATTCCTCAGGGCATGGCCTACGCCTTAATCGCTGGTTTGCCGCCTGAATACGGGCTCTATGCGGCTCTCGTGCCTTTGATCATCTACGCATTTATGGGCACTTCACGGCATCTTGCGGTGGGTCCTGTGGCGCTTGTTGCGCTTCTGGTTGCCTCTGCCGTGTCGCCATTGGCCTCAACACCGGAAGAGTATATCGCGATAAGCATTTTGCTGGCGCTGATGGTTGGAATAATGCAATTGTTATTCGGATTGCTGCGAATGGGCTTTCTGGTAAACCTGCTTTCACATCCGGTGCTTTCCGGTTTTATCTCAGCTGCTGCAATCATTATCGGCCTTAGCCAGATGCACCACTTGCTGGGCATTGACTCGATTACCGGAGGGCTGCATGAACTTGTTTATGGCATCGTTCAACAGCTCGGCAGCATCAACATCATCACTTTGATTGTGGGGGTGGCTTCGATCGTCCTGATTGTTCTGTTCAAAAAGAAATTCCCTGCCATTCCCGGCCCGGTAGCTGCGGTTGCCGCAGGAATTTTACTCATTTATCTCACGGGAATGGAGAACCGGGGTGTAGCCATTGTGGGGGAGATTACAAGCGGAATGCCTGCATTTGAAATACCTGTACTCGAATGGTCTGTAATCACAGCCTTGCTGCCCATGGCGCTGGCCATAGCGCTGGTTGGCTATATGGAGGCAATTGCCGTGGCAAAAGCCGTTCAGCAGAAAGCCAAAAGCTACAAGATTGATGCAAACCAGGAGCTCGTGGCCCTCGGCGCTGCCAATATAGGGGGATCCTTTTTCCAGGCGTTTCCCACCACGGGAAGCTTTTCGCGAACGGCAATCAACTACGATTCGAAAGGGCAATCGGGAGTATCATCCATCATCAGTGCATTAACAGTGGCTTTGAGCCTGCTGTTTTTAACACCGCTCTTCTATTATCTGCCCAATGCGGTGTTGGCTGCCATCATTATGGTGTCCGTATTTGGCCTGATTGAATATGGCGAGTTCAGGCGATTGTGGGCACTGGGCCATTACGATCGCTATATGCTCCTTGCAACGTTTTTCGGAACCCTCTTCATCGGCATCAAAGAGGGAATTCTGATTGGGGTGGCACTTTCGGTGATCATGCTGCTCTACCGCAGCGCAAGGCCCAACTACTCAATTATCGGGCGAATCCCCGGAACATCTATCTACAGAAACATAGAGCGGTACGAAACGGAGCGGGAACAGGAAGACCTTATTTTCCGCTTCGATGCCCCTCTTCACTTTGCCAATGCTGAGTATTTCAGGGACGAGGTGTTCAAAACCATTCAAAAACATCCTGAAGCCAAAAGCCTGATACTGGATCTGAACGGTGTGAATGAAGCAGATTCCACCGGAGTGGACGAACTCTTTGAAGTGATCGAAAATGCGGAAGCACAGGGCGTACATGTATACCTGACTGAAGTGAAAGCTCCGGTTCGCGATCTGATCAAGAAGTGCACTGACGGGGAAAGGGAATGGAATTTTTATATGACGGTGGATGATGCCGTACACGCTTCGGAATTGGCCAGGAGAGATGAAGGCGAGCTTCATTATACAATACACAGGGATACCAGATAATCAGAGCCAGTACAGAAACTCATTTAATGATTAAATATTAGATCACATGGAAACCGAAATTATTATTGTGCTATCCATTATGGCGTTTACCATCTTCATGCTGGTAACCGAAAAGGTCAGAATAGACGTAACAGCGATTATTACGATGCTGCTGCTTTCATGGACGGGAATCCTGACCAGCAGTGAAGCATTGTCAGGTTTTTCGAGTAATGCCGTGGTGGCGATGATTGCTGTGATGATTCTGGGCGAGGGCGTTGCCAAAACAGGAATGATGTCGCGTTTTTCGAAATGGCTGTTAAAAAGGGTTGGCACCAAAAAGAACGCTGTTTTGGGTTCTCTCTCCCTGTCGGTGGGAACCCTCTCAGGCGTGATTCAGAATATCGGTGCAGCTGCCCTTTTCCTGCCGAGTGTTATGGATATTGCGAGGCGCATCAAGGTATCAGCTTCCGTGTTTATCATGCCAATAGGGTTTGCCGCCATCATCGGGGGAACGCTAACCATGGTTGGTTCCGGTCATCTGATCCTTACAAATGATCTTCTGGAGAGTGCCGATTTGGCACCTTATGGACTTTTTGCGGTTACCCCGGTGGGTATCGCACTGCTTTTTTCCGCTATTCTTTTCTTTCTCTTTTTTGGCAAATACATGCTGCCCCAGGGCGAGACCGGCGGAAAGCTCGAAAAGACTGAACAGGAAAAAGTGGTTGACGCTTTTAACCTGAAAAAAGATATCCGGTATTTCAAAATTCCGTCAGGCAGCAAAATGGCCGGTAAAACGGTAGAAGAGACTGGAATCTGGAGCGTCTATGAAATCAACATACTTGCAGTTGGAAGGGAAAAATCTCCGAAGTTTGCCCCCTGGCGCGAAACGGTTCTTGAAGAAGAACAAATTCTGGCGCTCTACGGCGACGAAAAGAGAATAACCCTGTTTGCCGAAGAGTATGGGCTCGCAGAGTCGAAGCAAAACGGCATTTTTGAGGACATCGATGATCCTGAAGAGTCCGGTTTTGCCGAGGTGATTGTGCCCCCACGGTCCGACCTTGTTGGGCAAACCATCCGCCAATATTCGCTTAGAAGGAAGCATGCAGTTGAGCCGGTGATGCTGTTCAGCGAGGGGGAAAAAGTGGAGGGCGATTTTTCCGACAGGAAAATCAAAACCGGAGATACGTTTATTATTCATGGTCCATGGAATCATATCATGGATTTGCAGGAGAGCGAGCCGTTCGTGGTTGCCACTTCGGTAACGGCGGAGAAAAAGGATCCTACCAAAACCTGGCAGGCGGCCGGCAGTTTTCTGCTTGCCATTGTACTGGCCATGAGCGGATTCTCCATCTCCATTTCGTTTCTGACGGGGGCACTTGTGATGGTTCTCACAAAGGTGATGACAATCCAGGAGGCGTACAAAGCCGTGGAGTGGAAGGTGGTATTTCTCCTCGTTGGACTGATTCCGCTCGGCATTGCCATGCAGAATAGCGGCACTGCAGAATTCCTTGCTGAAAACGTGATGAATGTGGTAGAGGGAAGCCATCTGCTCATTCTGTTGTTTACGGTGGGTATCCTCTCAACCATATTTTCACTGGTGATGTCGAATGTAGGGGCGGTAGTTGTTCTGGCACCGCTCGTGGTAAGCATCGGGCTGCTGGCCGGGGTTGATCCGCGTCCGCTGGTGCTGCTCGCTGCCGTGAACGCAGGAAACTCGTTTGTACTGCCCACGCACCAGGTGAATGCCCTGATGATGACGGCCGGCGGCTACAAAACCAAAGACTATTTTAAAGCCGGCGGGGGTATGACCATCGTGTTCCTGGTGGTGTCTGTATTGTTCTTCTACTACACGTTCTTTTAAGAATCGGAATTAACTAACAAAACGGATAAGCCAGAGATCGAAATGAATCACGACAAGGTTACTACCGGGCTGAAGCAGAACTGGAGGCAGTTCTCTTTACTTGTGCTCATAAACGCTTTTGTAGACGGCATGGTGGGCCTTGAGCGAACGATTCAGCAAAGTCCACAAATCAATAGATTTCAGGAATCATGTACAATCATATAACAATATCATAAACAATAGGAGTAGCAGGAATAATCATGTTTAGTTTTTTATCAAAATCGAACGATATCGACATCAGCTCAGAGGAGTTCAGGCAAAAACTGGAAACTAATCCCGGTATGGTCATAGATGTCCGTACCCGGGAAGAATACGATGATGGTCATCTGAAAATTACGGACGCCCAGTACAACTGGTTGAGTGGAGAACTTCACGACGCGGTTGACGAAATGGAAAAGGATCAGACATATTATCTGTACTGCAGGTCTGGAAACAGAAGCGGACAGGCAGCCCGAATGATGAAGGAAAGGGGCTTCGAAAACGTATATAATGTAGGCGGGTTTGGTGACCTAGCGAACTCCGGATTTGAGGCGGAGTAATGCAACCGGAAGAGATGGTATTTTTGTCCATTCCGTGCAATAAAATGATGGCCTGAGTTTAGTATAACAGGATGTCACGACGGTCTGACGTGAAAAAAATGCCATGTCTCTTCACGGCAGGGAGGTGCGTTCGTGAAGCCCTGTAACGTTGCTTCCGGAAGACATGGTATTTTTGTCCATTCCGTGCAATAAAATGATGGCCTGAGTTTAGTATAACAGGATGTCACGACGGTCTGACGTGAAAAAAATACCATGTCTCTTCTAGCCAAAAATACACTCACAAACCTAAACCATACTCGCTATGAACATCCCCGAAGACCAATACAAAGAGATCGAATCAATGATTAAAAGTGATGAAAGTGTTGTCGGCATCGACGCCAAGAAAACACACATCATTATCATTCACATGCTGGGCAGAATCCTGGAGCGCCTCGACAGCCTGGAAGAGCGAATTGATCAGCTTGAAGATTGATAAAGGAAATTACTTTTTTTTGATTTGATTCTGCAATTAAGAATACTGTCCAGTTTCTTTTCAACGCCCTGATTATAATCAAGCTGTCGATGGGCAAGTCCATCAAGGGGTATTGCCCCCCTCGGATCCCATTCCGGAGATCGTGGATAACCTCCGGGTTATGATATCGTGCTTTTCCGTAAATCCCTGCCGGAGGTTTGGGGTTCGCGCACCGCCGGTGCTACCGGCCAAACGTTTCTCCGAAACGTGCCTTCCATGAAAAAAAGCGATTCATGTGATGATTTGTAATCTAATCATTGGCATGTACCCGACGCCGATGGTGTCAGATAACATCCCGAGAATTCGGGAGGGCAAATGCCCCGGGTAAACAGATCAGAGATGCCAAACCCCGAGTCCATATTTCGATCAACGCCGCGATCCAAACCGAGGGGTTGATGGGAACGTCCATCAAAGGGTATGTCCACTAGGCCATCATTCCGAAGATTACGAAGCCAGCCAAAACAGCTCAGCGAAAAACACCCTTCTTTGATCTATCCCCAAAATCAGTTTAATTACCTTTATCTGTGTGTAAATAACATAACAAGGGCAGTTTGAAATAAGAACAATACGTGGGAGGGGTATATGGATAATGGAGATAAAACCATTCTGGTTACGGGCGCTACCGGGCGTCAGGGCGGAGCTGCTGCCCGACACCTTTTGAAGGATGGATGGAATGTTCGGGCGCTTACAAGAAATCCGGATTCTGAAAAAGCCAAATCACTGAAAGAGCTGGGAGCCGATGTAATCAAAGGTGATCTCAACAGACCGGATGAGTTGAAACATTTTTTTGAAGGTATACACGGTGTTTTTAGCGTGCAGAATCCATGGATAACCGGTCTGGAAAAAGAGACCGAACACGGTATAGTCACCGCAGACCTGGCAGCCGGTGGCAGTGTAAAGCACCTGGTGTACAGTTCGGCCGGTCCCGGTAACCCGGGGACGGGCGTGCCTCACTTCGATTCAAAGCTAAAAATTGAAGAGCAGATCAGGGGGCTTGGTGTACCTTACACCATACTGCGTCCGGTAGGGTTCATGGAAACGCTGAAAGACAATGATTTTGTACCGCCATTAATGGCATGGAATGTGAATGAGAAAGTTTTGGGGAAAGACCGGATGCTCAACTGGGTAGCATGCGACGATATTGGAGCCGTTGCTGCAAAGGTGTTTGCCTCCCCCGGTGAATTTGCCGGAAAAGAGATTGCGATAGCGGGCGACCGCAAATCGATGGACCAATGCCGGGAGATTTACAAAAAAATCCACAACAAGAACCCCTTCCGGATACCTGCACCGGTCTGGCTTTTCAAGGTGATGCAGAAAGATCTCTGGAAGATGTATCAGTGGATGCTTCGGGAGCCCGATCCGGAGGGGCTCATCGAACAAACCCGGAAGATTCATCCCGGTGTGATGGATGTGGAAACCTGGATGTGGAAGAATGCCTCACCGTGATCTTGTTGGTTAACCCACCCGATCGATCAAAATCTTCAAAATCTTTTGCGCGGCAACCGGGATTACCGTGCCCGGCCCGAAGACTGCCGCCACCCCTTTCTTGTAGAGGAAATCATAATCCTGGTTGGGGATTACCCCGCCAACAATCACCATGATATCGTCTCGTCCAAGGCGTTTCAGTTCATCGATTACTTTGGGAACGAGCGATTTATGCCCGGCCGCCAGGCTCGAAACTCCAAGGATGTGCACGTCATTCTCAACCGCCTGCCGGGCCGCCTCCTCAGGTGTTTGGAACAGCGGGCCAATGTCAACATCGAACCCAAGATCAGCAAAGCTGGTGGAAATGACCTTGGCCCCGCGGTCATGGCCGTCCTGGCCCATTTTGGCCACCATAATGCGTGGCCGCCGGCCTTCTTTCTCGGCGAAGAGGTCGGCCAGATCGCGGGCTTTTTGGAACTCTTCGTTATTTTCCAGTTCGGATGAATACACGCCTGATATCGATTTAATGGTTGCACGGTACCGCCCAAACGCTTTTTCCATGGCATCGGAAATTTCGCCGAGAGTAGCACGTTTTCGGGCGGCATCAATGGCGAGCTCAAGCAAGTTGCCGTTGCCGGATTGAGCACACTCAGTAAGTGCGTTCAGGGCCGACTGAACATCATCGTTAGTTCGATCAGCTTTCAGTTTCTCAAGGCGTTCAATTTGCGACTGCCGCACCTTTTCGTTGTCAACCTCAAGAATATCAATCGGCTCTTCCTTATCCAAGCGGTATTTGTTTACGCCTACGATGGTTTCCCTGCCGCTGTCGATCCGGGCTTGTTTCCTGGCGGCGGCTTCTTCAATCCGCATTTTCGGTAACCCGGATTCAATTGCTTTGGCCATGCCCCCGAGTTCTTCCACTTCTTCGATGAGTTCCCACGCACGCCGGGCAAGGCGGTCGGTCAGATATTCCACATAATATGAGCCGGCCCAGGGATCGATAGCTTTGGTAATGCCGGTCTCTTCCTGCAAAATGAGCTGCGTGTTGCGTGCTATCCGTGCCGAAAAATCGGTGGGCAGCGCAATGGCCTCATCGAGCGCATTTGTGTGGAGCGACTGTGTATGTCCCAGGGCAGCGGCCATCGCTTCTAAGGTGGTGCGGGTTACGTTGTTGTACGGATCCTGCTCGGTAAGGCTGTAACCGGAAGTTTGGCAATGGGCTCTTAGTGATAGAGACTTCGGATTTTCAGGATTGAACTGTTTGATGATTTTTGCCCAGAGCATGCGTCCGGCGCGCATCTTGGCGATTTCCATAAAGTGATTCATTCCAATGGCCCAGAAAAAAGAGAGCCTTGGCGCAAATTCGTCGATCTTAAGTCCGGACTTAAGCCCCTGCCGTACGTACTCCAGCCCGTCGGCCAGCGTGTAGGCCAGTTCTAGATCGGCTGTGGCGCCCGCCTCATGCATGTGATATCCGCTGATGCTGATGGAGTTGAATCTCGGCATCTTTCTCGAGGTGTATTCAAATATATCCCCGATAATCCGCATCGACGGTTCAGGAGGGTAGATGTACGTGTTTCGCACCATGAACTCTTTCAGAATATCATTCTGAATGGTGCCGCTCAGTTTTTCAGGTGTAACACCCTGCTCTTCGGCCGCCACGATATAGAAGGCCATCACCGGGATTACGGCACCGTTCATGGTCATCGATACCGACATCTTGTCGAGTGGAATCTGATCGAACAGAATTTTCATATCGAGGATGGAATCGATCGCAACACCTGCCTTGCCAACATCGCCTGTTACCCGTGGATGATCGGAATCGTACCCGCGGTGAGTTGCAAGATCGAATGCCACGGAGAGGCCTTTTTGCCCTGCTGCAAGGTTTCGCCGGTAGAAAGCGTTCGACTCCTCTGCGGTGGAGAATCCGGCATACTGGCGGATGGTCCATGGCCTAACCGTGTACATTGTTGAATAAGGCCCGCGCAGATAAGGAGGAATTCCCGCTGCATAGTCAAGATGTTCCAGGCCGGCGTTATCCTTCGATGTGAGCACCTTTTTCACAGGTATTTTCTCGGGTGTTTCCCAGGTTGTGCCCTGGTTGTTCTGCTCCATGCCGTCCGGGCGCAGGTCTTTCTTTGTCAGTGTAATGCCGGAAAAATCTGGTCTGTTTTTCATGCGCTCACCTCCTGCCCGAAAAGCTGGCCGGCATTAAACGGTTCAAGGGTTTTGTAGCGTACTTCCCGGGGCTGTATCAGAGACTCGCGAAGATCTCCAAGTGTATATCCTTTTTCGAAATGTTCTCGGAGTGATTCGATTAAATTCTCAGAGTCGATCTCAGCTTTTTTTCCAGAGTATTTCAGAAGTTCAGTCAGATGTTTCGAATCGGATTCTTTCACGGTTCTCTCGTCCTTGTTGATGTATTTACTGGTTCCGATCAGAGGCCGGGTCAGATCACGATAGGCTTCTATTTTTCTCTCTCTGGATTCGTTGATGGCGCTTTGCAGCATCCCGTTTTCAACTGCGTTCACAAATCCTCCCTGTTTTTCAATCACCCGGAAAAATTCCCAGGCTTTGTTTGCCACATTGCTTGTTAGCTCTTCAATGTAATAGGAGCCGGCAGCCGGATCTGCTGTTTTCGCCAAATGTGCTTCTTCACGAATAATATGATGAACATTACGCGCAATACGGGCAGAAAATGGAGTTGGTTTCTGAAATACCGCATTAAAAGGTGCAATTGTCAGTGAATCAGTACCACCCAGCACTGCAGACATCCCTTCTGTGGTTGCCCGTATTATGTTGTTGTAGGGATCCGAAGCCGTCTTATTTTGCATTGTGGTTTCGGAGTGTATGTAAAGCGGTATCGAATCATCAATTCCGTAAACAGACAGCAGCTTCTTCCAAAGCAGGCGAATTGCGCGGAATTTGGCTATTTCGGGGAAATAAAGCGGCCCTGCAGATAGCCGTATCCAGATGGATTGAGCTGCACCGGATCGCTTCTTTATCTCTGTGGTAGCAAGGTATTCGCTTGCGATGGCTAAAACCGTTCCCAGCTCCTGCACGATGGTTGCACCTGCATGATGGTAGTAAAGTCCGTCTGCAGCAAGAGTTCTGAAGCCATCATGACCGCTCATCTGGCTTATCATCTGTTGAAGCGCATCATCGGTGAGTGATTTTTTCGAATGGTGCACCAACCGGGTGAATGGATCAAAAAGAAACGCAGCGGAAGCAAAAGGGCGGTTGTGATTTTTCAGCATCGCAAACAGCGCGGGAGATGCAAGGCCTGATTCAAACAAGAGGTGTGAGCTTTTTAAGTCAATCCCCTCAAATAGCCGGTCGAAGTCTTCCTGAGTATGAAGTCGTGTACCGGAAATGTTACTCTCAGGCGTTTTTTCGTCAGCACTTAATTCACAGGGAATTTGAAATGCATCTGCTCCGCCCTTCACGGCAGTTTTCAGGGCATTATTAATCTTTGGAACAGTAATTTCATAAACCGGTTCGCATCGCCGCCATGCTGTTTTTGAAATAATCGGTTCCGGCACGGTTTGCAAATCACTCCTCGTATAAAAAGGAAGCGGTGAAATTCCTTCCAGGGTTTCCCATCTCAATGTTTTCTTGTAGTCGGCCCCTTTCAGGTCCTGCTCTATTTCATTTTCCCACTCTTCACGGTTAACGGGGGGGAATTCGGAAAATAGCTTTTTGGGATGTTCTTGTTTCTTCACGAAGCGCCAATTTTGTACATTAAGAGGTGATAGTAAAATAGGGATGCAGTCAAAACTTCCCTAACCCAATAAAGGGTGAAATGGTACGGAAAAGCGCTTACAATTCTCTATATTTAGCTGCGAAATTTCTGAGAAGGTTACGCAAAGTGTATCCGTGAATGTATTCGAATTACGGTATGTTTTACGAAACAGTCGAACAAATCAAATTTTCTAAAGAGGAGTAATTATGTCAGAAACGATCCAGGCAATACCGCCACTTACGCAATTAACCGAAGATGAGCAGATGCTACGCGACGCGGCAGCTGAGTTTGCCGATACCGTAATCAAGCCCAGGGTTCATGATATGGACGAAGCAGCAAAGCTGGATCCGGACCTCGTGGGCCAGTTTTTTGATATGGGGTTGATGGGAATTGAAATTCCCGAACAATACCAGGGCGGGGGCGGAACCTTCATGATGAGTATTGTAGCCATCGAACAAATTTCGCGTGTGGATGCTTCCGTTGGCGTGTTTATGGACGTACAAAATACGCTTGTGAACAATGCTTTTTTGCGCTGGGGCAGTGATGAGGTAAAAGAGCGATTTCTGCCGCAGCTCGCTACCGAAAAAGTGGGAGCATACTGTTTGTCGGAAGCGGGTTCGGGCAGCGATGCCTTTGCGCTTAAATGTTCTGCAAAAGAAGATGGTGACTCCTACATTCTGAACGGAACCAAGCTCTGGATTACCAATGCGAATGAAGCCGATATCTTTCTTGTGTTTGCCAACGTAAACCCGGACGCTGGATACAAAGGCATAACCGCATTCATTGTAGAGCGTGGTATGGATGGCTTCTCTGTTTCAAAAAAAGAGAATAAGCTTGGAATTCGTGCAAGTTCCACGTGCGAGCTGCTTCTTGAGGATGTACGGGTTCCAAAATCGAACATACTCGGAGATGTCGGAAAAGGGTATAAGGTAGCCATCGAAACGCTGAATGAAGGCCGGATTGGAATCGGTGCACAGATGATCGGAATCGCGCAGGGTGCTCTTGATGCATCTTTGGCCTACACCAAAGAGCGTAAACAGTTTGGGCAGGCCATTGCAGACTTCCAGGGAGTTCAGTTTCAGCTGGCAAAAATGGCGACCGAACTCGAAATGGCCCGGCTGCTTGTATACAATGCTGCCAGGATAAAGGAGGCAGGGCAGCCATTCCTGAAAGAAGCTGCCATGGCGAAGTATTACAGTTCTGAGGTGGCCGAAAATCTCAGCTCAATGGCCGTTGACCTGTTTGGCGGGTATGGCTATGTAAAGGAGTATCCCGTAGAAAAATTTTACAGGGACGCCAAAATCGGTAAGATTTACGAGGGTACGTCAAATATGCAATTGCAAACTATTGCTAAAATCATTTTAAAAGAAGGTTAATCAGCGCAGTAACTCAGGTTCCGCCTGTAAGTTTGTTTAACCTGAATTAATATTTTCCGTTGGGAATGATATAGATCGAACTTCATGTTGGGTAACATGTTGGTGTCTAAATACATCTAATACAGACTGTGGCATAAACAAGTGTAAATAATAATCTTGTACGATTTTTCATGAATAACATTGAAGAAATATTAAAAGAGCTGTCAAAAGACGACAAAGCTTACAACAAGCTGAAAACGATCTTTGGGAACCTAAAAGCTGAACTGGACCAAAAAAAGAACTCTCTTGATCTACTCGAACGCGCAGTACGAAGCGACTATGATTCAATAATTATAACCACCCTTGAGCTGGATGACCCCGGCCCGGTAATTGTTTATGTGAATGATGGGTTTACGAGAATGACAGGTTATTCCAGAGAAGAAGCATTGGGTAAGACTCCCAGAATGCTTCAAGGGCCCAAAACAGATCGGGCCGTTCTAGATAAACTGAGAGAGAGGCTGCGAGAAGGACAACCATTTTTTGGCCACACGGTTAACTATCGGAAAGATGGTACCGAATTTATAAACCAGTGGGATATTCATCCGCTCACCAACAAAGCCGGTGAAATTACACATTGGGTGTCGTACCAGCACGATATTACAGAGCGTAAGCGCTCTGAGCGTAAGGTGGTAGACACCGAAGTAGAGTTCGATAAGCTCGCTGAAGAAAGTAAAAAAACTTTGATTGATGTTGACGAGCAGGGCAACATTGTTACTTCCAACAAAGCCTTCAGAGATCTTCTTGGTTACGATGATGAAGAGCTAAAGAAGAACAAGGTGTGGGATTTTCTTGCTGACAAGTATGTTGAAAATTTTAGGCACAGGTTTGACTCGTTCAAGCCAAGTGATTTTGACAATCGATCTTATGAACTTGTATTCGTCAATAAGAGAGGAAATGAAGTTGAGGTTAAAGCAACTGCGCGGATTCTAAGAACCAATGGCCAGGTAATTGTTAGAATGGCATTCGAGAATAAATCGCTGCAAAAACGAATTATGGCCATGCTATCGAAGCGAAATGCAAACTTCGAAAAAGTGTTCGACCGCTCAAGAGACTTCAACTATAAACTGGAGCAGAAACCGAATGGTAATTACTATTTTAGATACGTCTCAGATAGTTTTGTAAAAGTGACCGGAATAGCATCCGATGAAGCTTCTAATGTTCCGCTCCGGGATATTATTCATGAAGATGATTATGAGAAGGTTCTTGATCATATTAATGCCGTATACGAAGGCCGCCCAAATACCGAACAATACAGGATCAAAAATCGAAAAGGTGGATACACAGATGTAATTGATTACGCTAAACCAGACTGGGATAACGACCGGTCAAGCGTAACAGCGATTAAAGGCAATGTTTCCACTGAAATATCTTCAGAAAAAAAACCACAAGACTGAGCCATTTTAGAAATTCGATAAAAAGGAGCTAAGCTGTTTTTTTCGTAAGTTTGTTTGTATGAAGAAGTTTAACGAAATGACAATGCAGGAAAAACAAGATCGCATCATCAGAGAATTTGAATTGCTTTCCGATTGGCCAGAGCGGTATAAGTATATTATTAAGCTTGGGCAAAATCTGAAACCACTCGAAGAGAAATACAAAGTTGATGAGAATCTGGTGAGAGGCTGTCAGTCTCAGGTCTGGCTACACACCGAACTTGATGAAGACAGAGTCATATTCAAAGCCGATAGCGATGCTGCAATTACTAAAGGTCTTGTGGCATTAATGACCAGGTTTTACTCCGGTGAAACTCCTGATACAATTCTTTCAGTCAATCCTGATTTTATAAAGAAAATTGGAATGCAGGAACATCTATCACCAACCCGATCAAACGGACTCGCATCGATGGTGAAACAGATGAAAATCTATGCCATGGCTTACAAAGCCAAATTGGGTACTCAACACGCATAATTTCTGTTTTAGCGAGTTCTGAATAAAATTCTGTTGCAACATCTTCGTTAGGCTATATCTAAACAAACTGCACGAAAACTCTCATAGAAAATGAATATCAAAAAAAATCAGATTACACTATTAGTACTGTTTGTGGTTGTGGCAGGTGGACTGCTTTATTACGGAATTGCAGGCAGTTCCAGCGGTAATTCCGGCCATGACCGGAATGTAGAAGCACAGACCGTACAAATTTTAAAGTATAGTGACTATCAATGCCCTGCCTGCCGAATCCCTATTCCGATGCAAGACCAGCTGAAACGTGAGTTCGGGGATAAGGTGCAGATAGAGTATCGGCACTTTCCACTTAGCGGGCACAGGTTTGCGGAACTCGCTGCAAGGTCGGTAGAGGCAGCTCGTAATCAGGGTAAATTCAGAGAAATGCACGATCTCATTTTCCAGTATCAGGATATCTGGGCGAGGGGTAACGCAGAAGGTCACTTTACAGACTTTGCCCGTGATATTGGCCTCGATATGGATCAATTTCATGAAGACCTCGAATCGGACGAAATCAAACAGCTTGTTGAGAGTCAGCGTCAGGAAGGCCTCCGCCGGCAGGTGAATGCTACGCCCACATTCTTTATCAATGGTCAGCAACTCAGGCAGAATCCGCAGACCTACGAGCAGTTCAAATCGATTGTTGAACTCTATATGTACAGGTCTAGTTAGAGCTGGATTCAGAAGCATTTTTCTACTTCAAATTCAAAGTTCTAAATCCTAAATCTTCTGTAGGTAAGGATTTCATTGTAGCAATATGCAATACTGCTTGAATTAACAGGTTGCTTGTTAACTTCAAAAATGTATTCAATTTGGATTTAGAGCTTTGAATATTTACCAATCATGATCTACGAATTTCTAAACAAATCCCCTCAGTTCGATGAAACGGTGTTTGTTGCACCAAGCGCCGATATAATCGGGGATGTGACCATTGGCACGGAAAGCTCGGTCTGGTTCAACACAACCATCAGGGGTGATGTAAACTGGATCGAGATCGGAGATCAGAGTAATATCCAGGATAATGCCTCGGTACATGTAACCCATCAAGCCTGCCCCACAAAAATTGGAAACGAAGTGACCATAGGCCACAATGCCATGGTTCACGGCTGCACCATTCACGACCGTGTGCTTATCGGAATCCATGCCACCGTACTGGATAAGGCAGTTATCGAAAGCGATGTGATCGTTGCAGCAGGCAGCCTGGTGCCTCCGGGCAAGAGGCTTGAGTCTGGCTATATGTACATGGGCTCACCGGTAAAGCAGGTTCGCAAGCTTTCGGATGATGAGATTGCCTCCATCCGGCAATATGCCGCAAACTATGTAAAATACCAGCGCGCCTACCGCCGGGTGGATACGTACGAAGAGAACCCGTTTTACCGGGCAAAAGATTGATGAACCTGGGTTCGGTCAAAACACGCTGAAAAAGGCAAGTACATAAGTCCCCTCCTTTTCAAGGAGGGGATTTAGGGGTGGTTTAAACCGATCAAAAGCTTTCCACCTGGCGTAAATATTTGTTCAAGGTACTGCAATCAAACCTATTTCTTTATTTTACAAAGAAAGCTACGACACTTCGCAGTTACGTCAGACAATTTATATATGGGTACTGCATCTTTGATGACAGACGCTTTTCACAAAACACAAGCTTGGTAGTATCTATGGCCGGCCTCTACATTCATATCCCCTTTTGCAAACAGGCCTGCAGCTATTGCGATTTCTATTTTCTCACGCGTCAGCAGCTTCGGGAGCCTTTTGTTGATGCGCTGATTGAAGAGATCCACAGTTATGAAAATACTGCATATACCTCCGAAGCAGTTTCAACCATTTACATCGGGGGCGGCACACCATCGCTCCTATCGCCGGAACAGCTGAACCGGATTTTTGATGCGCTCGATCGTGTGTTTAAGCTTACCCCGGAAGAAGTCACCATGGAGCTCAATCCGGATGACGTTACGGTTGATTATTTGAAGTCAATCAGGGAAGCGGGAATCAACAGGGCCAGCATGGGAGTGCAGTCATTCCAAGAAGAACTGCTCACGTTTATGCATAGGGCTCATACCAGGCAGGAAGCATTCAAAGCACTTGAGGCATTGGGAAAAGCGGGTTTCGAAACGTTTACGGCCGACCTGATTTATGGCAATCCGGGCCAGACAGATCAGATGCTCAAAGAAGATGTGGCAAACCTGCTTACATTCAACCCGCCTCACATTTCCGCATATTCACTGACCATTGAACCGGGAACAAGGCTTGGCAAGCAGGCGGAGCTGGGGCGGCTTCAAATTCCTGACGATGAAGATACAGGCCGTCAGTTTGACCTTTTGGGTGACCTGCTCAGAACTGCAGGCATTGAAAGATATGAGGTTAGTAACTACTCAAAGCCCGGAAAGGAAGCCATTCACAACAGCAGCTATTGGAATCACGAAAACTATCTCGGCTTTGGTCCGTCGGCCCACTCATTCTGGAAAGACGATACAGGTGCCCGGCGATGGCGAAACCGCCCGGATTTAAAATTCTACCTTGAGAATGAAACAGAACAATTCCGTGAAGATGAAGAAGCACTTGACAAAAAAACGCTCGCCGAAGAACGTCTGATGTTGGGCCTCAGGACACGATGGGGGGTCGCCACCGCTGAACTTGAAGAAAAGTACGGTTACCGGCTGAACAGCATTCAAACTGAATGGCTTCAAGCAAAGAGAAACGAGGGAATGATTGCCGACACCGAAGAGAAGCTGCTCCTGAAACACGAAGGCCTGAAAATAGCAGATCATCTGATTGTGGAGCTTCTGAGGAGGGGTTAATTAACCTGAGTTCGACGTAAGGATTTATTTAAGATTGAGCCCCTTTCAAATACTATCGTGTGAACACATCTTGTTAATGTCGTTCGCCTCTATTCTGGAGATCCCTCTGCCACAGGCATCCCGTTGGGGCATGCATTCGCTGCGCTCATTTAGTCGGGATGACACAGATGGGCGAGGAAGCGGCGGGCATCAAGGATCAGCATGAATAACGTTTTGCAGCCCCCGCCGCGGGAACACACCAACCTCTTGTCATCCCGACCGGAATTCCGACGGGCTTTTCCGTCGGGATGAAGCGGAGGGATCTCCTGAAAACCATTGATGAGTTATGGAATTCAGTGATTTCAAAGATAAACTTGTGTCCACACGATAGCTTCAAAAGGGGACTTGTAATGACTTCGTTATTATATCGAACTCACTTTAAATGTAGTTATTTAATGAGCAGCATTTTCTTCGACCGGGTAAGCTCTCCTGTAATAATTCTGTAAATATACATTCCGGATGCCAGTCCTGCGGCATCGAAATTGATTGTATGGTACCCGCTTTCGAGCTGACCATCCACAAGCGTTGCTACTTTCCGGCCGATAGAGTCATAAACTTCAAGTTTTACAGGCTTACTCTCGGTGATAGCAAAAGTTATCATGGTGGAGTTGTTGAATGGATTGGGAAAGTTCTGCAGGATAAAGTCATCATCGGGTACCGTGGAGTTCATTTCGAGTGTGTAGTCGATGTTCTCAAAACCGGATGTGTTTGTATTAACCACGGCTACCGAAATTTTCTCGAGGGCACTCCAATTCCATGCGGTCTGCACCGTTTGCGAAGCAGCGTCAGGGTTTACGGCAATTTCGGTGCTAATTGAACCATCGCGGAAATAACCTATTATCCCCAGGCCGACTCCCGGCTGTGTAGCACTGAGAACAAACTGAGGCTGCCCCTCTGCAATAGCAGGAACAGATGCTCTTACATAGTGAGATGCAAACGGCCTTAGATTGGTGCCTTCAACCACATCGCTCAGGAACTCCAACTCGTTTAACACGAAATTTGGATTAGGATAATTTTGGGAGTCTTCAAATCCAAATCCGGGACGGCTAAACTCAGGACCCGAAGCCATATGCCACAGGTGATTACGAACGTGCTCTCTGCTAAGATTACGCCCTGAATCTGTAAGCGTATTTGTCATTGCGGTGAAAAACAGCTTATTTCTATCTTCAATAAACTGGTCCCAAACGTCTACCCAAAAGTCGATGCCAATCGTTTCGAAGAAATAGAGCATCCAGGTCATGTGCCAGTAAGCGCCTGGGGTTGGGTTCGAGGAATTACCGAAGATAGATTGAGAGCTTGGCGAATCAGACTCAAACGTGGTTTTAATATAGTTGTAATAGTCATTTACATCGGGAAACACCACCTCTTCCATCAATACAGCGTCCATTTCTATCCAATCGAATGAGCCGGCATCACCCTGCCAGCGGTTTGTTTCGAACTGGATGGCATGCTTGATTTCATGAGCCACAGTTACATATAGCGCACCGACAATATCTCCTTCGGGATGGCTGTTTGGGGGAAATCCCTCAAAATTATTATGTATTCGTATAAATGTGGTGGACCCACTTTGTGTGGTGGTACCATAAAAATTGAAATTCCTGTAAAATATCTCGTAAGGATTTGTTTTCCGAAAATCTGCAAATCCAGCCTGTTCAACCTGGTAGCGATAGGAAGAGTCGGCAGCGAACGCCGTCAGCTCTACATAGTCGGGTATGCCGCTGCTATTCGTATCGGCAAGTGGTACGGCATCAGGGCCATCGGTTTCGTAGTGAATGATGAAATTACCTGATGGCGAAAGAAATGTTTGTGTATGTTCGGTGTTGGGACGGTCTGTGAACTCTTCAATTTCGCGAACAACCATGGGAGAGAGTCGCGCCCGGTTTTCAAGAAAATACCTGTACTCAGAGTTCATGCATTTTACCGGACCGGCATCTTCCTTTACGAACTCATTACGAACACGATCCGGAGCATAGGCATACCTGAATTTCTGCAGCAAGACTTCCTCATCCGTAATATGTCCTAGCTTATGAGCCTCATCAATAGCCCGAAACACAGGATGTTCGTGAACCCGCTGATGGTATTGAGCTGACTGTGCGAGAACAGGAAGCCACAACAGGGTCAGCAACAGCGTGCAGATAGGGAAAATGTATGCAGCAGGTCGCGTCATGCATGAATTGAGTTTATACGAATAATCTGAAAAGATCGTAAATTAAAGGTTGATTTAGAAAATCGATTAATAGCAGGGATCAAATAAAAAAATCCCTGAAGCGCACCGGAAGAAAACGCCGCAGATTCGAATTTAGCACACATACTATGAAGTACGAAGTTATTCTTTACTATAAATTCTCAGGAATTGAAAACCCGGAAGCTTTTTGCAAAGAGCACAGAGCATTCCTGAAAGAGCTTGGAGCTCTGGGCAGGGTCTATATTAGCTCTGAAGGAATCAACGGCACACTGGGCGGCACAACCGGGCAGATGCAGGCGTACAAAGAGTATCTGCGTTCGCTACCCGGATTTGAAGAAACTGAATTCAAAACAGATCTTCACGATGAAATCCCTTTTGCAAAACTGATCTGTAAGATTCGTGAGGAAATCGTAGCCATTCATGCCGAAGGCCTAGATCCGAAAGAGGGTGGCTATCACATGCCGCCGTCCGAATGGAGAAAAACCATGGAATCGGGCGAGGATTATGTGATGATTGATGTTCGAAACGACTATGAGTCGAATGTGGGACATTTTGAGGGTGCCCTCAAGCCGCCGGTCGAAAATTTTTATGATTTTCCTCAGTGGCTTGAGGAAGCTGAGGAGACGATTCCCAAAGACAAGAAGGTTCTGATGTACTGCACCGGTGGCATCCGGTGCGAGAAGTTTTCCGTGCTCATGAAAAAGAAAGGGTGGGATGATGTGAATCAGCTTCACGGCGGTATCCTGAACTACGCAAAGGAGGAAGGTGGCGCACATTTTAAAGGCAAATGTTTTGTGTTCGACGACCGCCTGGTGGTGCCTGTTAACAAGGACAGCCTGGAACCGATTGCCCGCTGTAAAATTACGGGTAAGCCGGCCGACAGCTACATCAACTGCGCCAATATGGAGTGCAACAAGCTCTTTGTCTGTTCGGAGGAGGGTGCCCAAATTATGGAAGGCTGCTGCAGCGAAGAGTGCAGGAAGAGTGAGTACATGCGTCCATTCGACCCCGATAACGCGTTCCGGCCTTTCAGAAAATGGTACAATTATTTTGATGACGATTTTAAGCAAAGAGAGCTCCAGGGTCAGTGAGGTACGCATTACAGCTCCGTATGAGCTGACCCGAACCATTACCGTAAAGCCAAAAGATGCCGGTAAAACGGTGCTCGGCTTCTTCAGAGAACGGTTCCCCTATCTTTCAGAATCAACCTGGCGCGCAAGATTTAAAAACGGATGGATTTGCGAAGGGGATGATGAATTGCATCCAGAGTACAGGCTCCGTTCGCAACAGGTTATTCAGCACTACTCACCACGGGTGGTTGAGCCGTCGGTGGCGGCCGCCATCAGGATTATCGAAGAAACCAACGATTGGCTGGCCGTGTACAAACCGGCGCCCCTGCCTATGCACCAGGGAGGACGCTACTACAAAAACACACTGCTCTACATGCTCGGTGAGATGGGTTGCCCGGGCCTGAGAATGGTTCACCGCCTCGATTCGGTTACATCTGGCGTGGTGCTAGTTGCACGAAATAAAGAGGCGGCGATACGGTTGCGAAAAGAATTCGAGGCAAATCGTGTAGCAAAGACCTACCACGCAATTGTGCAGGGTGAGATGAATAGCGAGATCACCGTCAATGCATCGGTTCGCAGAAAAAGAGGCTTTGTGTTTGAGTGCGGAGAGGGGCTTGAAGGGGCAAAAGAGGCGGTGACGCGTTTTATCCCGGAAAACACTGAGGAGGGGAATACCCTGGTAAAATGCATTCCGGAAACCGGGAGAACCCACCAGATCAGGCTGCATTTACAGCATGCCGGCTTTCCGATTGTGGATGACCCCATTTACGGGCCGGATGGTGATCAGAGTGGAAAACGGCTCCAGAACTCCGCAATAAGCCTGCGGAGTTCCGGAATCGTTGTTAAAGATCTTGGGATTGCTGTCAGTTCAGGTTCTTGATTTTATCGAGAATGCCGAGGCTATAATTTTTAATTACCTCCGGTAGTTTCATACACGCTTCGTGTTTGAAATGTCAGGCTAGATCCCAAACCGCTGGCGGCCAAATCGGCATACTGCTGTGCGCTGCAATCGTAATTAATGGTAGCGCCACCACCCATATCAGCGTTGAATTTGGGAACATTTTGATGAGTATTACCAACTATAACAGACCCGCGGATTACAGCATTACCGCGTCCGTCAATTTTCATGGCGTTTTCAAAAATCACAAGTCCGTCGAACTCAAAACCGCCTCTAACTTCAATTGCACCAGAATCATCACCTTCTTCAACTTCAATCTTTCCACTGTTTCGTACAATCATGATTCCGGCGCCTTTATTTTGATTACCGGCAAATCGTACGTTGCTGTTTACAACAAATATTCCGGGGTTTTCTTTCGATCCTAAATTGTGTTGATTTTGGCTGGGGCTTAATACTGTTCCATGCGGCTCAAGTTGATCAATTAAATCAGAAAGATCATCCATGGTCAATCCATCAAAAACATCAATAGGCGGATCTCCAAGTACTTTACCGGCACCCCATATACCACCCTGAACAGTGCCCATATCATCTGAATGATTCACGCTAACACCCGGCTTGTCAGCACACTGGCCGGATATGTCGTGCCCGTCGATTGTGGTACTGCCGCCGGCCGAAAAATTAAACTTGTCGGGATCACTCATTATGAATCCCAAAGCGGAGAAAAATGTCGGCACAGAACTGCTTTGTTCTTGGTTCAGCAACATTGTTACCTGTTGTGATTCACCATTAAACGTTCCGTTAGAGTGAAGCCTCAGCAAACCCGCAGGTGTTTCTTCAACGTTTACAGATGCACTTCCACCTCCAACTGTAAAAGTGGCTGATGATCCGTCTCTCCAGTCGGGATCGTCAATCATTTGGCGTATAGCCAGTTCAGTACCCATGTAAGCCACGTTTTTTGCCTGTACTGCTTCAGCCATATTGGCTGAATGGTTAACCATTTGGCCAAGGCCGCCAAAAAGTGAAGTTTGGGTAATTCCGATGGAAATCAACAGCCCTGTTACGATAATTAGCATTGCTCGTCCCATGATGAGCTCCTTATAAATTTAGGTTAGGCGGAGTAAATACTTTTCTCCATGATGATGTTGTAAATTGGTTATTTCTACCTATTCCCTCTCTGGATTCTACTTCTAAGATTACCTCGACTCGGTGGATATCTTCCCGGGTTGATGCATCAATTGGAAATGGTAAGGGATTGTGATTGCCGGGTACAAAGTATCTCAGTTCGAATCGGGTTACTCCAACATTGATATCCTGAGTATCTCCATCAACAATTCTTGTCAACGTTCTGTGTCGTGGATTTGGTGATCCGGCAATTACATCTGTACCCAGACGCCAAGTCACAGTATTCACAGTCTCTGCGGGATTGTTGTTTAAATTTGATTGAAACCGAATTTCATTTTCATCGGCTACCTGAATTGCTCCAGCAATCGGCTCTTGAACGTTATATCCAATTTTCTGAAAATCGAATTCTACAATGTCAGAAATATTTGAAACATGATTCTGGCTCATGGTATGCATAGTAATATCTGCAGAATGCTGCCCCATTCTTGTGTTCAGAGTTACTATGGCAATCATCAGCATTCCGCCGATGATAAAACTTATGGTTAAACCAAGATTCATGATTAATTGGAGTTGTTATAAACTCTTGTATAGTTGAGTATTACATCGTTGCGAAGTGATTCACTTGCAACGGTGACGGTAATTCTTTTAAAGATACTTCTTGCAGACGAAGTCTGTTCAAGGTCGTTTGGATTCATATAGCTAACTTCAGTAGAAACGAGAAAATCGCCTAAACCGGTCGTAATGGTTTCACTGTAACCATTGAAGTCCTCAAAGTGCTGAAGTGAATTTCTGTCATTTGCATTGTTATTGACAGGCATGGGGTCGCCGGAAACAAAATCATCCGGTATATCACCAGGAATTGTTTCATTGGCAGTTGCAGCATCAAACGGTACACTCTTCGATAGCTCAATGATATCCTGAGCAATTGTCACGGCATGAACTTCGACCTCTGAGGTAACTTTTGTCTCAATGTTACCTAACATGTAGCGATTTGCAGTGGTGAGTATGAGCGAAAAAATTATTATCGCTCCAATAACCTGTAAAACTTCAGAATATCCTATCATAGCGCCAATAAATTATTTGACAGGTATGGATGGTGCCGCTCTATCAATTTGTTATTATTTATACCGCATAGCCAGTTATCAGCTGGATGTGCTTCTTTTCTTCCGCACCTGACTATATAATAAAGACGATTATCGACTTCTCTCGTTACATATTTCTTAATAATTCCTGTTACGATTAAAAAACCCCAATCCTGGGGAGGAATGGGGTTTAATTGCAAGTAGTGAAGAGCCAAGTCTTCTTTTTTTGCGGTTTATTTATCCATCAGCTTATTGTAGTCGTCCAGTGTTGAACGGACTGCTTTTTCTGATGCTCTTAACAGTTCCTTTTCGCTATCGGTAAGGTCAATTTCGATAATTTCCTTGATACCGCCATGTCCAAGCTTCACTGGCACGCCGATAAACAGGTCATTAATGCCGAATTCACCTTCAAGATAAGCGGCACATGGGAATATACGATTTTGATCCAGCATTATTGCTTCGACCATCTGAGCTGCAGCTGCACCCGGCGCATACCATGCCGATGTGCCCATCAATCCAACAATCTCACCTCCGCCCGTCTTGGTACGTTCTACAATATCATTCAGCTTGCCTTCATCGATAAGCTGTGTTACGGGGATTCCAGAAACGGTGGTGTATCGGGGAAGTGGCACCATGGTGTCGCCGTGGCCGCCCATCAGCATTGCCTGAATGTCTTTGGTTGAAACATCAAGCTCTTCAGCCAGAAATGCCCGATAGCGTGCTGTATCGAGAATTCCGGCCATGCCCATCACTTTTTTCTTATCGAGATTAGATGCAGCATAAGATACGTATGTCATCACATCCAGTGGATTCGAAACCACAATGATGATGGTATCGGGTGATTGTTTTACGAGCTCTTCGGTCACGGTTTTAACGATATTGCCGTTAATTCCAAGGAGATCGTCCCGGCTCATGCCCGGCCGGCGCGGTACACCTGCGGTAATTACACACACATCCGATCCTTTTGTGTCACTGTAATCCACGGTTCCTTTAAGGCGAGTATCAAAATTTTGTATGGGCGCTGTTTGCCACTGATCGAGTGCCCGGCCTTTTGATGGATAAAACGTTTTGTCGCCCTCTTTCTTTTCGATGTCAAGCATGATCACTTCTTTGGCGAAATCACGCTCAGCGATGGTGTAAGCTACAGTTGAGCCCACATTTCCACCGGCTCCTACAACAGTTACTTTCATTGTTTGTCAGCTTTTTAGTTAAGATTTATTTCTGCCATGACCGGTTTTCAAGCGGTAAAATGAGACAGAAAAAGTTTCTATAGTTATACCCTCTAAGATAGGGGAAATTGTAGAGCTTCTGAAGTAATGATGTGGTTAATTATCATTCCTTTCGGCGGTCGAGACCCCACATCAGCTTGTTGCGTAACGTTTCGAAGTAATTCTGTTCGGGCAGCTGTACGAGATGTACGGAGTAATTGCTCTGTTTGATGATGAAATCGAGTCCCGGGTTTTCATGATGAACTTTTCCATCATAAGAGAAAAGTGTGTTTGTTCCTGAATGCTCACAACGAATGCGCAACTCTCTGTTCGAAGGCAGTACCAGTGGCCGGGTGGTAAGCGTGTGCGGATTAATGGGCGTTAAAAGCATAACCGGTGTATTGGGAAGAACAATAGGACCCCCGGCGGATAAATTGTACGCTGTTGAACCGGTGGGAGTGGAGATGAGAAGACCGTCTGCCCAATAATTGTTGATAAACACGCCATCGTACTCAGCGTGCAGTGCAATCATGGACGAAGTATCTTTTTTTGAAAAAAGAAACTCATTAAGAGCGTATACAACCGCCCCATCAGAAATGTGGGCTTCCAGCATTGCTCTTTCATCAATTGAGTATTGCTTTTTTTGAAGGTGAGCCAGGGCATCTTCAATGTTTTCTGGCTGAATATTCGCCATAAAACCAAGTTTGCCGGTATTGATCCCCAAAACCGGAACCGGATTTTCTTTGGTAAGATCCGCGGTATGCAGCATTGTGCCATCACCGCCTACGGCTATCACATAGTCTGATGTCTGGACGGCCTTTCGCTCTGTATCAGTCACATAAGAATCGAACCGGCTAAAGATACCGCTCAGTGAGTCGCGAAGCGCGGATGCTACAGCTACAGATGTCTGGTTCCTGGCACACCAATTAAGCACTCTCTCGATAGGCTCCTCAACCGAGTACTTTTGCGGATTTGCTACGATGGCGAATTTCATGAAGGCTGCCGACCTGCGTTTTGAAGTTGTAAATTCCTGACTGTCAGAAGCCAGGGCACGGCAGAAGGTTCAATTCCTGATAGCCGTTTAGAATGGAGGGATATAACAGGGGTTTCGAATGACAGCCAAAAACCTGACAGATCCTTGTTGCGAATATGAACGTTATCAGTTGTACGCGAATAGAGTGTTATTTCTGGAATTACCACATAGATATCGAGATACGACAGGGATGACTCCGGTTGAACGAGAGCAGAATTAATTTCGGAGAAAATGACCCTCGCAGTGAGATTTTCGGTATTGGTGATGAAGTATTCCGGTTTCGGTTCACCCGGTTCATCGTCCGGTAATAATTCAGGACGAAAATCCAGAGTGCCATTTAGTCTGAAGTTCACTTCATTACTATTACGGAGCCTGTCTGCAAGCCATGCAGTTTCCGCGGAAGCGTACTGATTGATGTAGACTGCCGTAAATCGAAAGCCTGCATTGTTGATGAGCGTAAAATCATCTTCATACGAGGAACGAAGCAGCCCGTCAGCGTCGAGCACCTGGCGATTGATTAAAGGCCCGGCCTCAGGTATCCAGTCAATATTGCTTCGAATAAACTCTTGAAAAAGTTCACTTTCAGTACCCTTGAAAACCAAATCTATTCTGTTGATCCCAAAATCCTGAAATCGGTCATGCTCATTTTTTGAAAGAATGATACGTCCATTCTCCATCGAACGGAAACGGAACGGCCCTGTCCCAACCGGGTTGGATGTAAGCGAAAATCCTGTTGTGCTGACAGATTCCTGAGGGTAAATCGAAAGATAGGGGGAGGCAAGCTTTTCCAGTAAAAGTTCGTCCGGTTGGTTCAGTCTTATTACCAGGGATCTTTGATTCAGCACTTCAATACCTCTAACGCCATCAACCACCCTGCGGGTTACGTCGTGCTGGCTGCGCTGTTCTGTGAAAAAGCTTCTGTAACCGACAACATTCATCAGTAAACGTGATGCGTGCTCAGGCACGGTATTCACTGCAGTTCTTTCAAATGCACGCTTAACATCATTTGCATGAAGCCGCCGCCCCACACCCGCTGTAAATACCCGGCTATCGTGAAAAAAAATATTTTCCTTCAGGTGAATTGTATACTCCAGGCCGTTCTCCGAGATTTCTACCGTGTCGGCCAGCGCAGGCACGGGCTCTCCAATCTCATTTAAGGTAAACAGACTCTCATAAATCAGAGAGACTGCTCGTTTTGTGCTGAGGTTCTCTGCAAACAGAGGATCAAGGTTGGTTACCGGGTCAATCAAACCAATAGTGATTTGACGAAATTCTTCAACATCATCATCTTCTGCTGTTTCCGCCAGGGCAATTCGCGGAGCATCTTGCACAACTGTAACCGTATCGGTTGGCCCGCAGGCAGAAATAATCAAAAGTAAGGTCAGAACTAAAAGTAGGGGGAATTTTACGATGGTTGTTTGCATATGCTATTTGGATCCTTTGGCGCCTTTGATTCCGGTGACAGCTTTTTCACTCAGTAAGTTTGTATCATAGCTCTGTATCCTGCCATTTTTTTCTTTATGCTGCTCAAGTGCGATAGCGATCATTTCGTTCAGCAGGTCGCGGAAAGAGAAACCGGACTCTTTCCAGAGATAGAACGAAAAGGAACCCGGAATGGTGTTAATTTCATTAAAGTAGTATTCGCCGGTATTGCTGTTCACCAAAAAGTCGAGGCGTGCTACTCCGCTGCAGCCAAATAACCGGAATATAGTTTTGGATGCCGTGCGGAGCTGATCAGATAATTTCTCATCAATATCTGCCGGAATCACGCGCGATGCTGACGCCATTCCTTTGGATCCAGACTCACTCATATATTTATCTTTAAAGGAGAGCAGCTCTTCCTTTCCAAGCGGCCTTTCGCAAACGCTCGATATGCATGCCTGCGGAGTGCCCAGTACAGAACAATTGATTTCCATCAACGGGTTAACTGCTTTTTCTACGAGCAGATGTGCATCATATCTGAATGCTGTTTCCACAGCCATTGTCAGTTGTTCGCGGTTTTTTACAACCTCCACGCCGATGCTGCTGCCAAGATGAACAGGCTTTACGACGAGCGGATACCCGGGCTCTTCGCATTTTTCAATGAGTCGAATTTCATTTTCAACCCATTCTTTTTCGAAAAAGTCGGTACCCTCTGTAACCTTGATTCCTGCAGACTCGCACAAAGCCTTGGCCGTAACTTTATCCATTCCAACAGACGAACCCATAACACCGCTGCCTGTATACGGCACATTGTAGGTTTCGCATACTCCCTGAAAGGCACCATTTTCTCCACCTGATCCGTGAAACGCGCATAAAACTGCGTATACAGGAAAACTTTCGCTTTTTGAAAAAAATCCGTCTTTGTTTGTTTTAAGAGTGGTTTGCCCCAAATCGTTGTGGGTAAACAAACAAGGTATACAGCCCTTTTCAAGCTCTTTTAAGTCTTTGAATGATTCGAGTTCGAGGAGTGATTTGCCGGTAAACCATCTCCCGGATTTGCTGATGTAAAGAGGTACTAGATTATACTCAGAACTGCTAAGTGCAGCTGATGCCTGCATGGCGGTAATAACAGATACTTCATGCTCCGGAGAAATCCCCCCAAAAGCAATAACCAGATTTTTTTTATTCATGGATGGATTTATTAGCCAGGTTGATTGATGATACAAAGTTCACTCTATAATTCACAGAATGTTGCCTGTCTGATTATTTGATTATTGTATTAAAAAACAGTTTAGGAATGATATCACTGATTTTTATATAATGTGGGTATGCTATGCCAAAACTCTTATTTTGCTCAGGTGTAAATCCAGTATTCAAATCAACTATCAATGGCTCAACAAAAAATTCTTCTTGTTGAAGACGAGGAGATGACCGCCCGTTTGATTCTTTACAGACTCAAAGCAATGGGCTTTGACACGTACCACGCCAGGGATGGGTTGGATGGATTTGATATGATAAAAAAAATTAAGCCCGACCTGGTGGTGCTCGACGTCATGCTGCCGGGTAAATCGGGTTTTGAAATACTACAGGACTTACAAGAAGATTCTGAGTTCGATTCCTCAGATATCAAGGTAATTATGCTGTCTAATAAGAAAAGAGTTGAGGATGTTTCACGAGGATTTCAGTTAGGCGCTATGGAATATGTGCCAAAACCCTTTAAAATGGATGAATTTCTGCTGCGGCTGAATCGTGTCCTTAATAACTGATACTAGGCTTGATTGATTATTTAAATACAAATGCGGAAATCATCATGCTGATTGTGGTGGGAGTTTTGGCCCTTGTCAGTCTGATGGTATTTTTTGGGGCAATTTACAGTCGCTGGATGGCCAATGTATCTGAAAAAAAGCGTGAAAAAATCCGTGAAGAGCTCCTTGAAAAAGTTATTAGATATGTGAGCAAGGATCTAACGTTCGATGAGATGAAGAAAAACATCCATTCCACAGTTGAGTTCACGATTCTGATGGAAATTGCTAATGAACTGGATAAGAATCTTGAGGGGGAAGAAGAGGAAAGATTAAAACGACTGATGAAGCTACCGGAAATACGTCGCTACTATGAGAAGCGGTTTCAGTCGTCAAATCCACTCGAGAAAGCCAAAGCGTGCTTATACTATTCCAGGAAAAAGGATATCAAAAAAACGCTGGTCCCCAGCATATTGCGGTTAACAGGCAGTGACCACCCGATGCTCGCATACGCTGCTACCATGGCAATTATCAACCACGGCACAATACAAGAAAAGAAAGCAGCTATAGAGAACTTACTCGCCAATGAAGGCCTCTCCAATCAGGCTCTAAACGATGTGTTTGCTGAATTTCAAATGAAATCAACCAACGATAGGGAAGCGGAGGGTAATTTACTGATGGAACTCATCGATAAGCGTTCCTACAGCAATCACCGTACTGCCCTGATGATTCGCACTTTGGGAGAGCTTGGGTTTTTTGAAAGTGCCGGCTTTTTACTGAATGAATTTAAAGAAATTTCGGCCGATAACTATGATCCGGAAATTGTTGTAAGCCTGATAAACGTACTTTCTCTGTTCGGTATGGAAGAGATTTATGATAAGATGATAATGGATTTTATGGCTTCAAATTTTAGTGAAGTCCGGGAAGCGGTTGCCATGGCTTTGGCACATTTCAAACGTGATGAATCGGTGGAGTTTCTTCGATGGATGCTTGCGGATACCGACTTTTATGTTCGCTTTAACGCTGCAAAATCACTTTCAAATTACGATGACGTAGACCTGCAAAAACTTGAAATTCCAACTATGGATAAAGACGAACTTAGGGAGCTTATTGGAGAAATAGAATCCGCCAAAGCAGAGGAGCTGTAACATATGGATCTGATGCTTCAGATACTTTTTTGGATTAACGTATTTATATTTTTCTACTTCGTAGCTGTAAACCTCTCGTACATTACACTTGTGCTTCTCTCGTATGTTCAAACAAAAAGGTCGAAGGAGGAGTCCACGATCTTTCAGTTGAGTGGACTTTTTGATACACGGCTTTATAAGTCCATCAGCATTCTGGCTCCTGCGTATAATGAAGAAGCCTCAATCATTATGTCGACCCGGGCACTCCTAAATCTTAAGTTTGCCGATTATGAGGTGATTGTTATCAACGACGGCAGCAAGGATGAGACCCTTTCAAAGCTTATTGATCATTTCAGGTTGAAGAAAATCGATCGCTATGTTCCGCGAAACCTGAAAACGGAGAAAATCAAAGCCGTTTATGGGAGCAACCGTTATCCAAATCTCTTTGTGGTAGACAAAGTGAATGGCAGAAAGGCAGACGCGTTGAATGCGGGAATTAATGTATCGCGCAAAGATCTGATCTGCGCAGTTGATTCCGACACCTTGCTTGAACCCAGAGTACTACAGCAGATGCTGATGGCGTTTGTGGCGGATCCATCAACGGTAGCGGTTGGCGGCGTGGTCAGGGTTGCCAACGGCTGCAAGTTTGAGATGGGTGAAGTAAAGGAGGTGAATGTGCCGCGGTCTTTAATCGGACGGGTACAAGCTGTGGAGTATCTGCGCGCCTTTCTTTTCGGCCGCACCGGCTGGGATTATTTCGATAGCCTGCTGATCATCTCAGGAGCATTCGGTGTTTTCGACAGGGATTCGGTCATCAAGGTGGGAGGGTACCTTCACGACACCGTGGGTGAAGATATGGAGCTTGTGGTTCGCCTGCATCGCTACTACCGGGAGCGGAATGAAAAATACCGGATCCGCTTTTTGCCTGAGCCAGTATGCTGGACAGAGGTGCCCGAATCATGGACGGTTCTGGGAAGGCAGCGCAATCGCTGGCAGCGAGGACTTGCCGATACGCTTTGGCGGCACAAACGAATGCTTCTTAATCCTAAATATGGCCGACTGGGGTTTTTGGCCATGCCGTTCTTTCTATTTGTAGAGCTTCTATCGCCCGTTATTGAGCTGGGTGGCTACATTATTCTGATTGCCTCTCTGTTTCTCGGGGCCATAAATATTCAGTTTGCACTGCTCTTCCTTACAGCAGCTATACTTCTGGGAATGATTCTCTCGGTTCTCTCAATATTAATGGAAGAACTCACTTTTCGCCGTTATGACCGCATCAGTGATGTAATGGTGCTCATTTTCTACGCCTTTGTCGAAAATCTGGGCTATCGACAGATCCACGCCTGGTGGAGGTTCCGGGGGCTCGTAGATTTCTTCAGAGGAAACAAGAGCTGGGGTGAGATGACGAGGACAGGGGCTTTTTCATCTCGCTGATTTTTACCGCTGATTTCGCTGATTGCACTGATTTTTACCGCTGATTTCGCTGACTTGTAACTGAGCCAATCAATTCTTTTTTCGTGATTGAATGCAGCGCTTGAATTGAAGGCTTGAGGAACCAAAGTTCAGGAGTAAACCAATCTCTATTTCTGCATTTTTAAGATAGTTTCTCAGCTGAATGAAATCTGATTCATTCAAATAAGGCCGTGCCTTGTTCTCAACTACTACCTTCTCTTCTACAACAAGATCTAGCCTTCTCTTGCCTACAAGCTCGCCCTTGAAATAAATCGGGATGGTATACTCACAGTTGAGATTAAGTCCATGTTTGCGCAATTCAATTATAAGGCAGCGCTGATAGATTTTTTCCGGAAACCCCATTCCCAGCTCATTATACACCTCGAATGCGCAACCGATGACGATTCCTGTAATTTTACTGTGTTTAAATTCTTTTTTTACAATGCTCATAATTCCAGGTTTTTATATGTAAGAACCCGAAATCAGAAATACCTTACACTTTTTTGCAGAATTTAAACACCCATCAGCGCAATCAGCGCAATCAGTGGTTAATAATCAGTGGACTAAATCACTTACTCAAATACAAATTCTTAAACTCGTACGGTTTTCTGAAACGCTCATCATCGAAGTTATCCATAAAATAGATGCTCTCGCCGGTGGATTTCATTTCCGGGCCAAGTTCTTTCTTTACTTCCGGGAATTTATCGAACGGAAATACCGGCTCTTTGATGGCCCAGCGTTTTAGTTTCGATTCCAGATCGAATTCACTCAGTTTGGCTCCAAGCATCACTTTTACGCCGATTTTTGCCTCGGGCCTTTCGGTAGCTTTGGCCAGAAAGGGTATGGTGCGGGTTGATCTCGGGTTTGCTTCAAGAACAAACACGTCTTCTCCTTTTACCGCGTATTGAACGTTTAGGAACCCGATAATGCCCAACTCCTTCGCAATTCGCTCCTGGTATTTTTCGATGGTTTCGATCACCAGTTTGCTCAGGGAGTAGGGTGGTATTACGGCGGTTGAGTCACCTGAGTGTACCCCGGCCGGCTCAATATGCTGCATGATCCCGGCAATATGAAGCTGCTCGCCGTCGTACACCGAGTCCACATCCACCTCGATCGCTTTGTCGAGATATTTATCGATCAAAAAATCGTTTTCGGGATGGGTTTGGAGGATGCGTTCAACGTATTTTCTAAGTTCTGCTTCTTTTACTGCGATCCGCATTCCCTGCCCGCCAAGCACGTAGCTGGGGCGAATCAGTACCGGATATCCTACTTTATTGGCTATTGCTACGGCATCATCGGCATTTCTCGCTGCTCCATAATCAGGAAATGGAATGTGCAGTTTCTTTAGAAATTTGGAGAATTCGCCACGGTCTTCTGCAAAATCAATCTTTTCAAACTCGGTTCCGAAAATCTTGATGCCGGCCTCCACAAATCGCTTTCCGAGCTTTAGGGCTGTTTGGCCGCCCACCTGTAAAATCACACCTTCCGGTTTTTCATGCTCGAAAATATCGAGTACACGCTCCCAGAATACCGGCTCAAAGTAGAGTTTGTCGGCAATGTCGAAGTCGGTTGACACTGTTTCGGGATTACAGTTTACCATGATTGCCTCATAACCCATTTCCTGGGCGGCGAGTACGGCGTGCACGCAGGAGTAGTCGAACTCAATGCCCTGGCCAATCCGGTTCGGCCCGCTTCCGAGAATCATCACTTTCTTGCGATCTGTGACGATGCTTTCATTCTCCGTTTCGTAAGCAGAGTAGTAATAAGGGGTTTCGGCGGGAAACTCGGCAGCGCAGGTATCCACCAGCTTGAAGCTTGGCTTCATGTTCCAGTCAAGCCGTTTCTTGCGAACATCTCCTTCCGTTACTTTGGGCCCGCTCTTGCTCAGCAGCCAGGCGATCTGAAAGTCGGAGAATCCTGCCTGTTTCAGTTCATAAAGGTCTTTTTGAGTGATGGTGTCAAGTTCCTGCCCTTCGGTACGATTTTCGAGGCTAACCATGTAGCGGATCTGCTGCAGGAACCATGGGTCCACTTTGGTGATGTCGGCAATTTCCTCAACCGAAGCTCCCATTTTAAAAGCGTTTCGGATCTGCACGGTGCGGTCCCAATAGGGCTTCAGCAGCCGTTCCCGGATCATTCTCCGGCTTGGATCGTCATACCCATCGGCGCCAAGGCCGGAGCGGCCGATTTCGAGCGACTGCCACGCCTTGTTCATCGCCTCCGGGAAGTTCCGGCCAATGGCCATTACCTCGCCCACAGCCTTCATCTGCGTGGTGAGCTCTTCGTCAACTCCTGAAAATTTGTCGAAATTGAAGCGCGGTATTTTCACAACCACATAGTCGATCGACGGCTCAAAGCAGGCTGATGACACCTGTGTAATCGGGTTCGGGAGTTCATCGAGTGTGTAGCCCACAGCCAGTTTGGTAGCGATCTTTGCGATCGGGTATCCTGTGGCCTTGGATGCGAGCGCGGACGAACGGCTCACCCTTGGGTTGATTTCAATGGCCACAAGCCGGTCGCTGCCCGGTTCCATGGCAAACTGCACGTTGCAGCCGCCGGCAAAATCGCCGATGGAGCGCATCATTCTGATGGCGGCATCGCGCATCAGCTGGTACTGCTTGTCGGTGAGCGTTTGAGTTGGTGCCACGGTTACCGAGTCGCCCGTGTGTACGCCCATCGGGTCAAGATTTTCGATGGGGCATACAATCACAACGTTGTCATTTTTATCGCGAAGAAGTTCCAGCTCAAACTCTTTCCAGCCGAAAATGCTCTCCTCAATAAGCACCTGGTGAACCGGGCTTAGCTCCAGGCCGCGCAGCACTTTGCGTTCAAATTCATCCTCGTTCCATACAATACCGCCGCCTGTACCGCCAAGCGTGAACGAAGGGCGTATAACAATCGGCAGACCACCCAGCTCCTCAACAATTTCTTTGGCATCCAGCAGTGACTGCGCTGTACGACTTCGGCACTGTTCAATCCCGATGCTCTCCATCAGGTCGCGGAACAGCTGTCGGTCTTCGGTGATATCCACCGCGTCCATATTCACGCCGATAATTCTGATGTCGTTTTCTCTCCAGAAGCCTTCGTGCTGCAGATCGCGGGCCAGGTTCAGCGCGGTTTGCCCGCCCATGGTTGGCAGAACGGCATCCGGTTTTTCCTTTGCCACAATTTTTTTGATGGAATCGGTTGTGAGCGGGTCCAGGTAAATCGCATCGGCCATCATTGGGTCGGTCATGATGGTGGCGGGATTCGAATTAATCAGCACCACTTCATAGCCCTCCTCTTTCAGAGAGCGGCATGCCTGGGTTCCGGAATAGTCGAATTCACAGGCCTGGCCTATTACAATGGGGCCGGAGCCGATGATCAGGATTTTACTAATGTCGTCGCGACGGGGCATTTTTTGAATTGTTGATTGATGATTTTCGATTGTTGATTCTCCCCTCCTTTCCAAGGAGGGGTCGGGGGTGGTTGGCATATTCAGCGAAGCGCTCGTGGGATGATCCGGGATGGATTAACAGCTATAAAGCTTTATCAAAACTCCGAAATCATCCCCCCAGAGTCTGCGCTAAACGCGCATCCTCATCCCCCCTTCAAAGGGGGACTTTTTTCACCCTGCTCCTTGTTCCCTGTACCCTGTTTGACCATCTCCAAAAACCGGTCGAAGAGGTAACTGGAATCATGGGGGCCGGGCGAGGCCTCGGGGTGGTACTGCACCGACATCCCCGGGAAATTCTTGAACCGGAGCCCTTCAATGGTTTGGTCGTTCAGGTTGATGTGGGTCACTTCCACTTTCGATTCGTCCAGCTTCTTTTCATCTACCGCAAAACCGTGATTTTGTGTTGAGATCTCCACAAGGCCGGTTTCCAGGTTCTTAACCGGCTGGTTTGCTCCGCGATGGCCTACAAACATTTTTCTGACCGGGATGTCTTCGGAAAGCGCCATAAGCTGGTGGCCAAGGCAGATTCCAAACATCGGCTTGCCGGTTTTTTTAGCAGCATCCACCACCGGCAGTCCGTAGTGCAAAGAGGCATTCGGGTCGCCGGGGCCATTGCTGAAGAAGTATCCGTCAGCCTCCCATGCCATCACCTCATCGGCCGGTGTTTCTGCCGGAAAAAGCCTCAGGGTACAGCCGCGATTCACAAAATTGTTGATGATATTTTGTTTGATGCCGTAATCCATAGCGGCGATTCGGTAGGGCCCTTCGGATGGAATGGTCTGTGCTTCCTTGCGGGTCACCCAGGTGGCCAGTTCAAGGCCAACCATCGAATCCCAATCTTTCGCTTTCTTTACCAGTTCCTTTTCATCAGTGATTTCCGAGCTGATTACCGCGTTCATCACTCCTTTGGTGCGGATGTGGCGGACCAGCATTCGTGTATCCACCCCGGAGATTCCTACAACCTTGTTGTGCTCCAGGTATTCCTGCAGGCTGCCATCGGCAATCGGATTGCTGTAGTCGTCGGAAAAGGAGCGCACAATGAGGCCGGCAATCATTACCCGGCGCGCTTCGTCATCGCGGCTCATGGTGCCATAGTTGCCGATGTGTGGGTAGGTCATCATCATCAGCTGGCCGTAGTAGCTGGGATCGGTAAAGATCTCCTGGTAACCGGTCATACTGGTGTTGAAGCAGAGTTCACCGCCGGCGGTGCCTGTTATGCCAATTGCGCGGCCGTGGACCACGGTACCGTCGCTCAGTGCCAGGATAGCCGGTTTATGATCAGGGGCGATGGGAGTCATGGACAGGAATTATTGAAGTTGCGGGTTTATATGTGGTTGAAAAGAATGGCGGGATGGCATCGGTTGCAGCAGAAAGAAAACGCTGATTGATGGCCAAAAAAAATCCGACTACGGAATCCGTGTCGGATAAGGTGTGTGTAATATCGTACATGCAGATGTTCGGGTGGAACAACTTCATCAGCTTCGTTTAAAGTTTAGAAAAGGTACGGACACCCGAGAGAAAAGGCAAAGGAAAAGAGAAAAGGATTTTTAAATTTTGTGTGTCTGCAGGGATGAATAGTCAATGGAAATTATTGACAGGAGATAAGATAAACCGAATAAAAAATTGGGTTCTTAAGCCCTGATTATGTTCGTAGTTCTGCTTTCCCGTATTGAGTGTACTACTCCCATTGGATATTGGAAGGTTCGGGATGGGTATCCGGAACAGTAATTCACCTGAATCCAACACAAGACTTAGTTGATCCCGATTTTTCTGCACCCTTCATAGAGGGTTAGTTTGGCATTTGTTGTTGTCTCGCCTGTCCAAAACAATTCGGGAAACTCACAATAATCAGGAAAGTCTTACCGCTTGGATTGATACAGCTGCTGCGGTTCGTGGTTATTTTGCCGGCCAACCTCACGAATTACTTTGATGGTGACTGCAAGCGAGGTGAGTAATAATACCAGCACCAGGTTGTATAGATTTATACCGCTCCATGTTGATAAGGTGTTCCACAACAGGTACCCGCACGGCATCAAAATCATCAGGGAGATGTGCAAATTCAGGAACCGGTACTTCGGCCTCATAATGCCATCCCTTTGGTGGCGGAACCACTTCCTTAGGTAGTGAGAGATTGTGAGAACTGAGTAACAGATAAACAAGAACCAGAAAATGGCACTCATAGTATGAAATTAGGTTAATCTGCTAGTATGAGCAAAACCTTAAGCATAACGTATTAAGCTTACAAATATGATAGCACAGCAACAATTAGAAATGGTGTGGATAAGTGGTGAACATCGTGTTATGAATGTATTGTTTAAAATCTACATCATTGATATATCTTAGCTTATCTTCAAATTCTGACTTGTAAGCTCCCTCAAGACCGCAAGTGATAGAATAATAAATCCGGTGGATACTCCCGACAGCATAGAAACCTGAACCGATGCGCTATAAATCATTAATTGATATACAGTTATAGAGAGTACTAAAGACGCAAAAGCAATTACAAGAAAATTCCTTGTTGTGGACCATTCAAAGATAAGTGAGACCGGCTTCCCTGCTTTGACCCATTGAGATGTTGTGCTCCAGATTGTGTAGGCAAAGAGAGCAACAATTACAGCAATCAGATACAAATTCATATGCCTCTTGTTTAATATTATGCGCAGGTGTCATTCCGGGTACCTTTCCCTGCATTAGTTGCATTAATAATAAAGGAAATGATGTATCAAATATCCATAGTGCAGATGGTTAATCCCCAATTATATAGTAGATCTCCTCACCCGGACCCACCGGCATCCCAAGGCCAAACACCAGCAGGTAGAATAAAATTATCCAGCCGATTAGAAAGAATATGCTGTAGGGAAGCATCATCGCGATAATGGTTCCGATACCGAGGTCTTTATCATATTTATTTGCAAAGGCGAGAATCAGCCCGAAATAACTCATCATTGGGGTGATTATATTCGTGACTGAATCGCCGATTCTGTAGGCAGCCTGGATCACCTCGGGAGTATAGCCGATCAGCATCAGCATGGGTACAAATATCGGTGCGGTAACGGCCCATTGCGCCGATGCAGAGCCAAGCATCAGGTTCACCGAGCCCGACACAAAAATAAATCCAATGAAAATGATCGGGCCTGTAGCTCCAATATCCTGCAGAAACTGGGCGCCTTTAACGGCAAAAATCTGTCCAAGATTACTCCATCCGAAATAGGCCACAAACTGAGCTGCAAAAAAGACAATCACAATGTAGAGCCCAAGTGTGGACATAGCGCCGGCCATACCCTTAATAACATCTCTGTCATCTTTCATTGTACCGACAAGACGCCCGTAAATGAAGCCGGGTATCAAGAAACAGACAAAAATGAATGTTACAATACCCCTCAGGAAAGGGGAATCTTTCCAATCGCCCGTTTCAGGATTTCTGAGAACCCCGTTTTCGGGCACTATTGTAAGCGCAAGAATTCCAAACATGATCAGAACGCCGACTCCGGTCCACTTGAGGGCGCGAATTTCCTTGTCGGTAAGCGGATCCATGGATACTTCATCGCTAAGATCTTCCATCGCCATGCTTTCATCATACTCGCCGAGCTTTGGTTCAACTATGCGGAGCGTTACAAAAGCGCCTACGCCTGTAATGAGAAAAGTGCTCACAAACATGAAATAGTAGTTGGCAGTTGCCACCACCACATAATCGGGATCAATCAGCTGGGCGGCTTCCTGCGTCAGGCCGGCAAGCAGCGGGTCGATGGTTCCCAACAGCAGGTTGGCACTATATCCGCCCGAAACGCAGGCAAAGGCGCAGGCAAGGCCCGCCAGCGGATGGCGACCCATGGAGTGAAAAATTACAGCGGCCAGCGGCACGAGTACCACGTAGCCCATCTCAGATGCGGTGTTCGAAATCACAGCGGCGAAACAGATGGCAACGGTAACCAGGTTTTTGGGAGTGAGTATAAAGTTGATGATACGCTTTGGGATTGCAAGGATTCCGCGCCCGGGAGTTTCATCCGGCTTGAAGGAGGCGGCTTTGAGAACAATTCCGCGAATACAGGCGCTGATTAAGCCCGAGTGTTCTGCAACTCCAACACCCAGTAACGCCACGAGTACTACACCAAGAGGTGCGAAACCGGTAAAGTTCGAAACCATGTTGGTGACGATCATCCGCAGGCCTTCAGCATTCATAAGGCTGATGGGACGTATGATGCCGTCTTCCGCACGGCCTGAAGCTCCTTCGGGACGCGGATCGGGAGCCGTCCAGTCGAGCCACTCAGCAACGCCGCTTAAAACCACAACGCCGGCTGCAAACAGTGCAAACAGCGTTACCGGGTGCGGCAAGAGGTTGCCAAGCCACTCAACAAAATCGAGAAATCGTGTAAACAGGGTGCGTTTTTCCCTGGTTACCTCGGGTACTTTAGGATCGTCCGTTTTGGGATGTTCACTCATAGGTTTTTGGATTACCGCTTATGAAGGTTGTCGTTCGCGGGGTTGAGTTCTACTGAGAACTTTCTTGAGCTGGAAACCGAAGAGGGTACCTGAGCCGATTAACAATCCGCCCATCAAGAACATAATTGCAAGCAAAAGCCATGGGCTGCCAATTTGAAGCATGTCAGCGATGCGGCCTGATAGTACGCCCTTATTGGCGATATGTATATAAAGGGGTTGAATGAACCAGGCCAGTCCGCCTGCAAGAAAACCTGTAAAAAATGCCTGTTGCGCTCCCTGAATCAGCCATGCGCCTATGGCTGCGGCGGGTAGCAATGCCGCCCACCAGGGAAGGAAGAGATTGAACAACCACGCTAACAAAAAGATGAATAAAAATGGACGCATTGAAGATCATTACTCAGTAAAAGCAAGTCAGAGTATATCATTTATCAGATAAAACCGAAATAGCATGAAACTGAGTAAGTGTGCGCATGCATATTAAAGAAGAGATGAACTTCGGTTTTATAGTTAGTTCGGAGCGTGACCTGAAAAGTACACGCAGATCGTTACCTTTTTAAATGAGAAAATCAGATGGAACCATGATTTAAGGGCATGGCCCGAAAAAAGGAGGGTGACATTTTGAACGCGTATCCTGGAAATGGTTCACCGGTGCGCCCGCGCAAACTTGTTTGGAAGCGATTTTCCGCTGATTGAATGAAAGAAAGGCAGGTAACTGCTCAAACTGTCAATTTTGATCTGATACTGATTATTCTGATCTTTCAAATTCGAATTTTGTATACCTAAAATTGTATCTCAAATCAGAAAAAACGTTTTAAAAATAGAACATGGCAAAGGTTGAAGTTGTGATGCCCCAAATGGGTGAATCCGTTATGGAAGGAACCGTTATTGAATGGGCAAAAAATGTGGGTGATAAAGTAGAAGTGGACGAAACCCTTCTTGAAATTGCCACCGATAAAGTGGATACGGAAGTACCATCACCCGAATCAGGTGTTCTTGTAGAAATTCTTGTTGAAGCTGACGAAACCGTAGAAGTTGGCCAGCCTATTGCCATCATAGATACCGATGGTGAAGCTTCACCACAGGCCGAAGGCTCCGGAAGTGATGCAGAAAAAGCAGAATCCGAACCCACAGCTTCTGAGGAGCCGGCAAATGAGGAGCCTGTTCAGGAGAAAGCAGAGGCTGGGAAGGAAGCTTCCTCAGGTTCGGGCAGCGATGATGGAGGGGGCGAGAAAATTGAGGTGGTAATGCCCCAGATGGGTGAGTCGGTAATGGAAGGTGAAGTTCTGGAATGGCTCAAGCAAGTGGGTGATACGGTAGAAATAGACGAGCCCCTTCTCGAAATTGCCACCGATAAAGTGGACACAGAAGTGCCATCGCCTGAAGCAGGAACACTGGTAGAAATACTCGTAAATGCCGGCGATACTGTAGAGGTAGGGCAAACCATCGCTATTATTGCCACAGGTAAGGCCGCCTCGGCACCGGCTAAAAGTAAAAAAGCCGAGCCTGCCAAAGAAAGCTCAACAAAAGAGGAAGCTTCAACCAATGGCGCAGAGAAGGCCGAGCCGGCCATGGCGGAAGCGGGGGAAGGGTCTGAGCCGCAGCGCATGGGCAGCGATGGCCGATTTTACTCCCCGCTTGTAAGATCCATTGCCAAAGAAGAAGGTATTTCCCAGGAAGAGCTCGAAACCATTGAGGGCTCGGGCAAAGATGGAAGGGTGTCAAAAAACGATATTCTGCAGTACGTAGAAGATAAGAAGTCAGGCAAAGTGAAAGCTCCCGCCGCCAAGAGTTCAGGCAGTGGATTAACAAAACCCACCTCGGAGTCGAAAGCAGCATCCTCTTCGGGGGGGAGCGGCAAAATATCCGCAGGTGAACTGAATGTGAAAAGCCCTTCAGGCAATGTGGAAGTCATCAAGATGGACCGCATGCGCAAGATGATTGCCGAGCACATGGTTCGCTCGAAGCAGACATCGGCACACGTAAGTACATTCAGCGAAGTGGATGTAACCAACATCGTGAACTGGAGAAATGCCAACAAGCGCAAGTTTGAAGAGCAGACCGGGTTACGCCTGACCTTTACCCCGATTTTTATTGAGGCGTTTATCCAGGCGATCGGAGAATATCCGCTTATTAACAGCTCGGTAGACGGTGATGAAATCATCCTTAAAAAAGACATCAATTTCGGAATTGCCGTGGCGCTTGGCGAAGGCGGAAAAGGCGGATTGATTGTGCCGGTTATTAAGCAGGCGCAGGACAAGAATCTGATCGGCCTGGCCAAAGCGGTAAACGACCTGGCACATAAAGCCCGCAACAAGGAGCTAAGCCCCGACGACCTTGTGGGAGGAACCATCACCCTCACCAACTATGGCAGTGTGGGTAACCTGATGGGTACACCAATTATCAATCAGCCTCAGGTGGCCATTCTTGGCACCGGTGTAATTGAGAAACGTCCGGTTGTGATTGAAACCGAGCAGGGCGATGTGATCGCAATTCGACACATTATGTATCTCACCATGAGCTATGACCACCGAATTATAGATGGTGCTCACGGTGGAGCTTTTACCAGCAGAGTGAAAGAACTGCTTGAAACCTTCGATCCCAAGCGCGCTTTTTAACACCTGTATCATTTCATTCTGAAGTGTGATCTGATTCAGAAGCGGCACGAACCCGGTTTGTGCCGCTTCTTTTTTGAGAGCCCGACGTAGTAAACCGAATGATAAAAGAAACTCCCAATGCAGACTTGCCGCACAATTGAAGAGATCAGAAGTGTCGTGAAAAGCCTAAAAATGGCAGGAAAAAAGATTGCTTTTATTCCAACCATGGGAGCACTTCATGAAGGCCACCTCTCGCTTATCAGGGAGGCTCATCAGCACGGTGATGCCGTTTTGGTGTCGATTTTTGTAAACCCCGAGCAGTTTGGTCCCAATGAAGACTACGACACGTATCCACGGGAGTTCGAGCAGGATTTGGAAAAATGCCGGGATGCAGGTGTGAAAGCAGTGTTTGCCCCCGGCCCTGAAGAGCTTTACAGTGATAAAAAATACCTGAAAATTGATATCAGTGATCTGAACCGGCACATGTGCGGCGGAAGCCGGCCCGGATTTTTTGAAGGTATCCTGCTTGTGGTGAATAAGCTTTTCAACATTATAGAACCGGATGTAGCTCTTTTCGGACAAAAAGATATACAGCAATTTCAGATCATACGCAGACTGGCAGAAGAATTTAATCACGGAACAGAGCTTGTTATGGTGCCAATTTCAAGGGCGAATGATGGGCTGGCGCTCAGCAGCAGAAATGCTTACCTGAGCAGTGAAGAAAGAAAGACGGCACCGGGACTTTATCGCAGCCTGCAGTATATCGAAAAGCAGGTGAATGGAGGCGTCGATACCCCGTCCCTGCTCATCAACCATCAGAAGAGCGAACTGGAGGCAAAAGGTTTCAAAATTGATTATCTTAATACGTTTTCATTGAAAACTCTGCAGCCGGTAAAAACGTTGGAATCGGGTGAGACTTATATCCTTGCCGGCGCCGTTTGGCTGGGCAAGACCCGGCTTATCGACAATATTTTGATTGAATTTTAAAGACTATTAATAATGAAGCTATCGATGTTCAAATCCAAGCTGCACCAGATGCGGGTTACAGAGGCCAACCTGATGTATGAAGGGAGCATCACCATAGATGAAGACCTCCTCGACATGGCCAACATACTGCCGTATGAGAAAGTGCAGGTTGTGAATATTACCAACGGTTCAAGACTCGAAACCTACACCATACCCGGTGAAAGGGGCAGCAGGGTTTGCTGCCTGAACGGCGCGGCTGCCCGGCTCACCCAAGTTGATGACCGCGTAATCGTGATGGCCTATGCTCAGATGGATCCGGAAGAAGCGAGGCATCACAAGCCAACGGTTGTTATTGTGGACGAAAATAACGAGCCGAAAGATATTCTAGACGATATAACCCATGGGAAAAAATATGGGCTTGAGAGCGGCTTGATTGAAAACCCGGGTTAATCTCGTTGATTTGAGAAAAGTAAAACGCCCCGATCAAAGTCGGGGCTTTTTTTGTAGCCTGAAATTGCTTGACTGCTTATCAGAGCAAATTTTCTACTCCACAAAATCCGGCAGGATCTCAAAAAACTTCGCTGAGGTTTTAATACCGCGGTGAAAATCCTTCAGAGAAAAACTTTCATTGGGAGAGTGCAGGGCGTCTATGGTAAGGCCAAAACCCATCAGGATAGAGTTGACGCCAAGAACCTTTTTGAAATCGGCTACAATGGGAATTGATCCGCCCTCGCGGCTGAATAGTACTTCTTTATCGTAGATTTCCCCAAAGGCTTTAGCGGCTGCTTTCAGCCCATAAAAGTCAAGATCTATGACAACCGGATAGCCGCCGTGATGCGCTTCTACCTCAACGGATACCGTATCGGGAGCGATAGATGTTACATAATCTGCGAAAAGTTTTGAGATTTTATCAGGATCCTGATCGGGCACCAGCCTCATACTCACTTTAGCGCCTGCTTTGGCGGGCAATACGGTTTTTGCGCCTTCACCCTGATATCCGCTCCACAGACCGTTTACATCAAGAGTTGGACGGGCGGAAGCACGCTCCAGGCTGCTGTACCCCTTTTCACCGTGCAAGGCTTTGAGACCGAGTTCCTCTTTGTAAGCCTCATCATTATGAGGCAGGGCTTTATATGCTTCACGCATTTCAGGAGTCAAAGGTTCTACGTCGTCATAGAAACCGGGTATTTGAATAACTCCATCTTCGTCTTTCAGCTTTGCAATAATTTCGCACAAAACATTAGCAGGATTTTCAACGGCTCCACCAAACACTCCGCTGTGAAGGTCGCGATTAGGACCGGTCACGTGAATTTCCATGTAGGCAAGTCCGCGGAGTCCATACGTAATGGAGGGCTGATCTTTAGCAAACATGGCGGTATCAGAAATAAGAACCATGTCGCAAGATAGTTGCTCTATGTTCTTCTTTATAAAAGGAACAAGGTTTGTGGATCCGATTTCTTCTTCTCCCTCGAGAATAAATTTTACATTGACGGGTAGCTCCGTTCCCGTTTTTAGGTACGATTCAACAGATTTAATGTGAGCAAAAGACTGGCCTTTGTCGTCGCTGGCCCCGCGGGCGTAAACCCTTCCATTTTTTACGGTAGGTTCGAAAGGGGGAGTTTTCCAAAGGTGATCCGGATCGGAAGGCTGCACATCATAGTGGCCATATATCAAAACTGTGGGCCTGTCTGTATGCGGGCACTTTTCGGCTGTAAGAATTGGGTGGCCCGGTGTTTCATGGAGAGTCACATTATGCAGTCCGATCTCTTGAAGCTGATTTTTCAGAAAGTCTGCGGCTTTCCTGACTTCAGCTTTGTGCTTCGAATCCGTACTTACGCTCGGAATACGCAGCAGTTCAAATAGTTCATCCTGAAATTTTTGAATGTTTTGGTCGATATATTCTTGTGGATCGCTCATGGAATGTTGGTTTATGGTATGGTCATCGGTTAGCAGAAAACAGCAGAGAGCAATGTGAAACGGCCGCTTTGCTCATAAAGCTGAAAAAGAACAGATGTGGAAGATAGAAGTTTGCCCGGTGAATTTCATTTAAAACGGACAAGTCAGAATACGCGCAGCGCACCGGTATCGATCCAGCCATGCCGTCCGTTTTCGAGCCGGACGTAGCTCCACTCATCACTTTCTGAACTTCTATTTAAGTCCACCCTCATGATGTAGCCTTCATAAGCGGTGCTTACTTCAACAGATTCAGGGTCAGGGGTCTCATACACTGTGCTTTGTCTGTCAACCATTACTCCCGTGCCAAACCGGTTGTCGAGATAGTGTACATAGAATGCCGATGCGAATACGAGAATTGAAATTGCAAGCAGCGCTGAGGCAGAGTAGCTGAAAGGTTTTTTGTATGACCGGGTAAACCAGGAGTATATCAGCAGCCCCACACCGCCATAGAGAAAGAAAAATGCGATGGCAAACAGCCAGGTCAAACCAACCGATTCCGACAGGTAGCTGAAAAAACGGTCCCAGGGAAGCGGCGGTAAAACCGCTGATCTCCGGCTAAATCGTTCATTCACATAGCTGAGTGCATCCCCGGCCAGTTCACGTGTCTCTGGAAATTTTTCGGCCTGAAGAAGATAGTACTTCGACATTCCAAGCGAGTCGAGCCGGGCGTAAATAATGCCCATGTTCAGCCATAAAGCACCCGAAATATCTCCGTCATCGGCAATGGATTTGTAGAGAGTGAGCGCTTCGCGATACTCCTGTTTTTCAAGAAGAAATGTGGCTTCGTCAAATCTTGACTGCTGGCCCATGAGTGCAGGAGCCGTAAGTATGATAAGTACTAAAAGTGCTGTAAGACGTCTCACGAATATTTAAAGCAGTTTTCTGAGTTCGGAGACCAGTTTCTCGGTTTTGTCGGTATCGGTCATCTGGTCATCGGCCGAACCGGCTGGAGCATAGCTGATAGTGGCGCACTTGTCCAGCATTCCCTTCAGCTGTTTGATGAGCTTTTCATCCGCCCCATTTTCCTTCACTTTATCAATCAGTTCCGCATCAGAAAATCCTGCTTCCGGCAGGCCAAGTTTATCGGAAATGAATCCCGTGATAGCTTTGTGAAGGAATCCATAGCACTCTTTCGGTTGATGGTTGTCAACAGCCTCCCGGGCACTGCTGATCCGATCTTTTGCATTTTCAACTGCTCTCTGAGCCCTCGCAAATCCGGAATCGGTCAACAGCCTGTGGCGATAGTGTTTTTGCTGTAGCCCTACAATCAAAGCAAGCGCCGGAATGGCAAGCAGAATCCAAAACCAGCTTGTTTGATGAAGTGGCCGCACAGACTGATTGTGCCATATGGCGAGTCCATTTATAGGTGTAAGGCTGCCGGCGGTGGTGCTTGCAGTTACAACGGGTGCACCTGGTGCAGGACGTGCTTCAAAACTGAGTGCCGGAAGGGTTATGTAGCGGTAACGGCCACCTTCAGGATCGTAAATCGCAACCCGTTCTTCAGGAATTATATAGGTACCGGGAGCCCTGGCAACAATCAACTCGGAAAACGTTTTATCTCCCCTGATATTAAGCCCTCGCCGTTCAACGTTGCTGCTTTCCTGGGGAGTGTACCGATCGAGTCCATCGGGAAAATCGTAGGATGGCCTTCGGACCAGCGGAATGTTGCCCGTACCTTCAACTTTTGTGATCAGTTCGATTGTTTCACCTGTCTTCACTTCATTCAGGTTCAGCCGCCTTTCCACGCGCAGATCGCCCACTGCGTTCATTGAGAGAGCATTTTGTGCCGCGGGCAGCGGACGCACAGTTATTTCAACGGGTTCCGATTCAACCGAAACCCGGCGCTGATTGGTGCCCGATCCAAAGAAGCTGCCAAAGGGATCATTACGCTGGGGCTGGGTGCGTATCCCTACGTTTAACGGAAACTCGGCCAGCGAGAAACTACCGCTTCTGCTTGGGAAAAGGGCATACCGTATAAGGGTTGCCTTGCGGTATCTAACCCCGTTTAAGATCACCGATTCGGCTTGCGGCTGACGGATGTTTTGCAATTCCTCTTTCCAGAAGCCATCGGTTCTCCAGCCGGCGGTTGGTTGAAATGACGTAATTTCAACACCCTGCTTAAAGTAGAGGTTAAGGCTGGCTACAATTTGCTGGCCGGGCACGGGATTGGCATCATCCACATCAATCTCGAGAAAAATGTCGGGCAGCTGCCGGCCCTCACCCTGCGAAAGGTTTCGCCTCTCGATAATCTCAATGGGTATGGAATTGGTGGTATGCGTTTCGCCGTCAATATCGATGGAGATCGGGGGTATGGTAAAATTGCCCTGTTCGCGCGCCACCAGAGAAAATGTGTAGGTTGTACTCGTTGTGGTTCGGCCGTTTACGATCGAAATGCTTGTGCTTCTTGATGGGGTGGAGCTCAGAATACCGATGCCATCAATTCTTGGCAGCACAGGCAGTGAAACGCCTCTCATGCTGCTTCCGCTCACTTCAACGCTAACGGTGAACTGTTCACCGATAAAGATTCTATTTTCGGATACGGTGGCTTCGAGCGTAAAGTCCTGTACCTGCATGGTTTGGCCAGTTACAGAGAAAATGGTCAAAACCAGGGAAATAATGGAGGAGATCGTATAAATGCTACCAGTCTCTGTCATTTCTCGGTCTGTTTTCGGAGGATTCTTTTTTCCTGTTTTCAAGGAGTTCCCGTTCGAGCTGTTCGAGCGCGTCGAGCAGGTTTTCGGCTTCTTCACGCGTCATTTCTGCAGGTGACTGCTGCTCAGACTGATCCTGGTCCATGTTCTGGGGCTGCTGTCCGCTTTGCTGATCCTGGTCTCCCTGCTGATCCTGCTCTTGCTCCTGGTCTCCGTCCTGCTCATCTTCACCCTGATCTTGTTCGGGCTGTTGCTGCTGTTGCTGAGCCTCTTCCTGTTGCTGCTGCCGGCGCTGGGCAAGTTCGAAATTATGGCGAGCATCATCATCATCCGGATTATTTCTCAATGCTTCACGAAAATGTTTTAGCGCCTCTTCGTATTCTTCCATGTCGCTCAGCAACCTGCCTTTGTTATAATCGCCCATTGCCCGGAGCTGGCGATCGTCAGCCCTGCTTTTAAACTGCTCATAAGCTTCTGCAGCTTCATCGGCCGAGCCCATTCGTGCGAGGGCATTTCCCAGGTTGAACCATAAGCGGGCGTCATCGGGATTCTGGTCTATAGCCTGTCGGTATAGCTGCGCCGCCGTTTCATAATCTCCCCGCTGAAATGCTTCATTTGCCTTGCGGGCATCGCTCACCGCAGAAGCAGTAATAAAGAGTGCTGATAGCAGGATCAGAATAAATCTCATGGTTCCGGTTCGGTTCTGTATTTAAAGCAGATCATATAACGATGTAATTATGAACAGCGTATGTTCGAAAAATTACTCACTGCTAAGCAGTGCCAGGGTTTCATCGTCGAGTTTCATGTTGGTGAAAATGTTAGAAACATCATCATTTTCATCAAACTTGTCCATCATTTTAAGGTTGGTTCGTGCTGTGTCGGGATCAGCTGCAACCTCGGTTGATGGGATTCGAATAAGTTCGGCACTTTCTATGGTAACTCCGGAATCTTCGAGGTTCTTGCGAACCGTCATCAGGTCACTGCGGCTTGTAACCACTTCAATAAAGTCATCCTCAACAATCACATCTTCCGCACCCGCGTCGATGGCATTTAACATAAACTCCTCTTCATCAAGGCCGTTGGATGCCACTTTTATCCATCCTTTCTGCTCGAAAAGATATGCAACCGATCCGTCGGTGCCGAGATTGCCGCCATGCTTGGTGAAGATGTGACGGATTTCACCAACCGTGCGGTTCAGGTTGTTGCTGGTGGCCTCAATGAAAAAGGCGATTCCACCCGGCCCGTATCCCTCGTAGGTAACCTCTTCGTAGTTGCCTGATCCGTCATCCAATTCGCCTGTGCCTTTTTTTATTGCCCTCTCGATGTTGTCTTTCGGCAGGTTTACACCCTTGGCATTCTCGATGGCGAGTGAAAGCCTTGGATTAGCCGATGGGTCGCCGCCTCCTTCACGTGCAGCAACGGTGATCTCGCGAATGTGCTTGGTAAACGCTTTGGCGCGTTTTGCGTCTTCTTTGGCCTTTTTATGTTTGATGTTGGACCATTTCGAATGTCCTGCCATAAATCAGTAAATCTTTATGCGTTGCCGGGAAATAGAAGCTGTAAATATAACAGTTAAGGTGATTTTCACCTAATAGCTGAGTGGCTGTGTTACGAATTCAGTCCTACAGTTTTACTGCCGGTTTAAAACGAAGTTCGATTCAGTTCTGTTTTCTGAATATCCAAAGCAAGTGGCTATATTTGAGATCAATTTCTAAACGGAGAAACTTCATGAACATCGGTATTGTCTGTTACCCTACATTTGGCGGAAGCGGCGTTGTAGCAACCGAACTCGCGAAAGGTCTGGCAAACCGCGGGCATAACCTGCACATCCTGAGCTACGCGCGTCCAGCCCGGCTCGATTCATTCAGAACCGATATCACGTTTCATGAGGTGGACCTCAGCAGCTACCCTCTATTTGAGTATCCGCCTTATGACCTGGCTCTAGCCAACATGATGGTGAACCTGATCCAGTACGAAAAACTGGATATTCTTCATGTGCACTATGCGATACCGCACGCAACCAGCGCCTACCTTGCCAAGCAGATACTGAACAGCAAGGCAGAACATGTGCCCGTAATCACAACGTTGCACGGTACCGATATTACGCTTATTGGCAGCGATCCGAGCTACAAGCAGGTGGTCGATTTTTCAATCAATCAAAGCGATGGCGTTACAGCAGTTTCCGAATACCTGAAAAAAGAAACCTACAATTACTTCGACATCAAGAAAGAGATCAAGGTTATTCCAAACTTCATTGATCTTGAACGATTCAAAAGGTCCAAAAAAGAGCACTTTAAAAAAGCGATATGTCCCGAGGGAGAGAAAGTTGTGACTCACGTTTCCAACTTCAGGGAAGTTAAACGCGTACCCGATGTGATATCAGTTTTCAACCAGGTTCTAAAAAATGGAGTGAAGGCGAAGCTGTTGATGGTGGGTGATGGCCCCGACAGGCCCAGAGCCGAGCAAAAATGCAGGGAGCTTGGCATGTGCGACCATGTCCGCTTTCTTGGCAAACAGGAACAGGTGGAGGAGGTGCTGTCGATATCCGATCTATTCATGATACCGTCGGGCAGCGAAACATTTGGCCTGGCCGCCCTTGAGGCCATGAGCTGCAGCGTACCGGTGGTGAGCTCCAATATCGGGGGCTTGCCGGAGGTAAATATTCATGGTGAAACAGGCTACTTGTGTGAACTTGCTGATATTGAGTGCATGGGCAAATACGCAACCAGGATTTTAAAGGATGAATCCCTGCACGAAAAAATGTCACAAAACGCCCGAAAAAGAGCGGAAGAGTTTGAGATGGACAAAGTCGTTACCTTTTACGAAGACTACTACGAAGAGATTAAAAGAACGATTTCGTGACGGTGAAGAATCTATTCACAATTTCGCTCGCTCTATTTACTCTTCTCTCAACCTTGTTGATATCATGCACGGATGTTCGCGATGAAGTAAAATCCGGCATTGAAGAAGCAGACAAACTGATTGAACTGGCACTGAGGGATGATTTATTCACGGGAGCCGTGCTGCTTGTTGCAGAAGGTGATGAAATACTCCATCTCAAAGCATATGGCTTTGCTTCCCTCTACGACGAAAACCTCAGAGTGATTGACCGGCCCGATAGCACAACAACTGCCCATTTGTTCGATCTGGCATCACTTACCAAGATATTTGCCACAACCTACGGAGCGATGGCACTCCATTCCGACGGTTTGATTGATATCGACACGAGGCTTGGAGAGATTCTTCCAGAATTTGACACACAAGTGCATGACGCAATAACTGTGCGAATGCTGCTCAATCATACATCGGGTCTGTTACAGTGGTATCCCACCTATTATGCAGCTGCGAACGCGGCTGAACGCAGGCAGTTTTTGGCAGAACAGCCGCTGGGCGGAACACCGGGTGAGCAGCGCCGGTACAGTGATCCCGGGTTTATGCTTCTGGGTGATGTGATTGAGACTGTTTCGGGCCAGAGTCTCGATAGCTTTTTGCATGAGAGGATCTACTCCCGTCTCGGACTGGAGAGCACGATATTTAATCCCGACGCTGAGGAGTTCAGACTGATCGTTTCAACCTCGCACGGCAATCCGTTCGAAAAGAAGATGGTGCATGAACTCGGTTTCGGATACAATGTGGACGTAGATACCGAAAGCTGGACCGGCTGGCGCAGCCACACGCTGCGAGGTGAAGTGAACGATGGAAATGCCTGGTATACGCATGGCGGTGTGGCAGGCCACGCCGGGTTGTTTTCTACCGCCGAGGAGATTTACGAGCTGCTGAAGCTCATTTTGAATGCGGGCATACATCGGGAAGACCCGGTATTAAGTCCCGAAACCATTGCACTATTTACGGAAGCTGATCATACGGGCAGCGGTCTTGGGTGGGCGAAGTCGCCCCAGGTGCTCCATGCTAAAAAACTACCTGAGAGCTCTGTTGGCCATACCGGGTTCACCGGAACCAATTTTGTGCTTCATCCGGGAACAGGCCGTATGTACATTTTACTTACAAACCGCCAGCATGTGGGAGTGAGTAATGAAGGGATCTACCCAGATTTACGGGTTTTGCGTGAAAAGCTGAGTGAAATTGTTTACAGCATGGAAAGCTGAGAAACGGTACTCTTCTCAACATCCCTACATACTGAAAATTTGGTGCTATGATAGCATGGTATATAGAATCAGCAGAAGCGATGAAGTGGTATGAAGAGAAGAGATTTCTTCATGCAAACCCACTAAACATAAGTTTTATCCCGACTTTTGACCGGATGTTTAAAGGCAGAATGAAAAATTGTAAAGTCTCACTTCGGCTAACTCATTGAAGAATTTTGTGCTGTTATCTATTTAACTTGGTAATGGTTCACGGTATCATAGTTTAAACGAGGAAAAGATGTGTGTCTGAAAGAGTTTGGCTGCGAGGGGATATTTGCGGGCAACATAAATATAACCCGATGCTATTTAATGCCATCATCCAGATTCACTAGTCCAAAATTAAATAAACCTAACACTAATGGGGTAAAAATTGGATTAATTAATTGGGTATTCAAAGAATATTTGATCATTTTTGTGAAAATTCAGTTAGGGGTAGAGTAATTATTCTGAATTTCTAGAACCGGAGTGACAGAGTTAACCATGAAGCATATCATTCCGGGAGAGACATACTATTTTTAGAGAAACATGCAATCGTATAGGTTTGACTAAGGCTGGTTGGTTTGAAAATGAAAAAGCTAACGAGCGGGGGTAACAAACATACTGTTTGGCTTGTACTTCTTTTTTTGGTTTTAGGGTTGTCGCTCATTGCGATTAATGAGGTTGGCGATCGTCTTGTTTCCGGATCCAAAGCATATATTGCAAGTGAAGGAAGATGGACCAAGGCACAAAAAGAAGCGGCACTTTCGCTGATAAAATATGCCTCAACAGAGGATCTGGACTTCTACGTCGAATACCTGAATCATCTCGAGGTAATTGATGGCGACAGAATGGCCAGAATGGAGCTAAACGCACCACGCCCAAACTATGAGCTAATCAGAAACAGCTTTCTTCGAGGCGGAAATGATCCGCGTCATGTACCGGGCCTCATTTGGTTTTATGAAAATGCAGGCCGGCTACAGCCATTTCGAAATGCCATCGACTACTGGATTGAAGGAGATGTTATTGTCGGATTTCTGACTCAAACAGGAGATGAGCTCTACCAGATCATCAATGAAGGCGAACTCACCGATCGCCAGCGCGCTGACTACATCAGCAGGATACACCAGCTAGACCAACTGCTTTCACCGGTTGAAGCTAATTTCGCAGCATCATTAAACGATGCTTCGTTTTGGGTTACAAACCGCGTTTATTGGGTGAATTTCTTTGCAATCATCATTGCATTTCTGATTGCCGGAACTTACAGCGTAGTGCTTGTCAGAAGCCTTTTCAAAAGCAATGAAAAACTGGGCCGTGAGAAGGAGAAATATCAAAAAGTTCTCAGTCACTCGCGGGATGTCATTTATCAGCTCGATATTAAGACAGGCAAGTACAAGTATATGAGTCCATCTGTGAAAGATCTTATAGGGTACGATGCGGCTCATGTAAAGCGCGGTGGTGTTCCGTTTATTTTGAGTATTGCCCACCCCGATGATGTGGAAAAAATGCGTACAGACGTTGTTCGGCCGGGTGACAAGAACGTGGACGCAAAGGTGGCGGAAGACTCTCAGTATAGGCTCAGAACCAAAACCGGCAAATACATTTGGGTAATCAACAAGCGCTCGGTATTAAAGAATGAAAACGGAAAGCCGATCGCCATCATCGGTAACCTTCGCGATATCACCGAACGCAAACAGTATGTGGAAGCACTGGATGCATCCCTTAAAGAGAAGGAGATGCTGCTTGCAGAAATTCACCACAGGGTAAAGAATAATCTATCCATTGTATCGAGCCTTGTTGAGCTTCAAAAAACAGATCCAAATGCTGGAACAGAGGAAAGCTTTAATGAGATTCAGTCTCGAATTAAGTCAATTGCGTTGGTTCACGAGAAACTCTATGAAAATGAGACTTTCGCTGATGTTGATCTGGCTGATTACCTGAGTGATTTGCTCAATATGATCCACTTTACATTTGAGTCGGGTCACAGGGATATAACCATCGATAAGCAGCTCGAGAATTTAAATGTTAACATCAAGAGAGCCGTGCCTTTAGGGCTCATCTGTAATGAGATGATCAATAACTGCTACAAATATGCATTTGAGGGCAGGGATAAAGGCAAGATCAGTGTGACCCTGAATGTGAATGGGAAGAATGCAAAGCTGACAGTGGCAGATGATGGCGTTGGGCTGCCCGAAAAATTTGAAGAAATGAGAGAAGGTTCTCTGGGTATGACTCTGATTGAAGTGTTAACCAAGCAGGTGGAGGGAGAGCTCAGCTACGAAACAGGCAACGGCGCAAGCTTTACCGTGGAATTCGATATCAACAGCGGATCCGGTAAAAACTAAAAACCCCGGATAAGACCGGGGTTTTAATTTATAGCCTGAAAAGTAATCAGGCGGCCATTACTTTCGATACGGCTTCAGCTGCTTCCTTCAGCAACACAGCTGAGATCACATTGAGATCGCTGTTATCAATGATCACCTTGGCCTCTTCGGCATTGGTACCCTGTAAGCGAACGATGATGGGCACTCCTTCCACTTTTTTAGCTATTTCCGGATCCTTGATTGCTTCAATCACACCATTGGCAACACGGTCGCATCTCACAATACCGCCGAATATATTGATCAGGATTGCTTTCACATTGGGATCTTCCAGAATAATTCGGAAACCGTTTTTCACGGTTTCTACATTAGCGCCTCCGCCAACATCAAGGAAGTTGGCCGGCTCGCCGCCCGAAAGTTTGATGATGTCCATGGTGGCCATCGCCAGGCCTGCGCCATTCACCATGCATCCCACATTTCCGTCGAGCTTGATGTAGTTGAGATTATACTTGGAAGCTTCCAACTCAATCGGATTTTCTTCAGAGGTGTCGCGGAGTTCCTGAATATCCTTGTGTTTGTACGTAGAATTGCCGTCAAAGGTAACCTTGGCATCGAGAGCAAGTACGTCTCCGCCGGGAGTGAGCACAAGCGGATTGATTTCAACCATGTCGGCGTCCTTTTCAACATAGAAGTTGTAGAGCGCACTAATGAACTTGACGGCCTTCTTGAAGGCATCTCCCTCAAAGCCAAGCGCAAATGCCAGACGCCGTGCCTGGTTTGGTGCAAGATCCATTCCGGGCTCAACCCACTCTTTTACAATTTTCTCGGGAGTTTCTTCCGCAACTGTTTCGATCTCTACGCCGCCTTCGGTCGAAACCATGATCACGTTCTGGCTTTTTGCACGGTCGAGAAGAATACCCAGATAAAACTCTTTCTCGATGTCCACACCGTCTGTCACATAGATGGTCTTCACAACCTGGCCTTCCTCGCCGGTTTGGATAGTGACGAGCGTATCGCCAAGCAGCGATTCTGCTGCATCCCGTACTTCGTCGATGGTTTTGCAGAGGATCACACCTTTGGCATTGTTCTTTTTGGTACGTCCTTTACCCCGGCCCCCGGCATGAATCTGAGCCTTTACTACAAAGAGAGAAGTACCGTTGGCTTTCATCTCCTCAGCCGCTTTAACAGCTTCTTCTACCGAAGATGTGGCCACGCCTTCGGGTACCGCTACTCCATAATTTTTAAAAAGTTCTTTCGCTTGATACTCGTGGATTTTCATAATAAATCAGGTTATACAGTCAGCTTTTCTGGTTAGATAATTTCGGTTGAATAATACCCAAATCGGCAGGTAAATAAAAGCTTGAGTCATTTTTCACTGTAAGGGATTTCCATTTTTTGGCTCTTACTGTAAAGAGACATAAAATCATAAAAACAGGAGAACAGAAATCATGAGGAGGAGATATCAAAAGAGAAAAGAGACATTTTATGTCGAACTCAGGATCGCCGGTCGGCTTGCACTGCTTTTGCGGCCTCAGGTTAGAAATAAAGTTGTTAGCGGACTGAAATGGAGCTGCGAAAACCGGGGGCTTAGAATTTACGACTACACCATTCTGCCCGACCGTGTTGTAATGCTGGCTAACACGGCGTGGGGGGTTTTGCATGAAGTTCTTGAATCGTACAAGGGTTTTTCATCGAAATCCGTAATGCTGCTGCTTAGAAATGGAAGCCGTGATGCTGAAACAGCCTGGATGTTATCAGTACTGCAGCAGCACGGGCCGAAGGGAAAGCCGGAGGGTATCCATATCTGGGAAGATCAGACTGTTATTGAATCCGTGATACGTCAGGACGATATCGACCGGCTTTCACTCGATATACACAACCGCGCCGTAAAGCTGGGCCTGGTATACAGGCCCGAACACTATTTGCACTGCAGCGCCTGTCCGCAAAACCCGCTCGATGGCTGGGTTGTGGAGGCGACCGACCCGTGGAGCTAACTCTAACCTGCCGGAGTCCGGTGGTTTATCCGGTCCCGGTAGAGTTGGGGTTGGGGAAGTGAATGATGAAGATTTTGAGCTGTTGGTTGGAGTTCACAACTCTACCATGACCCGATCCCGAAAATGCACGGGATCGGGACTATGGCAGGTTGTGAGGTAGTGTTTCACCCAACCTGCCGGAGTCCGGTGTTTTTCCGGTCCCGGTAGAGTTGGGGTTGGGGAAGTGAATGATGAAGATTTTAGGCTGATGGCTGGATC
>PWWL01000098.1 GCA_003561515.1 Balneolaceae bacterium
TAGTGCAGATTCTCTTGCTGATGATTACTCTCCAAAAACAAAAAAAGCCACTCACAGTGTGAGCAGCTTTTATTTGCGATCCGGACGAGACTCGAACTCGCGACCTCCTGCGTGACAGGCAGGCGTTCTAACCAACTGAACTACCGGACCATTATTTCAAATTCTAAATCAGCCTGTGCTCCGGAAACTCGAACTCGTGACTTTCCCGAGGCTTCGGGACATGCGTTCTAATCCCGATCCATCGGGAAACTACCGGACCATGCATAGAAAGAACTATTGGCAGTAATTTCTGACAGATTTAAATATACAGACCTTAACCACATCAAGTCAAGGCGATAAGGAATGAATTTCAGGGTGGTAATGCTAATGCGGAGGATCAGCGCAGAGTAGTTTTACTCCATACCAAGATTGAAGCGGTCTCTCAATTCCTGAACATAGACACCGATTTCGTTTCGGATTTCGAACAACCGTCCGTGGAACCGCGTATAAACGGCTTTTACGATAAACGGCTCGCGTTTCATATTCTGAAGGTAATCGAGTGCCTCGTTTGCACTGTGCAGCGCTTTTTTTGTGTATGCAATATTACCGCCAAGCACATCCTGCTCAAACCCGAAAGAGTAGCCGCCGGCAAGTTTAGCAGTGATTTTAAGTACGTTGCTCACAAACTCGTGCACCTGACGTGTTTGAAGATTTGACGGAATCGTTTCGCCCCACTTCAGCACATCTACAGCAAAGTTTCGTGCTTCCTGGTAAACTCCAAGGTTTTCGATGGAGCCGTAGTCTGAGAAGGTGAAATCTTCACTCAGCTCTTTCCAATCTTCGCCGTAGTCGAAGTCGTCATCATCTTCATCGTCATTGAAAGGAAAAGCGTCGTTTTGGAAAAAGAAATCGTCGTCGTCCCATTCATCATCGTCGTCTTCCCAATCGTCCTCATCTTCCGGAAAATATGCCTCATCGAGAAGCAGCTCTTCTTCAATAAATGCCTCAACCGCGTCCAGTTCATCGAGGCTTTCCTGTAGCAGGATGATCCATCGGGGGGTGTTGCCTTTGGGGTCGGAAGTGATAAATCGCCGAAGTTGTTCGCTTCGTTTTTCGATCTCGTTCAGGTGAGACTCCCACTGAAACTCATTCCAAATGGGGCCTTCATCAAAATCGTCAAAGCTCATGCAGTGATGTGCTGTTGAATTATGGGTTACGGTATTTAACTAAAACCGCTGCTAAAAAACAAGTTAAAGGTATGACTTTTGTTGTAAAAAATCTCTTATAACAAGCTTTTAGAATAACGGAAAAACCGGAAACTTTCGTATTGGCATCCAAAGCCATAAATCCTGAAAATTGTGTCCGAAACAGAGTATCCTTTTATGATAAAGAGCCGTTACTAAGCAAAATGTTTCAGTAATTTTTTGGATTAATACTTCCTTTTCCGGATCGGGAATGATCAGAGTTTTTCAAGAACGCGTATAATCACTCTTGTCATTTTTGGCTCAGCCATGGCTGCTGCTTCGAGTATATGTTCCATTTTAACCGGTTCAAGGGCTTCAGGAAAGCATTCGTCGGTGATCACGGAAACGCCGAGTACTTCCATACCCAAATGCACCGCAGAAATAACTTCTGGCACGGTGCTCATACCAACAACATCAGCGCCAATAAGACGGAGGTAGCGATATTCGGCCTTCGTTTCGAGCATGGGTCCGCTTACAGCAACATACACTCCCTGGTGCATGGGTATTGCCTGTTCAAGGGCCGCTGTCTGCGCAATATCCATAAGCCGTTCAGTGTATGGCTCACTCATATCCGGAAAACGAGGCCCCAGCTCGTCATCGTTCGGGCCCATTAGCGGATTATCGCCAAGTAAGTTTATGTGATCACGAATCAGCATGATATCGCCCCGCTGATAGCTGGGATTCATGCCACCGCAGGCGTTGCTTACAAATAGTGTCATTGCCCCGTTGGCTTTTAAAACACGGACGGGAAATGCAATTTGCTGCATTGTGTAGCCTTCGTAGTAATGAAACCGTCCCTGCATGGCAACAACCTCCTTTCCGCCCAATGTCCCAAACAGTAGCTTGCCTGCATGGCTTTCTACTGTCGACACCGGAAAATGAGGAATTTGGTCGTAGGGTATTTCAATTTCAACATCCATCTCTTCCGCCAGCTGACCCAGTCCGGTTCCGAGTATCAGCATATACTCTGGGCGCATTTCTGTTTTGGATTGGATGTAGCTCAGCGCTTCACTTCGCTGTTTGCGGAAAGTTTCAATAGAAAATGTACTCATAAATGGTCGGGTTGCTGGAAGGCAGAATGGTTGAATGATACCGGTTCGCAGTTAGTCAAGTTCGTCCAGGATGTCGTCGAGACTTTGATGTTTTTTTTGTGTCAGTCCTTCATCATAATCTTCCTCGTATTCGCCGGTAGAGTTATTTTTCGTAAATCTTGAATTCAATTCAAATTCAGTTTCCTCCTCTTTAGGCATTGAGAAAAGTGATGCTTCATCCTTGCTGAATTGTTGCAGGGATTCAGAAGCTATTTCGAGATACGAGCCAATACCGCCGATAATTTCATCGCGCCGGTCGAGAAGCCGAAGAATGCTTTGACGAATCTGCTGTCTTTGTTGGCTGGCTTCACGGATGATGGAGTTGGCTTCTATTTCAGCTTTTTCGATAATATTTCGAGCTTCTTTTCTTGCTCCGCCAAGTTTTTGTTCGGCACTGTCTTTTGCGGTTTGCAGGGTTTCATGGAGGGCTTCTTCAACACGCTCATAATGCTTGAGCTTATCATCCATTTTATTGATTTGGGCTTCAAGTTCACGCATTTTGCCAACCATATGTTCCCATTCGCTGGCAATCAAGTTTAAATAAGCCTGGACTTCAGTTACATCGTAGCCCCGCAATGATTTTTCAAATTGTTGTTGCTTAATTTCGAGAGCTGTGAGTTTCATGGAGTAAAGGATGTTATCAATTATTGATTTAACATGTTTTTGAGACGGCTTTTATCAGCAGCCTTTTCAGAATCAGGTTTATCCTCGATTTCTATTTCAATTGTACTCTTGGGTTCCTTTTTGATCTGCTTTTTAGTTTCCATTTTTAGTTTCGGCAATTCGTCACCTGTTACAATCGCTTCAAGGTTGGTAAGTCGCCGGTCTGTCTTCTCCTTGAATTCCCTTAAAGCAGCCAGAAATTCTTTGTTTTTAGATAGATCGCCCCCTTTGCGCTTGATTGCATTGTTGATGATGCTTCCCACAATTCCCATAAAAACAATGGCGAGAACGCTGCCAAACACAATAAATACAATTGCTACATCTTCACCATACATAATCAGTTCCCCCGGTTTTCGACCATTTTGGCCACCTTATTGCGATTTTCTTCCTTCAGGTCTTCAGGATCCGGAATGTCTATACCGCCAAAAGTTTCAGGTTCTGCAGCGGCAATGGCTTCCAGATTTTCTATACGCTTCACAATTACGCTGAGCATTTCACGAACTTCTTCCAGTTCGGCATCCGTGTTGCTGTTCTTTGACTGCCACTTCAGCTTATTTTTTTGATAGTCGATAATATAGGCACCGACTATTGCAACGAGAGGTATAAGAATCCAAATTATCCCGGACATAACACACAGAGAGATTAATGATGCTTAATAAAATAATAAATAGATTAGTCTCTGTCGCATTATAACGATCCAATCTTTTAATAGTTGCGCTCTCCGAAGATGGCGGTTCCCACCCTCACCATGGTCGATCCCTCCTCGATGGCTACCTCCAGGTCATTGGTCATGCCCATGGAGAGGTGCTTTAGGTCAACCCCTCCGCCATTCATGTGCTGATGCTTCTCTTTCAACTCCCGGAGCAGCCGGAATTCGGGACGCACTTTCTCAGGGTGGTCGGTAAAAGTCGCCATGCCCATCAGTCCGAGAATCCGGGTGTGCTTGAGGTCGTGTCCATAGGCAAGAATGCTCTCAAGCTGCTCAGGGTCGCAACCGCTCTTCTGGTCTTCATCACTGATGTTAACTTGCACCAATACATTAACAACGCGATTGATCTCTGACGCCCGTTTTTCCACTTCTTTCAGAGCTTTCTTTTTATGAATGGATTCAATCCAGTTCACGCGGTGCACCATATACTTGATTTTATTGGTTTGAAGGTTCCCGATAAAATGCCAAACAGCCTCTGGGTTGTCAATAGATTCCATACGGTCTTCAAGAGCCTTGGCGCGGTTTTCACCGAAGTGCAGGTGACCATGATTAAGCAGTTCGAGTATATCACTGTCCGGCTTGGTTTTACTAACTGCAACGAGAGTTATCTCATCCGGGTTTCGTCCGCAAGACCTGCATGCATTTATTATGCGTGATTTTACATTTTCATACCTGTCTGTGAGAATTGAGCTCATATCAAATGATTTATCGTGAAACAGTGAAACAGAAGCCGCAAACCGGGTTGTATTTGTCTTGAACAAAATAAAGATAAGGTTCTTTCAATGAAGTAACAGCCGGTTATCATAAAAGGTGGGGATGAAGAACGAAAATGTTTTTAATGGATTGAAAATAATCGTATTTTTTTGAACTGTGATACTGATTATGACAAACGTGCGAAACACCTACATAAGGGCAAACGCGGGCCTCCAAAACCAAGCTGGGAGAAACCCACATCCAAAAGCCGGAGGCCGCACCACTTGAACACACAGGTTCGGCATATAACCAACTTTATGCACCAATGGGCACCGCCCGGAATAAAGATGAGTTATGACAATGTAGGTCTGATTCTTGGAGATCCTTCCGCACCGGTATCACGAATTTTGGTTTGTCTGGATGTTACTGAAGACGTGGTTGATGAAGCACTCGAAAAAAAATGTGAGCTCATTGTTTCACATCATCCTCTCATTTTTAAGGAAATATCTTCAATCAATCCCGTAGACGAACAAGGACGGATTATTTATAAAATGATCCGTAATAACATTGCCCTTCTATCCGTACACACCAACCTTGACGCCGCGCTTGATGGCGTTTCCTTTGTTTTGGCCAATAATTTGGGCCTTGACGACCTACAGTTTCTGGAAAAAAATTACAACATCAGCAGAAAGATCTCTCTCACAACCGACGTAGATGACTCTGAAGCAGTTTTGAAACTGCTCAATTATTATTCTGCTGAAGAGGCACACTTTTGGGAAGTGGACGGCCGTAAGGAAGGCCAAAAATTCTTTGAAGCCATTATTGACCAGCACAACGTTGCACAACTTCGTGCAGCACTCGAAAAAGAAGAGCTCCTGAAGAGGGGAAGCTTTCAAGAGATGGAGGTTAATACACCCACAAATAATTTTGGAATGGGTGTGATTGGATACTATCCCGATTCAGGCATTGCGATGGACGAATTTCTCCACCTCGTTTGCCGGGCTTTGGATGTGCCTTCCGTTCGTTTTTCGGGCAGTTCCGAACGTATCCGCAAAGTTGCAGTGTGCGGCGGAGCAGGTGTATTTCTGAAAAAAGCCGCGGTAAAAGCCGGCGCAGATGCCTTTGTTACAGCCGATATTAAATACCACGATTACTTCACGGAGAATAAAGACTTTTTATTGGTAGATGCGGGTCACTATGAAAGTGAGTTTCCTGTAGTTGAAGCAGTACGAAAGGAGCTTGCGGAAGCTTTTGAACAACTCGAAGTGGATGCCACCGAATCGGTAACCAACCCGATGAGGATTTACGTAACAGATTTTGAAAATAAAAACATCTAAAAATTCCCGATTTAACACCATGGAAGATGTACTCCAACAACTTGCAAATTTACAATACATCGACAGCAGGATAGACGAAATCAGACAGTTACGAGGTGATCTTCCCGAAGAAGTTCTCGACATTGAAACAAATATCGCCAGGTTTAATGCCAAAATTAATCAGCTCGAAGAGGAAGCTGACAGCCTTAAGAGCGAGAAAGCAAGGCTGGAAAACGAGATTGAAGTATCAAAAGAGAAGACGAAAAAATATGAGGAGCAGCAGCTTACGGTACGAAACAATCGGGAATACGACGCACTCACAAAAGAAATTGAGTCGCAGAAAACTTTTGTTGAAAATTCAGTTTTAAGGATAGAAGAGATTGAGAAACGAGTTGAAGAGGTTGCAGGTGAGCTTGAAGAGCAAAAACAGAAGCTTTCCGAAACTGAAGAGCTCCACAAAAATAAAAAGGAAAACCTCGATGAAGTTATCGAGAGTACGAAAAATGAAGAAGACAAACTTCTTGAAAAAAGAGAAGAACTCGAGAAAGAACTTGATTCGAGATATGTAAGAAGCTATAACAGACTGCGAAATGGTTTATCGAACGGGATTGCTGTTGTTGCTATGGAGCGCGGAGCGGCTCTGGGTATGTCGCTGCCACCACAAACACAAGTCGAAGTAAGAAGAAAAAACAAGGTAATCATCGACGAGAACAGCGGCCGCATCGTAATTGACCCCTCTTTTTTTGATGAGGCTAAAAAGCAGCTTCAAATATAAAGTTTAGCGTTAGTAGCGGTTTTTTGATTGTTCCGGGTTCCATACTAAATGGAACAATAAAAGCGTATCTTTATAGTGTAGTGTTAACAGGGCTCCGGGCAATCGTTCTTTGCAACAGCAAGGGAAGGAAAGTCCGAACACCTACGGATACCGTGCTTCCTAACCGGAAGGATTTACAGCTTAAAGGCTGTAAAGACAGACAGTGCCACAGAAAACAAACTACCCCTGAAGATATTCATGGGTAAAGGTGAAAAGGTGGGGTAAGAGCCCACCGTCGCGAGCGGTGACGTTCACGTGCATGGTAAACCTCACGGGGTGCAAGTTCACGCAGGCTGTGCGCAATCCGTCGCCATACAGCCGGGTGGAACGCTTAGATCTTACGGGCGACCGTAAGGCCAGATAAATGATTGCCGCCCTGAAAATATTCAGGGAACAGAATTCGGCTTACAGGAGTCTCTTTTAACATTTCTTTAGGCTGTCGGGATTAAATTCAGACAGCCTTTTTTGTTATTGGCACCAAATAACCTCATCTTGATCGAAACAATTATCAATAAATTCATGTTGAAAGCACTATATCAACATATATTTAAAATAAAACCAATACAATGAAGACGTTAAGAACTTTAAGCATTGCTCTCGTGGTGATGTTATTTGGGGCAGGTACTCTCTTTGCCCAGCTGCAGCAGCAAATGCCAGAATTGCCCACTTCTGAAGATGTGAGCGATGAAGAGATCGAAAATTTTGTGAATGCATTAATTGACCTTGAACCCATCCAAATGAAGACACAGGAAAAGCTTCAGGAGGCAGTTGAATCCGAAGACATGTCATTTCAGCGTTTTCAGGAACTGATGATGGCAATGCAAAATCCGCAAATGGCAGATCAGGTAGATATGAGCGAAGATGAAATGGCTAAGATACAAGCGCTTCAACCAAAGCTTATAGAAATTCAAGGTGAGGCTCAGCAAGAAATGATTGCAGCCATAGAAAGCCACGACCTTACTGCACAGCGTTTTGACAGCATTAACATGGGTGCTCAACAAGATTCGGAACTGAGAATGCGACTGGAAACCTTGCTCGAAGAGCGTGAGGAAGAAGGTTAACAGTACCTGAGAAAGAAACACTAAAGTTTAGAAAAAGGCTGTGCCCGAAAAGGCTCAGCCTTTTTTTATGTCAAAGATTTACCTTGTATGTACCTTTAATTTTACGGTCAATCTCTCTCTTTGCGTCTTTTTGCTTGATGTCTTCGCGTTTATCATACTGTTTTTTACCCCTTGCCAGACCAAGTAAAATTTTTGCGTACCCACCTTTGAAGTAAAGCTTGAGGGGTACCAGCGTAAACCCTTTCTGATTTATGCTTTTATCAATTTCACGAATCTCTTTTCGCTTTAAAAGCAGTTTTCGGTCTCTTCTCTCATCGTGGTTATAGAA
>PWWL01000320.1 GCA_003561515.1 Balneolaceae bacterium
AAACCACGGCATCATCGAGGCCATCGAAAAGACACCGATCCGGTTGGCGATAAAGTTAGGCGTGTCCTTGCAAAGCACCACCCCTTTTCCGAGAATCTTTTCGCAGAAGCGGGTCATGTACTCTGTCACCGAATCATCCGTACTTTCAGTCGGGATGATCTCCAGCAACTTCATGTAGCGTGGGGGATTGAAGAAGTGCGTGCCCAGGAAATGAGCTTTCAACTCATCACTCACATCCTCGCTGATCTGTGATATCGGCAGCCCGGATGTGTTGGAGCTGACGATGGTGCCCGGCTTGCGAACCTTCTCAATCTTCGCCATCATCTCCTTTTTGATATCCATCCGCTCCACAATCACCTCGCAGACCCAGTCTGTATCGGCAATCCACTCCAGGTTGTCCTCAAAATTGCCCGGTGAGATCCGCTCCGCCCAGTCCGGGTCACCCAGCGGTGCCGGATTCATTTTGGTGAGCTTCTGAATACTCTCCTCCACCGTTTTGTTCGGCCGCTTCGGATCATCCGATTTCAGATCGAGCAGTTTCACCTTCAATCCCGCATTCACACAATGCGCCGCAATCTGGCTTCCCATTACGCCGGAGCCGAGGATGAGGACCTTTTGGATTTTTTTAGTCTTGAGTCCTGAGTCTTGAGTCATGAGTTTTTAAAAACTTGTGTTGGTTTTGATTCTGAATTTGTTTTTTGGGTGGTGGTGGGGAAAATCCCCTCTCGAGAGGGGACAGAGATGAAGAAGCGTGCAACGCGCGTCTTCTGAACTCAGGGATGTGTTCACTTCAGGCTCAGTGCCATAATCAACACACCCATAAATCCCCTCTCAAGAGGGGACTTTTTATTCAAGCCCTTCTCAATACTTTTACTCAGTACTTGATACTTGCTACTCAAGACTAATCCTCCCCGTACATCCCATCTATCTCCACCTTAAACTTCTCGAGCACCACGGGACGTTTTACCTTCATGGTTGGAGTGAGTTCACCGCTATCAATTGTCAGAGGTTCTTCAAGTAATTCGAACTTCTTTACCTGCTCCCAGGGTGAGAGGGTTTTGTTGGCTTTGTCCACTTCCTGCTGGATCAGCTCGCGGATTTTTTCGTCTTTGGAATATGGTTTCGATGGATCATAGCCGTCACGGTTCAGGCGCTTTATTACATTGTCGTAGGCCGGTACGATAAGGGCTGAGCAGAATTTGCGCTGATAGCCAATCACCACAATCTGCTCAATGAAGCCGGATCCGGAGATCTGATTCTCCACATTTTGCGGAGCCACGTACTTGCCGGTCGACAGTTTAAACAACGACTTCTTCCGGTCGGTGATATAGAGATTACCATCATCATCAAGCTTTCCAATATCGCCGGTTTTGAACCAGCCGTCATCGGTCATCACCTCTTTGGTTTGCTCTTCGTTTTTGTAGTAGCCTTTCATCACATGCGGGCCGCGGGTGAGGATTTCGCCATCCTCGGCAATTTTCACCTCCACACCACTCAGTGCTTTTCCGGATGTGCCAATCCGCATATCGCCGGGAGTCTGTACCGTAATTACGGGCGAAGTTTCGGTTAACCCATACCCCTGCACACAGATGAACCCAATCGCATTCATGAATTTGAACACCTCCGGCGAGAGGGCCGCCCCGCCACTCACCACTCCGCGCAGGTTTCCGCCAAACAGAGCCCTGATTTTGCTGTAGATAAGTTTATCGGCAATTTTATGTTTAACAGCGTCCAGCCCGGAAGGAGGATTCTCCGGATTGTAATCCTCAGTACGGTAGATGGCCCAGTAATAGAGGTTCTTCTTGGCCCCTGACATCTCCTGCCCCTTCACTTTCACGCCTGTATGGATCTTCTCAAGCAGTCTTGGCACACTAGCCATGAAAAACGGCTGCACATACTGCATGTCGTCCCGGATCTCCTCAACTACTTCAATAAAGTAGATCCGGCAGCCCATACTCATGTACATGTATTCCACCATCCGCTCAAACACGTGTGAGAGCGGCAGGTACGAGAGAACGTTCTGCCCGTGAAATTCCTTTGCATCAAACGGCAGTTTTTCAAGTGATGCTATTGCGTTTGAGGCGATGTTACTGTGGGTCAGCATCACACCCTTCGGCAATCCTGTGGTTCCCGATGTGTAGATCAGTGTTGCAAGATCATCCGGCTTCACATCACTGCGTAGCTTGTCGAAGAGCTCCGGCTCCTTTTCATTCAGCTTGCTGCCAGCTTCCAGCACTTCTTCGAACGACTTCAGCTTTTTGTGCTTTGATCCCCGGATCGAGATTACAGCCTTTACCGATTTCACACTTTTGATCAGCGGTTTGGTTTCTGCAAACATCTCATCGCTTGATACGATATGAACCACAGAATCGGAATTTTCAAGGATATACTTGATCTGGTCGCCCGGCTGTGTGGTGTAAATGGGTACATTGGCAGCTCCGATTGAAAGAATTGCCAGATCACAGATCAGCCATTCGGTTGAGTTCTCGGAATGTATAGCCACTTTATTGCCCGGCCTCACACCAAGGTCGTACAGGCCAAGTGCAAGATTTCTCACCTTTCGTTTGAAAGTTTCCACCTCGGTAGGGTACCACTTGCCTCCCCTTTTTGTGGATGAGAACAGGCCTTCCGGATATTTCTCAAGGCCTTTATAGATTAATTCAGGCAGCGTCAGTTTGGTTTCACTCATGGCGGGAAAAAGCGGTTTTTTGGCTGATTGAGTCAGGTTAACACTGTTACTCTCTTAATTTACACTTTGCCGGGACTTTTAAAAATTTGTTCAAAAAAAAGTTCTACTTTTTCTGACTTTCACACACTTTTTAGTGAAATTTTCTTGTTCTAATAATCAATAGGTTACGCCTCTGAAAAAGAATGTGAAGCTGTCCCGATAGGACTTGAGACCGCATTGTACTAAAGCAGATCTGATTTTCTGATGAATCCTTTCGGCCTTGAATTCCCGGTTCGCAAGATGAAGCGGTGCCTTACGAATCCTAAGCCACGCAAGATGTGATCTACACTAAGATGCTGAAATCATCAGGGCGGGGCCTTGGATTCGTACCGCGCAGTCGTAGCGAACGCTTCGGGAATTCATCGCCTTGATTTTTTGGTACTTTTGCATCAAGGCAAAAGTACAAGAGAATGGTTAGCCGTAACAATACTGTGATTCTTTAGATCAAGACAAGAGATAGATATCAGGTAGTAGATGTCCCGATTCAGAAATCAGGATTTAGATTTACACCATAACTTCATTATTTACACTTTGCCGGGACTCTTAAAAATTTGTTCAAAAAAAGTTCTACTTTTTCAGTCCGCTGCGCTTTACCAACAATAAAACAGAACTATGAACTTAGAAATTGAAGAGTCGGTCCGCGAAAAAGCGGAATTGATGTTATCGTCCGGCCGGAAAAACATGGGGGATGCCCTCGGTATTGAATTTGAGAAACTCAGCCGTGATGAAATGCGCGCCTCCATGCCCGTCACAGAAAATACCATCCAGCCGTTCGGCATCCTGCACGGCGGGGCCTCCGTGGCACTGGCCGAAACGCTGGCCTCCATCGGGGCCTGGCTGAACCTTGATGATGAAAATCACACGGCCGTGGGGCTCGAAATCAACGCCAATCACGTAAAATCCGTGAGGCTGGGAGGCAAGGTTACCGGCATTGCCAGACCGATTCACCGCGGCGCGCAAACCCACGTGTGGGAGATCCGCATCGAAAATGAATCTGGAAAGCTGGTGTGCATATCGCGATGTACGCTGGCCATCATCAGGAGAAGAGGGTGATGGATGGCATCTTTGATTGAAGATTTTCGATTATTCGATCTTTGATTTATGTGGTAGGAGATAAGAAACAGGATATAAATTAACCTGAGTTCCACATAAGAATTTATTGAAGAGTGTCCCCCTTCGAGAGCCTGTGAGAAAACTAAAAACAAGTAATTAATTAGCCCGATATGTATGGCCACGAAGACGCGAAATCGCCGAGTAGGCAAAGGGGAGTTTCACCCCTAAGCCTCTCACAGAACCGTACGTGACAGTCTCCCGTCATACGGCTCGTGTTATTCTTTATAAACAAATTCAGTAGTTCCTTTGCCAGTGGTAAAACAGGGTCGGGTTTTCCTGTTTGATCACCTGGAGTTTTCGACACGACTTGCGGTAACCAAGTTTGTACTTCTTACTGATCCACGTGATTAATCGTTTGTCTATCGTTTGCAGGGTACGTCTGAAGGTTCTGCAGCTGTATTTGCCATAGTAATGGATCCAGCCTCTGAGTTTACTGTTAAGCAAATCCGCAAGTACGGTTATCTCCATTTGGGTATTTCTCCAAGCTTTGAGTTCTCGTATTACCTGGCGGATTCTCTTCTGGTTGGATGGACTGATTTCAGCAGTAAACCCCATAAAGGGTTTGCCGTCTCGTTTGCTGATTCTCTTGCGGGGCTGATAACTGAACCCCAGAAATTCAAACTTGACGGTCTGGTGACTCTGCCTGCGTCTGTAGTCCTTACAGTAGGCTATGCGTGTCTTGGCTTCCTTGATCTGCAACTTCACCTGTCCAAGCCGCTCGCGGATTGCTTGCAACACTGCTTCGGCTTGCTCTTTGGTGTTGCAGTGAACCACCACATCGTCGGCATACCTCACAAAGCGAAACGATGGATAGTTTCTGCTCAACCATACATCCAGAGTAAAGTGCAGGTAAAGATTGGCCAAGATCGGGCTAATCACACCACCTTGTGGGGTGCCTTTGCCAGCTTTGTGTTTCAAGGTGCCGTCTTCGCTTTGAATCGGCATCTCTAACCATCTGCTAACGTACATGTGCACCCACTTTTCATCCAAGAGGTGTCTCACAGCTTTAAGCATCACCTGATGGTCGATCTCGTCAAAGAACCCGGCAATGTCCATGTCGATCACCCAGTCCTGCTGGTAGCAGTTCCGGCGTACTTGCTCAAGGGCATCATGGGCGCTTTTCAGCGGTCGGTATCCATAGGAATTCTCATGAAAAAGATGATCAATCTTTTCTTCCATGTAGTGCTTCACTACTTGTTGTGCGATGCGATCGCGTAGTGTTGGAATCCCCAATTTGCGCATCCTGCCGTCCTTTTTCGGTATTTCTACCTCACGAACGGGTAACGGGTGGTAGGAGCCCGATGCCATCCGGTTCCAAATCACGTACAGGTTGTCATCCAGCTTCTGGTCGAAGTCTGTCCAACTCTGCTCGTCAATCCCGGCAGCTTTGCCTCCCCGCCGTACCTTACGATAGGCGGCTTCCACCTGCCAATACTCAATGGGTACTGGTTTGTTTACGTGTTTGTTCATGGTTGAATCCTCCTCCGACTCGCGCCGAAGTTGTTTTAGTGAACTTGCACTGAATAACCCAGACCCTTCGCTGCTTCCCCGTTTCCGGGGCTTTCCTCACTACTATGGTCTGGTCCGACTTCCGTCTGTGCGTTGGTATTGCCAGCGCATCCCTCAGACGGAGATCCCGTGTTCCGCAGTAAAGCCCAACCTTCCCTCACCTCACCTGTATGCCGGTGGGCGCACAGCCAATAAACAGGCTCCCGCTGTGCTCGTCTCTGCATCCTTCGTGGAATGCGATTTTGCCCGACAACTTGCGTGATTTCGACACCTCATCAGTGATTCATTTGCATTGGTCTTGAAAGGTCACACCTGATGGGTCTTCCCCACCTTTTCTCCAACCGTTCACCACAGCTACCTTACGGTATTTGCAGCGTGGAGCGGTTTGACAACTCCCCCTGCAGGGCGTTGTCGATGCTTCGTCCCGATGCCAGTTCAAACCAGCATCGGAATTGCATCATCTTTACTGCAGCATGTCAAAGAACTACGTGCCTCTGACTTCACGGCACAAACGAAGGTTTCACGAAGACTATATTTTTGTTTTAATTTTACTTCGTGAACCTTTGTGTCATCGTGACTTCGTGGTAAAAATCTTGAGAATTTTTTTAATTCGAATTTTTTCAAACCCTCTCGAAAGGGGACTAATAAGGCTTGCATTGTTATATGGCCTGTTCCGACCGGATCGGGGAACTCACGTTAAATTGATAGCAAATTATCGGTTATTTAGACGATAATTGTATTTTAGTACATTTTGCCGATAATCAAAGCAACGCCTTCTGATTCCCGTATTTCCCAAGGTACTGTTTGAGCTTTACTTTTTTACGTGTGCTGTCGCTGGTCATGTAGCGCAGCTTCCCGAAGATGGGCCTCTCCTGCCAGGCGCGGTCGAACCGTCCGAAACACCAGAATATGCCTGAATAGCTGTTGGGATCGCGCCCGTCGATGGCGTAGGTGTTGTTCAGGTCTATGAGGTACTCAAGAGCGGTCTCGGGGTCGGGAGTCCACTCGATCACCTTTTTGCCCCAGAGCATCCGCAGATAGTTGTGGATGATACCCTCCTCGCGGAGCTGCGTTTGCGCTGCGTTCCAGATCTCATCATGGGTTTGTGAGTTTGCCAGTTCTTCATAGGTGTAAACCCACTCGCGCGGATCATCGCGGTGATTGTTCAGCGTTTCCATAGCCCAGTCGGGCAGGCTATCGAGCCGGTCGTAATCGTCTCTGTGATGAGCATAATGGAAGCCTACCTCGCGCCATGTAATCACTTCATCCAGAAAGCCGTCAATGTTGGGATCACCGTTGAAGAAGCCACCGGTGGAGCCGTTGTTGTAGGTGATTTTATCCAGATCCCACCCCGCCGGCTGATGCTCCAGTACCGCTTTTACTACCTCATACTCCGAAATCTTGCCGAAATGCAGCCAGGGACTCAGATTACTGGTCTTTTTCTCGTCGGGATCATTTCGCTTTTCATCGTACACCTTCAAACCGTTTTGGATGAACGCACCCAGCATACCCAGTGCTGCCTGTCGTCCCCCATGCCACTCTATTGGCTTAACCTCCTGATTTATATCCAGCTTTGAAACGAACTCCGGTATTTTCTCAAGTGAATCCCTCCCGTCTGTAATACCATCGTACAGGTCTGCAGAGAGCTCCACCTTATCCGTGTTTTCCAAATCCTCCAGTGGATTCTGTTTCGGCGGATTGGTGAACGCCTCCACAAAATTCTTCTGCATGATTTTGCGAAACAGGTAGGCGCTGTAGGGATCTTTGTCGGTGAGGCCAAGCGGTATGAGCCCGTTGCTGTCAACGGTGAAATAGGGAATCTCCAGCTCCTGCGGATATGTCTCATTCCGCTTGCGCATGATAAACACAGGGTATTCGTCCGTGACCAGGACCGCCGCATTCGAAGCAAGCTTTTTCAAAAGACTTTCATACTGCCCCGCCTCAGCTTCAACAAAGGAGACATAGTTCAGCTTCTGCCGGTCTGCGTACTCAAGATGCTCCTTCATCCCCTGCATCATGAACGTGTGGGTGCGCGCCGTAGCCCAGGGATAATCGCAAGAAAATGCTTCCAGTATCACCAGCGGTTTGCCGAGCTTATTGGCCCAGCCAACCGCGTATTCAAGCGCAAAATTATAGTGGAAACGCCGGTTGATCTGCATCCAGTAGAGAACATACTCTCCATCCGGATTTGGTTCATGATTGTTGCGTTTGAAGACCCGATTTGAATTGAAGTTTTTCATGGTGGTGACAACGATAAAACGGGTGGAGGCATTCCCACTCACCCCCTGTCCCACTCTCTTCGCGGTAGCACTCGTTCGCTCTGCGCGAACTGTGCTCCCTTGTAAAGAGGGGGAACTCCTTCTTTAGTTTTTCACCTGCACTTTTAATTCATGGATTGAGCTGATTTCGAAGTTCCCCCTCTTTTCGAAACTGAGAGGTCGCGTTTAGCGGGCGATTCAGTTGAAAAAGAGAGGGGGACAGGGGGTGAGTCCGAAAAGTCCGAATTCCCTATATTCCAGCATGCTTTCCATCACTCC
>PWWL01000030.1 GCA_003561515.1 Balneolaceae bacterium
CTGATATTCTTAGATTATCAATTACTCTTTCTGCAATCGTGTCTTCATTTTCTGCAACTCTGGGATCAATAAAGTTATTTTCTTCATCTATGAAAAGCTCTCTTACATCGATTCTTTTAATCATCACCAGTGTCTCATCATTACCTCTCAACTGAACATTGTCGAAGTTAAAGGCTTGTTCCATTTCCAGCGTCGACGTCATTTCAAAAGAAACCTCATCGATGGTTCCCTTAATGACAAGTGAGTAATTTTCATCTTCACCGAAAAAGTCGTTGTCAAAAACATTGGTTCTGCTTCTTACGGGCTCAAGAAACATTGTATAGCTGTTGAAAAACAAATCACTGGTGATGCCAAGTCCCACATCTAACACAAGATTTTCACCACTCAATTGCTCACCATAACTGAAGATGATTGCAGTGATCTGTTCGCCCGTTTCAATAATCGTATCGCCCTCTCCTTCCAACCGAAATCTGTCGAGTGCAAATTTTAAATCCGTCACTACGATTTCAGTCTCATCAATAGTCTGAACTGTACCGATGTTTTCGGCAATAAAATAGAGTGACAACCTTTTTTCGATTAAGGTATTGGTGGTTGAAATGCAGCTTACGGCAATTAAAAGTGAACCAATGAATATCAGTAGCCTTAAGATCATAACAAGTAAATTTTTGATGATTAAATCAGTATCAGAATGAGTTATTGAAGTTTATAGTTTCGATATCTGTCAAAGTGATTTCTTTAGCCCTATCAAAACGTGGCAAGGAATGAAAAATTCTTTTGTACGGCCCATTAAACAGAAACCAGCTCTGTGCCATTTTTTAGCACATAGAATTAAAACTTTCTTACAATGGGTCTTTATATAATTTTGCGTTTTACTGAACTCTGAGTGCATAAAAAAAGCCGCACTCTGAAGTAGAGTGCGGCCGGTGTAAAAGATTTAATTCTCGGTTGTTTTAACCTCGAATGAATATCCTTGATACCTTCAGATTTTCTGATGCCGGTACACCATCGGCTCCTTCAAGCTCGAGGTCTAACCTCACTTGCTCTCCGGCACCAAGGCTTCCATCAATCAGGTTAACTACTACGTTCACGGTGCTTGTGCCCGATTCGAGCGTTACCGGTGATGAAGTTGCTATGGTGAAGTGGGTACCTGCCGTAGCAGTTGAAGTTCCCGCTACACTAAAGGCAACTGACAGGTTACTGTCTCGCTGCTCACCAATAAGCTGGATTTGAATGGACGTAGAACCACTGGCTACGTTTACTTCTCTTTCAAGAGGAAAGAAACCAACAACAGCCGGTCCATCGTAAACCTTTTCGGTATCACCCTTGTCAAACATATCGTCACAGCCAAGGAACAAGAGTGGCAATACTGCAAGAATTAATAATTTAGTTTTCATTGGATAATAAATTTTGAGATTAACTTTTGAATGATCCCGGGTCTTAATAACCAGGATTCTCTTCAAGCAAAGGGTTTACGTTTCTGAGGCCTGTGCCAATCTGAGGCAGGATTCGATAGGAATCAAATCTCATTTTGATTGTTTCATCCGGATTACGGATATCTCTTTGCAGGCGCTTCAGGTCATAGAATCTGTGACCCTCAAGTGCAAGTTCTCTCATTCTTTCATCCAGAATGAAATCTTCCATTTCAGTGATGCTAGCAAATGATGCAGGAGTTGGTCCGGCATTGCGGGCTGTTCGCAACTCATCGAGTGGCCCGATCGCTGCATTTGGATTAGTTGCAGCTTTAGCGGCTGCTTCTGCCCAAATCAGGTACATTTCAGCAAGTCTTATAAACGGAAGGTCGTCCACATGATTACCTCTGGCTCCGTTGAACTTAACGAGAGAGAAGCCCTCGGTATTCACACTGGCGCAACCGGTGGGCTGATTCAGAGCAATACGCTGAGCAGTTACACAGTCGCGGTACCAACCAAGACGATAATCACCGGCATCGTATTTGTCGATGAGGAACTGGGTAGGCAATTGCGCAAGGAAACCGGTAGATGTGTACGTACCGGGACCATCATTGTTAAACCCGCCTCCCTCTGTGTCAGGATTTACAACAAGCCTGAACAACGCTTCAGGATGGCCGCCTATGCCCTCATCGAACATGTCGGCTACGGCACCAGGTGAGTTTTGAAGAGTACGTCCGCTATTGGTTATGGCGTCCTGAGCAGCTTGTACAGCTGCACCGTAGTTGCCGGCGTAGAGGTTAACTCTGGCTGCTAAACCGTCGACAAATGCTTCGGTAGCAAATGTATTGTTAGCATTTACACCTGAAAGAAGTGCCTTGGCATCCGACAAATCCTGTAAGATTTGAGTGTATACCTGATCTACGGTTGCACGTGGCCTGAGGTCGGCATCAGCCAGATCAATTGTTGGCTCTGTTCGGATGATAACACCGAGATCCCAATTCCCCTGAAGCTCACCTTGACCAAAGTTACCGGGATCGTACCCGTAAACTTTTACAAGGTTATGCTTTGCGAATGCACGTATTGCAAGTGCTTCACCTCTAAACCTGTTCAGTGTTTCAGCCGGCAGTACGCCTTCTCCAATTGCACCGATTATCAGGTTTGCATCCTGGATCACATTGTAGTGTGCCCCCCAGCTTGCGATGTGGGCGGTGCCGGATGTACCAACTGCCTGGCCCAAGCCCTGATATCTGGTTGAACCGGGCCGGTTGCGGGTTTCGTCAGTGAATGCACTGGGCGCTACGAAATATTCCGTGCGGTACGCGAAACTTTCGCGCATTTTTGAATACATAGAGGATCGAAGTGCATTTACTCCATCAGCGGATGTGAGCACAACTTCGCCGGAAACCGACGTTGCCGGCTCTACATTTTCCAGTATCTCGTTACAGCCGGCAAATGATACCAGCACGGCAGCAACTACAGAATACTTTAAAAATTTTAGTTTTTTCATGATTTACAAGAATTTCTTTTATGATTAGAACCGGATTTCAATACCAGCATTCACCTGTCTTTCCGTTGGATAAGAAGCTGCGGTAACGTTACCGTAAATGTCGTTCACGCCGAACGCAACTTCCGGATCGTACCATGGCCATGCTGTCCAGGTAAGAAGGTTGAGTGCTGAAGCATACAGTCTCACATTGTTCAGGCCTACTTGGCTGGCCCATCTCTGAGGCACCTGGTAGCTTAGTGAAATGTTTTTCAGCCTGATATAACTTGCGTTATAGATCGACTGAGTGCTTAGCTGTGTTCTATAATTTGCTGTTTCGATGAAATTGGTTCCTGCTATCACTGCACGCGGGTATGATGTCATATCACCTGGCTGCCTCCAGCGACCCTCCACTTCCGTACTCATCTGCATCAGGAAGTCGGGTGTGCGTGTAAAGTAGTAGTCGGTTTGCGGGAATGCCCACTGGCCAAAGCTGAACTGGAAGAATGCATCCAGAGTAAGGCCGCGATAGTTAAAGGTATTTCCGAAACCACCAACTGTATTGGCAAAGCCATCCTTGTACTCTATGGCATCGTCTGCCTGAACAGGATTAAAGGTGATGTTGCCATCTCCATCGAGCCACATTGGACGTCCGTCGGCAGGGTTTACACCTGCGTAACGCGGAACCTGAATCAATCCAATCGGGCTGCCTTCTTTCAGAGCAGTGAATGTGTTGTTTTCACCGATCGGAGTTCTGTCTGGCAGCTCAAGGATTTCATTGTCCATGAAAGCAATGTTAAATCGTGTACTCCATGTGAAATCCCGTGTATTCACGTTAACGGAGCTGATTTCAAACTCAATTCCCTGGTTTTGTACTTTACCGATATTCTCAGTAATTGAACCAAAACCACTGTCGCTAGGCAGCGGACGTGCGAAGAGAAGTTCGGCATTAACTTTACGATATACATCAATGGCACCGAAAATTCGGCCCTGCAGGAATTCGTAATCCAAACCGATGTTCAACTCGCGCGCTTCTTCCCAACCGAGATTGGCGTTTGCAAGCTGTGATGGCCTCAGACCTGTGTTGCCCTGGTAAGAGCCTGCAGCTGAGTAAAGGCCTCGCGATGCAAAGTTTCCGATAGCTGAGTTACCGGTAATACCATAACCAGCTCTCAGTTTCAGTTCATCAAGAAACTCTACGTTGAAGAAGTCTTCTTCGGTAATTCTCCAGGCGCCGGATACTGCAGGGAAAAAGCCCCATCGTGTTTCGCTACCGAATCTGGAGTGGCCATCGTAACGCGCAACAACATTAAGGAAGTATCTTTCGCTGTAGTTATACTGCGCGTTGGCAAAATAACTTCCTCGTCTCCATTCGGTTTGAGTACCCGCAGCTGTTACAGGGTTTGCAGTTGTACTCAGTACCCTGAAGAAAGGACCGGGGAATCCATCACCCCGAACCAACTGGCTTTCAGAGAAGTTTCTGCGGTATTCAGTACCTATAAGACCGGAAACGTTGTGAACGCCATCGAAAGTTTGACGTGCGTTTACAACAAGGTTGGTATTGAAGTTACGAACGTTTCTGTTCGCGAATGTTGTCCATCCGCCCTGGCCTGGAGCAGCAATCGCTGAACGAAATTGCTCGTCTTCCGTATTCCGGTAATCTACAGCAACAAGACCGTTCATAGATAGCCAGTCGGTAGCTCTGTAAATCAGGTTAATGTTCGACAGAATTTGGGTAACGGTTACGTTTCTGTCAACTTCGTCTCGCTGTACTGCCGGGTTGTTAGGTAATCCGAAACGCGTAAAGGCATTGTAGCTGCCGTCTGCATTGAATGGGAAGCTCATCGGAGCCTCAAACATAGCCTGTGAAGGAGGACAGTTAATAAAGTTTCCATCCTGACATACACCAAACTGAGTAGACCGTGACACGTTCAGGCCGACAGAAGTTCTGAAACGGCTGCTGATTGAGTGGTCAATATTGGTACGCAGATTCAATCGTGTAAAGTCGGCGTTGAAGGCAGTACCCTCGGTATCTTCATAACCAGCTGAAATACGGAATGTAGTGGTTTGGTCACCGCCCGATACAGAAATATTGTATCGTTGCGTTACACCATCACTAAAGATAATGTCTTGCCAGTCGGTGTTTGCAAGCTGGCCTTCATTAAACGGATCTTCACCAAAGAAGCCGAGTAAGAAGTTCCTTTCACCATCGATAAAAGCAGAGATATCATTATCCAGAGACACGCCGTTATTAAGAGCAGCGCCTTCGCCAAGGTATTGAACGTATTGATCAGGAGTAATGTAGTCTACATTACGGGCAAGCGTTCGTACACCGGTTTCGGCACGTGCCGTTACCTGAGTTCGCCCTGCCTGACCACGCTTGGTGGTGATGATGACAACACCGGCTGCTGCTTCAGCACCGTAGATGGCAGCAGAAGAGGCATCTTTAAGTACTTCGATAGACTCAATATCATTTGGGTTGATAGCATTCAGCGGAGAAGTACTGGTAAGGCCTGATTGCTGAGAGAAAGAGATCTGAACGCCATCTATAATATACAGTGGCTGTGTAGCAGCGTTGATAGAGCCATTACCGCGGATAGATACCCTAAAGGCACCACCCGGATTCCCGGAATCGGCTGTTACGTTAACACCTGCAGCCCGACCCTGAAGAAGTGATTCGGGATTTTGAAGCGTAACGTCCTGAATATCCTGCGAGCGGACACTTGCAATAGAGCCGGTAAGCTCTCGTTTTGGAGTAACGGCATAACCGGATACTACCAGTTCATCCAAACCAACAGCTCCCATCTGCAAAGAGATGTTCAGCATTGTGGTTTGATTGGCCTGTACCTGTACTGCCTGGCGGAATGTTCTGTATCCCACAAATGTAGCAGTAACGGTGTAGGTACCTGCTCGAAGGTTTGCAATCCTGAAATTCCCATCCGCGTCACTGGCAGCACCACGCTCCAGTTCAACTACGAGAATGTTGGCCCCAGGAATTGTTTCACCTGTTTCGGCATCCGTTACTTGTCCCTGAATTGCACCTGTTTGAGCAAATGCAACCGAAGACGTTAACAAAACCATAGTACATACGGTCAGTAACTTTTTTAACATACGTAACCTCAGTTTAATTGTTGTTTTGGTAAAGATAAGATGAGCGTGTGAGCATAATTCTAACACGAACATCCCATAAATAAGGAAAAATTTAACACAAATAAAACGTCAGGGTTACAAAATTTTACAGCGCACCCATGTAATACGTCTTCAATCTTCTGTAGCTCAGGCACTTAATATTGATCTGTAAGGAGATAAGGTTCCAATAAATATATGTTCATCATTGGATTATTGATCTATACAAATACAAATCAGTATTTAGAGAATAAATTATTGTTATAAATAGTATTACGTTTGTATAATCATGTTAACAGGCTGTGCACGCAGATTTTATAATATTTTTCCCAGCCATGGCTGAGAGTAAAGACGCTTTTTTTGAACAAAAAATGGATTGACAAAGCACGCAGGATTTTAACTATAGTCATATTTATCAATGACTTAAGATATTACCCCCTCTTGATCCCGAATGCTGCCTACTTGAAAGGCCACGATAAGCATCAATTTAAACATGTTTAGTCAAGAGAGATTCCCTTAGTTATTCGCTTAACTTTCAATAAAAGCGTACATCCCGGTTAAATTGATTTTGAAAGAAACTTATCCCAAAAATTAATCAATAAAGACAGTACTAGTAGATGAGCATCTTTCGGTGGAAGAATCAGATTAGATGGTATTTTTTCCCCTCTTTTCAATTTTTGATCCTCAAACTGCGACCTCCTTTTATTTTACCGGCAAGCAAAATGAGTATCTCCTCCGGCGCGGATAGCACCTCGTGCGCCATTTATACTGCCACTATGCCGCTTTTGGCCTTGTGTAAGATGCCACAGAGATTGCCCAAAACTAACGTTGTGGTTTATATGGATGATGCTTTTGAGTGCAATACCAATTTGCCAGGTTTTAGCTCTGATACTCTTTGTTAAGCTTTGAATCAACGAGTTTTCATCCGCCATTGCCCCAAACAAATTATTATCATAGCCCCGCAAGGTATTCCTTTGGGAAACTCACATTATCTCTCATAAGCCGTAATCGGCAGCACCTTGACAAATTCCTGCGTCTCATCAGCACCAGAGGTCAGGATCAACTCAAGTCTGTAGTTACCGGGCTGCAAATTTTCAGTTACAATTTCGAGAGATTGTGAGAAGCGCGGCCTGTCTGTTGTATTCTCGATTTCCATTGATGTTGAGCTCTCCCGTCCCAGGCGGATAATACGTCCCAATGTGCTTCTTTCCCTAATCAGGTTATACCTTAGATTAAATGAGTACAATCCATCTTCATTCTGCGGCAGGTTGTATGCCTCATAATAGAATTGAATCGTGCTGTTTTCAGGAATTTCATTATTGTGCGAAATAATAAACCGGTTTGAGGAATCCTCTGTGTATCCCAGAATAACGTCTGACGAAAAAAGGCCGTCATGTATTTCAAACGCTTCAACTTCCGCTTTTGCCTGGCCTGTGCCCCTGAAAGCCCTGGGCAATGTTGAGTTTTCAGAAATCTCCCTGCCATTTTCGACCGTTGTGTCATAAAGTTCCGCAAAAATTTCGAGAGTGACCTGCCCGCCGCTAAATGCAACTTTTGTTACCTGATCGATTAGCGGATCAATGAACTCCTGCATTGGTGGTACTTGCTGCTGAATACGGCTTTCCTGATGGCCCAGTTCGTCTACAATTCGAATGGTTCGGATAATTTCGTAATCACCGAAGCGTACATCCTCCAGGTCGTTTCTCTTCCTTAGTTCCTCAAAGGTAACTACATACTCAACATCCTCACTCTGAAATATTTTCAAGTATGGATTCATATCTTCGTCCAGAAACCGGTAAGCGCTAACCTCAGTATCTATCGTATGAATTCGTGACGTATTGGAAGTTCGCTCAGCCGGCA
>PWWL01000329.1 GCA_003561515.1 Balneolaceae bacterium
CTTCAATGTTGATCCCATGATTGCCGTTGTTGGTAGCCCGAAGACGAATCACTTCAAAAGCTGCTTCCCGTGCAAAAAATCCGCTGCCATCCGCCTGATCTACCCATATATCGGTAAATGGATTTTCATATACAATGGCATTCGCCGACGTTGTGAAAGACGACAAATCTCCTACAGAAAGATTTGTTACACCATATCTGAAATAGACATGCGAGAGTATGGATTCCTGAGTATCCTCACGGTTCAACCATACCCCGGTCCAGTCTCCGCTCGAAGCTTCAGAGCTGTCATCCACACGGCTTACATCACCGCCAAAATCATGATCATAAAGGGATGTGAAAACAATCGGCTCTTCTTCTGTTCCCAATGCCGTAAGTTTACCGTCGAACCTCAGCCGATTGTTGGTGGTACCTATCAACTCTCTTGCTGTTTTTATGGTCACACCGGCTTCTATCACCAGTTCATGGCTCGATGTGTTGGCCTGGCCTATAGTAGCAAGAACATAGGTTGGATGTTCAAAGACTTCAGGAACTACAGTACTTAATACCCCACGCAGATTATTAGAATAAAGACCAATGGTGTTGGGATAGTCATTATTAGTAAATGTATTTTCATCAATCCCGCTCTCGTTCGTATAGATGTGGCCCAATTGCTCCCAGGCAGAAATTCCAAAACGGTTGCCTTCGAAGTTATTATTCAGAAATGTTGCACCCGCCGATAGTATGCCCGATGCGTTATTATTCAACAACGTATTCCCTTCAAATACAACCTCATCGGGTTCCATACCATGATTCAGCCGTATTCCATGATTGGAATTGCCTTCAATCAAATTACCCGTGAAAGATTGTGTCCCGGCATCAGAGAAGTCTAACAGCACTCCAATCCCATTGTTATTCCTTACTTCTGAATTTTGCATCGAAGAGATAAATGAACCAAACCTGCTTCCTCCCGTTGAATTTATTCTAATGCCATGACTATTGTTGTCAGCTGACAAAAAATCATCTATAACAATAGGTCTGGGGTCACTAGCTGAATCAATGTAAAGGCCCTCATTCCCGTTTAAACTTGTTTCACCTCCGGTTATTTGCAAAGAAGCTCTGAAAATAAAAATCCCGCCTTCTGTATTATCGATAGATCTTACATTTACCCACCCTGACTGATCTGCTTCTCGCGAGTAGATCCCATGCCTGAAGTTTGTAGAAACGATGATATCGTTAAGTGCGACCGGAACTGTTGCATACAATACCCCCGTATTCGATGTGCTTCCGCCATACCGAATAATTGCGTGAGAAATCTGAGATCCGGCTCCATTGATATTAATTCTTCCCCAATCATTCCTTGCCGGCACAGTATTGTCGCCATCCTGATTGGAATCTCCCCCCGCTGAATCATCACGCTCCGATGTGAAGAATATTTTATTCTCTTCAGTACCGTTAGCGAGCAATTGACCCGTTACGGTCATTGATCTTCCAAGGCCAAACTTTACAATAGTTCCGGGTTCTACGGTTAGCGTTACTCCACCTGAAACAGTCATATCTGAAGTAACAAGATATACATTGCCTTGCTGCCAGGTTGTGTTTTCAGTAATGTTTGAATCAACTTCAATAACAGGGAAATCGGCATCGCCTGATCGCCAAGGAATATAGCTTACATTATCAGTAATACGGTCACCATCTCCTGAAGGATTAGACACAACAGTTGGGCCGAATGAACTTCCCCAAAAATTAAATCGGGCATCAAGCACATTCACGCCTTCATTTTCGATTCCAAATTCTGAATTTCCTGAAATTGTATTATCACGAATCTGAGGCATATTTCCGGACACATTGTCAACCGAGATACCAACCACATTATTCACTATCTGATTGTTGATAATCGTGGGAGAAGCAGAACTGCTAAGCCTGATACCTAAACCATTATCTTCAATAATATTGTTTTCGATAGTTGCTGTATTTGTAACTACCCTGATTCCACCCACGGTATTATTTCGAATGGTAGAATTAGTTACCGTATAGCTTGGACTGTTCGCAGCAAATATTCCGTAACCTGCATTATCAGAAAAGTTTGAATTCGAAATTACCGGCTCCGTAAAACCAATATTAATTCCGTTTTGAGCACTATTCGAAAAACTTGAGTTGGTGATATTTATCGTAAAGACCCCGGTTGCAAAAAAGAACATTCCTCCCCTGTCTGCCCCTGCACCATATTCAACACTCACATGATCAATGACCGATCCTGCGTCTGCGCTATTTAAGAAATCAACAGAACCCCAATCCCCCGGAGATGGAGATCCGGCCACAGATGTAAAAGTTATTTTTTCTGACTCGGTACCTGAAGCAACCAAGCCCCCCTGGACAAGGAGTGACACCCCTGAACCCATTTGCACGGTTACACCGGGTTCAATTGTAAGAACAGCACCGCTCTGTACGGTTATGGTTTCAGTAACTGTAACGGGGCTGTCGGCTGCAGACCATGTCGTATTTTCAGTGATATCATTACTAACTGAAATCTGGGAAATTGCTTTTACCGGAATTAGGACTAGTAAAAAAGCAAAAAACAGTTGCAGGGATCTCATGGCGAAGAATTTTGAGTTAAACAAGTGATTTAAGAATTATGGCTTGTCTAGAATTAGTAAAAGTTGAAGTCGTACCCTCACATAGAAATGAAAAGCAAGCAGGCTGCATGTAATGATACCCGATATGTGTGTGAGTATGAACGTTCAACTTATCTCGATAAATAGTAACAGAGTAAAAACTCATCAGCCTGTTTCAAGCAGATATTTTAGTTTTTCTAAATAGGTAAGCGCATTTTTAGTCTAATTTCTGTCATTCTAAAAGAAAAATCTGATAATTTGATATCTTTATAATTATCAGCTCTATGGACATTTTTTACTGATCTATAAATAATTTCCGTTGCTTACTAATTACATACTCTGCTGTTTTAGTTCGAAACAAGCTGCTTTCTTTGCGAACTTATGTCGGCTTTACATAGTCCCTGTTTTTTTTCATCTATCCATTCGTAAGGGATGGTTAGAAATCACCAATCCGCTTCAAAAAACCATAGCTTTTTTTACATTATCAGCCATAGACCCCAAGCAATCCCGGATGTATGCCAAACATTAGCTGGAATCAGGTAGAACAAATAGTTGATACTTATCTCGATTTACCAGAAAAAGATCGGCCGGAATACCTGAATAAAGTCTGTTCCGACAATCCCGATTTGGAGTCCGACGTAAAGAACCTCATCACATCTATTCGCTCCTCCGACAGTTTTTTTTCTCCATATCAAAAGGCAAAAACAGGGATAATTACTCATATCGTACCTGATGAAACGCCCGGTCAGTCGGATTCGGACTATACCGATAAGATTTTTGGGAGCTATCGTGCAGTAAAGAAGTTGGGAAGTGGAGGTATGGGAAGCGTTTATCTTGGTGAAAGAAGCGATGGGCGTTTTGACCATCGTGTAGCCATAAAAGTAATTAAAAAACTTCAGCCAGATTCCAAAGCTGAGGCTTATTTCAATCAGGAGCAACAAATTCTCGCCCGTTTATCGCACGAGGGAATTGCCAGGCTATATGATGGAGGCATCACGGATGAAGGTGTTCCATACCTGATTATGGAGCTTATTGACGGGGAGCCAATTAACAAATATTGTGACAGATTAAAAATCTCCATTCATCATAGAATCCGTCTTTTTATTGAGGTCTGCAGGGCTGTTCAGTATGCTCATTCAAAATTGGTGATCCATCGTGACCTGAAGGCTGAAAATATTCTCGTAACAAAAACTGGTAAGATAAAGATTCTTGATTTTGGAATCGCAACGCTACAAATCAACAAAAGTGAAAGGGAAAATCAGAATCAGTTTCCAGCATTTCTGACTCCAAAAACTACGGCACCTGAATGTTTTTCAGGGAGAGGGATTACCACCGCAACCGACATTTACTCTCTCGGAGTTTTATTATACTCGCTTCTTTCCGGAGCACATCCTATCGATTTAAATAATAAATCTTTCCAGGAGATTGTTGAACTTGTTTCAACACAAAAAATTCAACCCATCGCATCGAGATTTAATCACCTGTCAAATGATACAAAGCTTGTACATGCTGAAAACAGGAGTACAACTACCCGTAAGCTAAACCGGATTTTTAAAAGTGATCTGGAATCTATTTTGCAGAGAGCGTTGCAGAAAGAGCCAGCAGATCGATACCAATCCGTGGCACATTTTGCTCAGGATCTGGATTACTTTCTAAGGGGTTATGCAATAGAAACTGCCAACAACTCTCACACCTATAAGGCAAGGAAATTTATCCTTCGTAATCGAACCTATGTTTCAATTGCGGCTCTGTTTCTCATAACCATCATTACAGGATCACTTCTTTATTCCATCCAAATAACAGCCGAACGTGATCACGCCACTTTTCAGGCACAAAAAGCGGAAGAAACCGCGTCTTTCCTGCTTGGGCTTTTCGACTTTAATCTCCCTGAAATATCTCAGGGCAGGGATATAACCGCTTATGAAATACTTGAGCGCGGATATGAGCAAGCATCAAGCCTGAACGATCCACAGCTTCAGGCGTCTATGTTGACAACAATGGGAAACGCATTCTCGCGCCTTAGTGAGTTCGAAACCGGACAGGAAGTTCTGTCGCGTGCTATCGAAAAAAGTTCTGAAGCCTTTGGAAAAGATTCGGAGGAACACGCTGATGCTCTTTATGCAATGGGCCTTTCTCATTCCGACACCCATATGTGGAACCTTGCAAAACCATATTACCGGGAATCTCTCGAAATTTACACAAGCCTTCTCCCCGAAAGCCACCCAAAGGTTGCCAGATCTATGTCGAGAGTGGGAATGGCACTTAGGCAACTTGGTGAACCTGATTCCGCACTGGTGTATAGCGAAAGAGCGTACGAGCTGATGCATGCTAACCATTCTTTTCGGCATCCGGACCTATTGCAGGCTATGAACGAATATGCATACGTGATATCGGCCACTGATCCAGAAAAATCGGAAGACGTTTATCTGGATGTAATTGCGCGTTATATTGAGGCCGGCCTTGATACAGATTACAGGTTGGCATCGCCTTATAACAACCTTGCATTTTTGTATCGAAACATGGAAAGGTATGAAGAAGCTGCAATCTACTACCGCAAGTCTCTTGCGATTAGCAGCGAAACTTTGGGTGAAGATCATTCATATACAAATATGGTGAGATCCAATCTGCTCACCCCTCTTTACAATGTGGGGTTTCATGAAGAGGCTGAAGAAATACTGCAACTAAATATTCAGATCAACACCGCGCGATACACAAAAAAACACTGGAGAACCGGCGGCTCATACGGTGCATACGGAAACTACATGATACGGCTTGGCAACTTTGAAAAGGCAGCTTCAAAGTTTGAAACCCGTTATACTATTTATTCAGAAGTGCTGGGTGCCGATCATATCTGGACATCTGGGGCTCGCGGAGCACTTGCGGCAGCACATTTCTTTATGGGAAATAATGATTTGGCTGAAGAACTGTACCAAAACCACATTTCAATATACGAAGAGCGATACCCCGATTTTAACAATGTTCACAGAGGGCATATCAGAAACTTGATTGGATTCTATGAAGCTGACGAAGAAACATACAGTGGCATCATCGAGAGATATCGCAGGCTTTTGCAATAAGAAGGAATCGTATTTTACCGATTAAACCTTCTTATGTCTTTAACTCTTTATGAAGCCAGCCCCGGGCTTTCAGCCAATCACGGTTAACTGTGCTTTCGGATACTTCAAGCACTGCTGCGATTTCATCTATTTTCATACCGCCGTAAAAGCGCATCGTTACAACATCACTCAAACGGGGATTTAACTTTTCGAGCTTGTGCAGTGCTTCGTCAATATTTAAAAGCTCATCAGCCATTTCCAGATTCTGGCTGAACATTCCGTCGACGTAGGTTTTCTTTTCCGGATCGTTGCCTCTTTTCTGCGCTTTTTTCTTTCTGGCATGATCAATCAGTATTTGTCTCATACAGTTTGAAGCGATTGCCAGAAAATGGCTCCGGTCATTAAACTCCACAGTGGACTGATGCAACATCTTTATATACGTTTCGTGCACCAGTTCGGTCTGAGAATATGTGATATTGGGATCTTCGTTCCGGATTTTCAGGGTTGCAATCCGCTTTAGCTCATCATAAACCAAAGAATATACCTCATCATATACATCCTGGCCTTCCTTTAGTCTCTTTAGCAATCCGGCAATTCTTTCACTCATGTGATTTTACAGCTGATTCAAATATTCTCAATAAACACGTGCATCGTTGCGCATAAATTATACAACAATATGATTAAATCCACTAAACGATGAAGTGCCAAATTACCGGGACTGAGTCAGACTGCTTCTACCTAATCAAATCAGTTATCGATTCTGTTTACACAGGGAGTATATTGATACAACAAACAGCAGGCAGATACCAACATGAAAAGCATTTCTATGGCATCTGTCCGGAAGAAGTCTTTGCTTAAGCTATGATCCTGTTATGAGAGCTCGCGCTTCTTCGAAACGTTCGGAGCGGTGAAGTGCTTCTATGAGATGCTCCCTCAAAACGTTGTTATCGGGCTGGTTTCTGAGCAGTATCATCCATCTGTCGGTCAATTTATTTAACTCCCCTTTTGATCTGTAGAGCCTGATCAGGGATCTGTAGATCACAGGATTCTCTCGATCCAGAGCAAGTGCCCGCTCGTACGATAGAATGGCAGAATCGGGCTCATTCTTTTGCTCATAGATCCGGGCCATGCCCAGGTGCCCTTCAACATTCGATGCTCGATATCTCACGGAGTTGGTGTATAATTCGAGACTGCGGTCGTAATCGCCAACAGATTCAAACCAGGATCCTGTCATGGTTAGTAGTAAAGATGAATTCGAATAGGTACTAATCATCCAGTTTAATACGGGGATAATCTGCTCATTATCAAAGGTTCTGGTAAAAAAGTTAAAGATCTCAATAGACAGCTTATTCAACCTTTCGACTTCATCCAGGTTCATGCCACCCATATCAGCCTGCAGCCCCTCCGACCTGAGGCGGGTTTCGACAAGCTGCTGTTCAAAAGCCATGTCTCTGAATACTAACCTGAATGCTTCGGTCGCAAACTCCAGTGCTTCATCCTGAGAATCCTGATAGGTTAATCTGGACATCAGAAGCTGCGTTCTGGCTGAAAAATCTTTCTGCTCGATCGCCTTTCGTAGTATGGTTTCCGCAGACATAATATCTCCAGTCATGTAGGTTGAATAGCCTTTTAATTCAAGAACAGCGGGATTATCACTTAAACCATAGTATGTCGTTACTGTTTCGGTCAACTTATCCCATTTTTCCAAATCGGCAAGGTACCATCCAAACTCCAACATAAGCTCTTCACTAAGGGGATAACCGGCCAGCATCTTCTGATACATTGAGAGGGCATCATCAACTTTTAACTCTTCCCTGTACGTTCTGGCAACTCTGAGGCCATATTCAAGCTGTTCACCGGTTATCTCCTGCAGGCGGGTATACACTCTTCTCGCTTCTTCAAAATCATCCAGGAGCTCATAAAGTGATGCTTTTTTATCAAGCACTTCCCGATCATCCGGAAATCGCTCGAGCAGCTGTTTTAGAATATCCATCTTTTGTTCGAGCGTGAATCTTCGTTCATAAAGTGCTGCGAGTGCAAAATAGATTCTTCTTTCATCGGGATATAGAGTCAAAAGGTCCTGGTAGATTTTCTCCGCTTCTCCCGACTTCTGATTTGCAATCAGTATTTCAGCAAACAGCATGGCGTTGTCAAGATCCTGGGTATCCTGCTCATATAACTGCCTGAATTCACTCTTCAGTCTTTCAAAATCCTCGAGCCTGTTGTAAA
>PWWL01000043.1 GCA_003561515.1 Balneolaceae bacterium
GGCTGGCGAATCATCCCTTCAGCCACATGAACCGCCTGAATTCGATTGTATGGAACGGTTAATCTCTTTTTTTCAAAAATACCGCGAGAAATAACCAGCTCTTTTTCCTTAACCTCGAGCCGGAAATTACCATAGGAAAACAGCGTGCTAAAAAAGCTCAGAAGCCAGGCAAAAACGACAAAAACTATGATTACAGATAAAATCAGCAGGAAATCGGTTTGAGATGGCAATAGTCCGAACAGGTATTCGAACAATTCCGATTCGCTGATGATTGGCTCAATTTGAGAAAAGAGCGTTGCGAGAATCGAAAGAGCAATTCCGAAACTGCCCGACGTGGAAGCCGCAATAAGAAGTTCTTTTGCGGGCAGCTCGAAAATTTTTTTCTCTTCCTCAGGCATGCCTGCCTCGGTGGTTTCGGGCTGGTCGGGTTCGATAGCTGTTTCGCGCAAAATCCGGTTTATTTCAGTCGCTTTTTCCATCGTGATGGCCTCAATACTGGCTTCACGAGAGGTCGATCCTGCAGTTTGAATATCAAGCTTTACCAGTCCGAACATCCTCTGAATTACGCCCGAAGTGATATCAATAACCTGGATGCGATCCTTTGTCAAATAAAGATTCTTTCGAACGAAGAGTCCGCGCTTTATCTGCAATTCACCATCTTCTATACGATAAAGAAAACGCCACCAATTCAGTGTGCCAAGAATAAGCAGGAATCCAAAACCACCGGCAATCCACCATACGAATGGAAACTCCTCGCGCTGGGTACCCACAAACAGAAAAAGAATGATCGGTATCAGGTTACCCCTGATCAGGCCTAATGCGGCGCTGATGGCCGCCACCGGGTGCTGGCGCTGAAATTCAGACATCTTCTTCGGCCAGCCTTGCGTAGGTTGAAATTTGGTTTCGTACCCGGTCGGCAATCTGCGCGTCGAGAGCCGGGATTTCGTGGGTGGTGGCAGCCGTGGATATCGTAACGGATGCAAGGTTGTACCAGCGAAGCAGAGGCCCCTGCCGGGTATCCACATGCTGCACGCGACTGAGCGGAATGAGCGTACGGGTTTTTACGATCACGCCTCGTTTCAGGTCTATCTCTTTCTCATCAACCGCATATCGCCAGTTTTTCCAGCTTAGATAAGGAAACAAGACAATTGAGAGCACCCATAGTGTAAAAATGATCCCGGACGTTACAGAAACTACCCAGAAGTGAAATCCTTCCATGCCAAAAATGGCGGCGTATACAGCTGGGATACCGAAAAAGAAGAGATTTCCTACTGCATTTCCGAGCTGCCATACACGGATTGCACGCGGGGTAAGTTTGTGGAATGGTGTCTGTTTCATGCTTCGTTATTTAAAGATGCTAAAATTAACGGTTCACAGGCAGATATGGAAAAGGCTTTTGTCATACGAATTTGCATGCCAAGCATAAAAAAAGCCGTTACGGTAAACCGGAACGGCTCAAAAACTGATTGGTTTATAACAATTAACCTTGGTTTTTCATGTCCTGAATTTCAAGACGAATTTCTTGGCATAGTTTCTTGAGATCCTGTAGCTGCTTACGGGCACGGGTACCGGCGGCTTTATTACTTTTATTGTAAAATTTGTCGAGGTCCACTTCGAGTTCAGACATCAGGTTTTTTACTTCGTCTATTCGGCTCATATAATTCTCCAATTTAATTTTAAGTTTCCTTGATGATGATTACTCATCAATCAGTTATCGTGCAAAGAATAATCTGCATCCCTGTACAATTAGGCTGGCATAATTTAACACAATACGCGTTAAATACACGGTAATTTCTCAATTTTTTTGATGAAATCCTGATTTTCTCATTATTACTGAACATATCAGGACGCCTCTCTAACTAAGAACAATCAAGACATTGATATCATATAGCTTAGCCGGTTAAAAAATCGTACTAATAAATTTTCTTTTAATCTACTAACCTGGCACTAGTCACTATGTATTTTTTTCCATTGATGATAAGACACACTTATTTAACGCTATTTTGTTCGTGATACCTGTCGGCTGCTTCTTCACCGCGCTTTTGATTAACAAACAAACAGGCGATAATTGCGGCTAAAAACAGCACCGCGCAAAACAGCACCGATTTCTGCAGCCCAAATTGGGTTTGAAGAAGGCCCAGGCCTATGATTCCGAATATTCCTGCCAGTTTGTAAAATAACCCCCAAAAACCGTAGAACTCGGCAGACTTTTCCTCCGGCGTGAACAGGCCCACAAGTGTACGGCTTGCCGACTGGCTTGACCCCAGACTCATTCCGGCAACCAATCCGATATAGAGAAACACATACTGTTGATCCACATCTGTGCCAAATGTATTGTTTATCCAATCGGTAATATCCAGCACGCCATAAATTCCCAAAACCCCAAGGAACCAAAGAAACAGGATAAAAATATTTATCCTGAGTGCGCCGAATTTGTCCTGAACGAAGCCAAAAAGAAGCGCGCCTGCGGCAGCCGTTATCTGAACCACTACAAACATCAGTATCCGAACCTCTTCATCCCATTGTACAACCTGATCGCCATAGATAAATGTAAATGTGATGACGATGTAAATGGCCGCCATCTCAAAAAAGACCGAAATCAGGAAGATCGAGAGGTCCTTAAACTGGCCTATTTCACTAATCGTGTTTCCTAACCGGCTAAAGCCCATTCGAATGTAGCTTTCACCTTTTGGAAGCCGCCTTGCATCTCCGGGTTCTCTCAGCCAAATAAATGTTGGGATGGCTGCGAGCAGAAAGAAAAGTGCCGCAAACGGCCCTACCCACCGAATAGTTTGAAAGTTCTCGAGTGTTGGCTCTCCAAGAAAAACAATCACGAATCCGGCGGAAAAAAGTCCGCCAATATAGCCGATAGACCATCCGAAGCCGGATATTTTCCCGAGGTCTTTAGGCGGGCCAAGTGTGGGAAGAAATGCTGCGATAATCGCTTCGCCCATCGAGTAGGCATAGTTGGATATGATAAGCAGAATTACACCAAGAACGATGAAACCCGGTTCAACGAAATAGAGTGCAGTGGAGCTGACTACGGTGATAATATAGCTGTAAAAAAGGAACCTCTTCTTGCTTGCCCTGAAGTCGATGATAGCCCCTAGCACCGGGCCGGTGAGTACCACAAGGAAATAACTTACCGAGAGTGCAATACTCCATAGCAGGTTGCCAAGTCTGTAGTCAGCATTTGCATCACCAACAATTACAGTTGTAAAAAGAACCGGAAAAATCACGGTTATGATCAGCAGCGTGTATGCCTGATTGGCAAAGTCGAACATGGCCCAGCCAAAGATCTCTTTCTTTGGCGCCCTCGGTATGTCTTTTCTGGCTTTTCTGGGTTGCAGCATATTTTGTTTTGGTTATTGTGGTTGTTAACTCAGAAAACTACTGCTGTTCGATCACGCTCAGAACTTCTTCGACTCCATTACAGCCAACGCATCTACCCGGTTGTTCAGCTCATCGTCGGAGTGCCCCTTCACTTTCACCCAGGTTACTTTGTGGGGTGCGGCGGCTTTCAGCATCTCTTCCCAGAGTTCACGGTTCTCCACCGGTTTTTTGTCAGCTTTCTTCCATCCTTTGGCCTGCCAGCCGGATATCCACCCTTTGGTAAAAGCATTGATAATGAGAGCGCTATCGCTATGAATTTTTACATGGCATGATCTTTTCAAAGCCCTCAGGCCTTCAATAATGGCACGCATCTCCATCCGGTTGTTTGTAGTGTGGGATTTACCGCCGCTCAGCTCCTTCTCTTTGCCGTTCCAGATCAAAAGGGCACCCCATCCTCCCGGACCCGGATTGCCGCTACAGGCCCCGTCGGTGTAAAGAATCACTTCAGGAAGCTTCTTCTGCATAACCCTTCATTATTGGTTGAAGCTCTACTTTCAGGTCAAGAGCCCTGGCAGCCGATGCCGACATCCACTCTTCGCTGTCGCCTCCGGCATACAGGATAGATCGCGAGGAGTTGATTACGGGTATTCCCCCGTAATTTTCGAGTACGGCCGTGAGTTCGGTAATATCCCCTCCCTGGGAACCCACCCCGGGTATGAGCAGATGCGCATTTGGGTTGGCATCGAGCACGAGGCTAAGATCGCGGGTTTGGGTTGCACCGACAACCATTCCGAGACTGGCAGCCGATCGATGCTGGAGCTTTGAAAGCTCTTCAGCGATATATTCGCTGAGTGAACTGCGACCCTCAAACCTGCGCTTCAGAAAATCGGCTGCACCACTATTTGACGTCATCACAAGCGTATAAACACCTTTCGAGTCGTCTTTGATAAATGGTTCAAGGGTATCCAGACCCATAAGGGGATTGAGCGTAACAGCATCGGCGCCAAGATGCCCAAACATAGCTTCGCTGTACTTCGCGGCTGTATTACCAATGTCGCCCCGTTTGGCATCGGCAATAACTACCCTGTTGGATGGTATGATGTCTATCACACGCTCCAGAGTTTCCCATCCGCGAGAACCCATAGCCTCAAAAAAAGCCATATTCGGTTTAAATGCACATGCATGTGGTTTGGTGGCCTCAACAATACGTCGGCAAAATTCAAAGACTAGTTCAGCTTCATCGCTGTAGATCTGTCGCATAGGTGCAGGTATACGCGCGGGATCGGGATCGAGCCCCACACACAACAGCGACCCTGACGAACGGACAGCTTTGGTTAGTTTATCGGTATAGGTCATTGAATAAAGTTTTGACTGAGATTTTGGAAGATAATGATTAAAAGCTAAGTTTGGGCGTCCGTTTTACTTCTTCCCTAAACTGAATACAACATTATTACATCATGAGCTGGTTCGAGGATTGGTTCGACAGCCCTTTATACGAAAAGCTTTACGCCTACCGGAATGAAGAGGAGGCGGCTCTGCTTGCCAATCTGATCGAAAAGGAAATGCCCCCTGAAAGATATCCCAAAGTTCTTGATCTGGGATGCGGAAGAGGCCGGCACTCATTAACCCTTGCCGCAAGGGGTTACCGTATGACTGGAATAGACCTCTCTCCCGAGGCTATTAAAACCGCAAAAAAGAAAGCCGAAGAGCGTGGTCTCACAAATGTCACCTTTCAGACTCAGGACATGCGCGATCCCGTAAATGACAGCTTCAACGCCGTTGTAAATCTCTTTACCACATTCGGCTATTTTCTGGATGATGAGGAAAACATCCGCGTTTTGGCAAGCGTAAACACAATGCTGAAACCTGGCGGCCTTCTGCTGATCGATTTTTTGAATGCCTCGCTGGTGAAGAAAACACTGACACCCGAAGAGGACGGACACTATGACGGCATCCATTTTCACGTACGGCGTTACATAGAAGACGGCATGGTATTCAAGGATATCCGGTTCAGCGGAGAAACACTTTCCGAACCAGTTGAGTATCGGGAACGGGTAAAATTATACGACCCGGAATGGTTCACGGCACAGTTTGAAAAAATGGGCTTTTCACTGACAAAAACATGGGGAGATTACAGAGGATCCGACTTCGATCGGGAGAGCAGCCCCCGGCTTATCATGGCCGTAAAGAAGCAGGAGGTTTGGAAGTAACTTTTGGGAGGGGGAAAGAGTTATTCATGTAATCGTTATTTGTTAATCGGGAGGACTTAGTACCTGATGCCAATACCCGAAAAAGCACCAATTCACTATTAACGATTAACGATTCCACGATTAAAGCTCCCCTAAAGCACCGTCTCCGGGAATACCTCTTCGATTCCGTGCGGCGGGCGATCGAGTGCCCAGGTCTCAAAATAAAACTTGCGCTCTGAATTGATCCGTTTTCCGTTCATGCTGAAAAACCGGAATTGATCATCAACAAGCGCCTGAAGCGGATAAAAAAAGTTGCGATAGATGTTTTGCTTGCTGAACAGGTGCAGATCAAACCCGTTGTGAGCCTGCTCTTTGTAGAGCAGAAGATCATCGGTCTCGAGAAGTTGAGCGACCTCGTCTTTTTTGTGACCGACATTGCTTCCTTCATCCACCGATAATTCCTGGAAACTCCAGCTGTGAGAGTCTCTCCGGGTAAGCACCATAGCGGCTCCCGCCGGCTGCTCAGCAAGAGCACTGCGCACATCCGATTCACCGTCTTCGGTAAACAGGCAGTATTCTTTCAGGGCTTCACTGAGTGCGTTGATTACGGCATCAGTCTTTTTCAGAACATTGAACCCAAATTGCTGTTCTGCAGGACGCGTGCCTGTAAAATAGAATTTGGAATAGGTTGGGTCGGGTTTTAAAAAATCCTCGATACTGCCAGAGGTTTGCTGCACCGACCGGTCTGTTTGCCGTTCCCTGAGCCGGTCGAGACGGATATCGTGCTGGTAAATCAGTTTAAATATGTCCATGAACTCTTATCAAATAATCTCTTCCGTTTTCCGCGAATTGCAGTTGAGCATATTCGTGGATACAACCAACCCTAAAATACAGAGCATGCATTCCAAATTCAGCACGCTTCCGGTATTTTAAATCATTCTTTTAGCAGGCGGATTTCACGCTAAGACATAACCCCGCTTATTCGCGGTTTGATGGCAACAGGAAACATGCTTCAATCCACCCTGGATAAAGCACCCGGAAGCCTGATTTTAAAAAAATGAAAGAACCAACGCCTCTTTGTAAGTACCGATTTTTCGCAAAATTTACCATGAAATTCCAATATATTATGTATGATTTTCATGGTGTAATTTATATTATGCCATGAAAATCCAATACATAATGTAGGATTTTCATGGTGATTAGGGTATATTAAGTGAAAATCCCGGCAATATGGAGTTAAAACGTATAAAAGAGGCCATTCTCACAGAACTACTCGAAGACGTTCCTGTGGTTGCCATCACCGGTGCACGGCAGGTTGGGAAAACTACATTGGCAAAGAAAATTGCTGCCAACACCCGGGAGAACAGCGAATATCTCGACCTGGAATCCCCAAGAGATATCGCAAGGCTGCAGGAAGCAGAACTTTTTTTTGAACGCAACCGGGAAAAGCTGATTATTCTGGATGAAATTCAGAGAATGCCGGAATTATTCCCGGTACTGCGTTCGGTTATTGATAAAAACCGGGTGCCCGGGCGATTTTTACTGCTGGGTTCCGCTTCACCGGGTCTGATAAGAGACTCTTCAGAATCGCTGGCCGGCCGCATTGCTTATGAAGAGCTATTCCCTTTTTTGTGGAAAGAAGTAATGAGTAAAAAAAGCATCACCGAGCTTTGGTTCAGGGGTGGCTTTCCAGAAGCTCTTTTAGCAAAATCAGATAAAAAAGCAGACAGGTGGCTGAAAGATTTTCTTTTCACATATATAGAACAGGACCTGCCGCTGTTAGGGTTAAACACAGATCTCACCAAATTGAGAAAATTTCTATATATGATTGGCCACCAGCAGGGTGGGCTTCTGAACCAGGAGAGCCTTGCCCGTTCTGTCGGGGTTTCAGCAACAACCATCAGCCGATACCTCGACTATCTTGAGCATGCCTACCTGATCAGGGTGCTGCGTCCCTGGCATCTGAATGTGAAGAAGCGACTTGTGAAATCACCTAAAGTTTATATTCGTGACAGCGGGCTGTTGCACTCAATGATGGACATCACCGGTATGGAAAACCTTTATAAAAATCCAGTTGTTGGCGGATCATGGGAAGGGTTTGTCCTGGAACAAATCTGCGGAATTTTACCTGAACAATTTAATATTCACTTCTACCGAACGCACCAGGGAGCAGAAGCAGATATTGTAATAACTCATCAAAGAAAACCGGTGTTAGCGGCAGATATAAAGTTAACAGAAGCTCCAAAGCTCAATCCGGGATTTTTAAATGTGATTGAAGACAATAAAACAGAGCATAACTTTATCATCATACCCGGCCA
>PWWL01000185.1 GCA_003561515.1 Balneolaceae bacterium
AAGGCAAAAGGCAAAAGATTTGGGTTAGTAATTAACTCATGAATCATTACTGATGAATTTAGCCTGTTTTGTATTTGTAATTTACCATGTCGGATACTTTTCACTTTTGCCTTTTCACTTTTCAATCTATTTCTGCAGACCAAATTAACTACCATAAAACCTGACAATCATGAGTAAGAAGAAAACAGTAAATCCACGTAATGGTATGGACGTGGACTCCTTCAAAGAAGATATTAAACAGCACCTCCGCTATACGCTTGCCAAAGATGAATTTTCATCCAATGAATGGGACAACTATCGCAGTGTAGTGCTGTCGGTGATGGACAGGCTGCACGACCGTTGGATTGAAACCCAGCAGAGCTACTACAGAAACGACAGTAAGCGCGTATACTATCTCTCCATGGAGTACCTGATCGGACGCCTGCTCGACAATATGCTTGTGAACCTTGGCCTGCAGGATGTTGCAGCCGATGCCATGAAAGAAGTAGGCCTCGACTACGACAAAGTCCGCGAAGCCGAGTGGGATGCCGGCCTTGGCAACGGCGGACTCGGGCGACTTGCAGCCTGTTTTCTTGATTCGATGGCTACGCTTGGCATACCGGCGTTCGGATACGGTATCAGATATGATTTTGGGATTTTCTTCCAAAAGATTGAAAACGGCTACCAAATTGAGAAGCCCGACCTTTGGCTGCGTTACGGCAACCCCTGGGATGTCGTGAGGCCCAAGATTCGGTACAACGTGCCGTTTTACGGTCAATCTCATGCTTACCATGCCGATAACGGCGACCTCCGCTTTAAGTGGGAAAACACCCACGATGTTCTTGCCGTGGCGTACGACACCCCGGTACCGGGTTTCAAGAATGGCGTTGTGAACAACCTCCGGCTTTGGAAAGCGTCTTCTTCCTCATCCATCGACCTGAAAAGTTTCAACCAGGGGCAGTACATCGATGCGGTGAAAGACACCCAGCTCAATGAAAATATTTCGCGGGTGCTCTATCCGAACGACAAGATGTTTGTTGGACAGGAGCTGCGACTGAAGCAGGAGTTTTTCCTGGTAATGGCCTCTATGAAAGATATTCTGCGCCGGTTCAGAAAAACCAATGACGATTGGCGTAAGCTGCCGGAGAAGGTTGCCATACAGTGTAATGACACTCACCCGAATTTGGCCATACCCGAGCTTATGCGCGTGCTGGTGGATGAGGAAGGCCTGAACTGGGATATGGCCTGGGATATTACGGTAAAAACCATGGCCTACACCAACCACACATTGCTGCCTGAGGCACTCGAAAAGTGGCCGGTTTCACTGATGCGTAACCTGCTGCCGCGCCACCTGCAGATTATTTATGAAATAAACAGGCGCTTCCTGCAGGAAGTTCAGCCTAAGGTCGGTGATGACCGAGGCAAAATCAGCCGGATGTCGATTGTTGGTGAAGGTGAAGATCCTGTAGTACACATGGCGCACCTTGGCATCGTTGGTTCCAGAAAAATAAACGGTGTTGCTGCGCTTCATAGTGATCTGATCAAAAAGACGCTGTTCCGTGATTTCTATGAAATTTACCCCGACCGCTTTACCAATAAAACCAACGGGATCACTCCTCGCAGATGGCTGCGACAGTGCAATCGTGAACTGGCCGATCTCATTACCGGTGAAATTGGCGAAGGCTGGGTTACCGATTTGGATCAGCTTAAAGAGATCGAAAAGTTCACTGACGATGAGAGCTTCATGAAGAAGTTTGTGGCGATCAAGAAGAACAATAAGAAGAGGATGGCCGATTATGTTGAGGAGCATCGCGGCATCACGCTTAATCCGGAGTCGATGTTCGACATCCAGATCAAGCGTATTCACGAGTATAAGCGCCAGCTGATGTTTACGCTCTACGCAATTACGCAGTACAACCGCATCAAGGCCAATCCCGATGGAGATTTTGTACCCCGCACCATCCTGGTTGCCGGCAAGGCAGCGCCGGGTTATACTATGGCCAAACTTTTCATCAAGCTGATGAATGATGTGGGTGAGAAGATCAACAACGATCCGGAGGTGGGCGATAAGCTTAAATTTCTCTTCCTTGGAAATTACAGCGTTACGCTGGCCGAGAAGATGATTCCATCGGCTGAACTCTCCGAGCAGATCTCTACCGCCGGATTCGAAGCCTCAGGTACCGGCAATATGAAGTTTGCCCTGAACGGTGCCCTCACAATCGGTACACTCGACGGAGCCAACGTTGAAATTCAGGAGGAAGTTGGAGAAGAAAACATATTTATTTTCGGGAATACCGTTGAAGATGTTGACCGCCTGAGGCATGAAGGCTATAATCCCTGGGATTACTATAATGCCAACGATGAGCTGAAAAAAGCACTCGACCAGATTAAAGATGGCTTCTTTAATGACGACACCGCGCTCTATCAGCCAATTATCGAGTCACTGCTTCACAAGGGTGATTACTTCCTGGTTCTGGCCGACTACGCCGAATATGTAAAAACCCAGGAAAAAGTGGACGAACTTTACCGGGATCAGAAAGAGTGGAACCGCAAGGCGTTGCTCAATACGGCCCGTGTAGGCAAGTTCTCCTCCGACCGTACCATACGCGACTACGCCGAGGAGATCTGGCAGGTTGATGTGAAGAAATAACCGGAACCCGCAGGGCCATACACAATGGCTCTGCCTTTTTATTTATACCAAATATAGTCTTTCATCAATTTCTACTATAAAAGGCAGATTGGTTATAAACAAATGTGGTCGTGCTTAGATTTTAATGAAAAGTCTCTCCTGCTTCGAATGAGGAAGTCATGTGTGGTTTAAGCTCATGGAGTTGATCTACAATTTCAGAGATTCAAACTTATACCTATTTGAACCACCCCTAAATCCCCTCCTTGAAAAGGAGGGGACTTCCTGATTGCCAAATTCAAATTATTTATATCGAACTCAAGTTTAACAATACCTCATTGATCATCTTAGCACATCCTGAAGCGAAGTGTCTCGTTCAATGATGGATTTTGCGAAAGGACAGAGCGGTATCACCTTCAGGCTGTTTTCACGCGCATACTCCACCCCATATTCTACAAGAGCCTTTCCCACACTTTTACCTCTCAGCTCATCCGATACTTCGGTATGATCGATGATGATTTGCCTCGTCCCCAGCTTCGAATAGGTCATTTTGGCTTTAACCTCACCATTTGTTTCGTAATAAAACTCCCCTTTGGTTTCGCCCGATCTGTGCCGAATTTTCATGGCTGTATTTTTTGAATGTTGCAGAAAAGTATAACGGTTTTTGCGTGGTGCTGCCGGCTCGTTCAGGATACTGAAAATATTTCTTTGCGAAAAAATCTCCCTATCTGAATATGTCATTTTCGGTCGTACTGAGCTCATCCTTTAATTCGACTTGCCGTGAAGCGATCGGATTCAGCAGTTTTTTTAAAGTTATGGTGTAACACCATTTACTCAGATCCGTACAATAGAAATAACCCTCAAATCATTTTCGCCTCCCATGAAACCAATAAAATATTCGGCTTCGATTCTGTTCTCAACAATCTTTTCTCTCGTGTTTCTAAATCCGTCTGATACCTTCGCCCAACAGACAGAAACTCTCTTTAGCGGCGACGTAACGTATGGCGGCTTTGGCGGACCCGTAGTAAAACTTGGAAGTGTAGCCGACGGCACCGCTGTATGGGTTGGCGGGCGCGGCGGATGGGTCATCAGCTTCGACCAGAGTAACGCCATCTCGCTTGGAGGCGGTGGATACGGTCTTGTTACAGATCACCGGTCTCCCATCGATCCCGACCTTTATGCCCTTGCCGGTTATGGAGGTTTTGAGTTTGAATACACAAATCAATCGTACAGAGTTGCACACTTCACGGTCTCATCACTCATTGGCGGTGGCGGGCTGTTGCTTCGCGAGCGCGATTTTGAAGAGGTGGAACAAGATGTGGACACTTTCTTCGTTTTTGAGCCCGCTGCAAACGTAGAAGTAAACGTAACCCACTTCTTCCGGATTTCGGCAGGTGTAAGCTACCGCTTGACAAGCGGTATCGGGCGGTTTGGATTTTCTGACAGCGATTTTTCAGGATTCAATGGAGTGATCACATTCAAATTCGGAAAGTTCTTATGAGAGTTAAAAAAATTATCTCGGGATTATTCATCACTTTAGTTCTAATAGGCTGGGGTTCTCTGGCCGTTGCCCAGCAAACAGAAACCCTGATTGACGGCGGTGTTGAACACGGCGGATTCGGTTCATTGGTGTATGGAGTTACCTTTGTTAACGGAGAAGCGGCTTACCTTCGGGGAACAAGGGGTGCATGGGTTCTCTCATTCCGTGACGGACACTCTCTGAATATCGGTTTGGGCCGGTACCGCACAAGGTCAGGATTTGAGGCGGTCGACTGGACGGAGCCCGGCGAAGTACCTGAGCTGAGAACCAATTACGGTGGCTTTGAAATTGAATATCTGAATCGCTCGCACCGCCTGGTTCACTACGGCGTACAGGCTACGATCGGTTCAGGTACGGTTCGATTCCGAGACAGGGATTCGGCACCGGACAAATCTTCCGATACCTATTTTGCCTTTCAGCCGGGTGCCAATGTACACCTGAATGTTACGGAGTGGTTCAGAATCAGCGGTGGTGTATTCTACAGGTATGCGGGCGGGGTAAATCTCGAGGGTACGAGTAATTCTGACCTGTCGGGCCCGTCAGTCTTCTTCGGATTGCGATTCGGAAGCTTTTAGAATTTTCATGTATTTTATTTCCGGGTTTTCATCCGGCCGGAACGTGCATACCATCAAACAGCTCCGAATTCTTCGATTCACAAAAAAATGATTAGTGGATTGTGCCGGCACTCAATTTTGAACTTTCCCGATCTTTAAATACCATAAAGGCGCGTTTTAACACGATCTATCTTTTCCATGGAGCTTGAAGAATTTTTGTCGTCGATTCAGGAATTTCTGAATCTGCAGCTTTTTAATTTACAGGATACACCGGTCACTATCATGTCGATGGTGATCTTCGTTATTTTTCTCACCATTTTCCTGTTTGCAGGCTCATTCCTGCGACGTTTTCTTCAGGGCAAATTTCTCGACAAGTTTGAGATTGAAGCCGGCCTGAAGTACACCCTTGCACGTGTGGCACAATACATTGTGGTTGTATTGGGTGTGCTCATCTCCTTTCAGTTTGTAGGAATTGACCTCACCAGCCTGGCCGTGATTTTCGGCCTGCTTTCGGTGGGTATCGGTTTTGGACTGCAGAACATTACGGCCAATTTTATATCGGGCCTAATCATCATGTTTGAACGTCCCATTACGGTTGGCGACAGGGTTGATGTAAATGGAATAGAGGGCGATGTAACTGAAATCAGCATACGCTCAACTAAGATCCGCACGCTCAATAACATCTCCATTATCGTGCCCAATACGCAGTTTGTGGAGAACAATGTGATCAACTTCTCACATGGCGACCCGACCTTCCGGCTCGACATTAACGTGGGCGTATCCTACTCCTCCGATCTCGACACCGTGCTGAAAGCGCTAAACGAGGTGGCCAACGAACATCCCAAAGTGATGAAAAATCCTAAGCACCAGGTCCACCTCACCGAGTTTGCTGATTCATCGTGGGAGATGCAGCTTCGCGTCTGGATTCCGAATGTGAAAGAGCGCTACATTCTCCGTAATGAGATGCACCAGGCCATAGTGCGAAAGTTCGAGGAGTACAACATCGAGATCCCGTTCCCGCAGCGCGACCTGCATGTGCGCTCCACGGTGGATTTGCCGGTTCAAAGCCAACAGTAAGCCGGACAGCTTGTACGGCTAATAAGGAACCGATGTCAGTTAAGGCTTTTCAATTCCCCGATCTTTGATTTGATTTGGCAAATACAGATCAGAGATCATTAACCGCAAATCTTCTTTCCCAGAATAGAGATTTGAGTTGCCGGACAGGCTGTCCGGCGTACTATTCGTGGCCCCAGGGTGCGGGCGGGTTTTGTTCGAGAGCTTCGGTCAGGTCGAAATCGACTCTCCAGCTCCAGCTTGTGTCGCGGATGGTGCCGTAGGTGTAGCGGATGCCCGGCTCTATTTCTATTCTCCATCCCCTGAACATACCGGTTTCCTCGGTTCTCTCAACCGACTTGAATTCCTGCCTCAATGCCGTTCCTTCACCCACCGAAAATCCACCGTACATGGTCACGTCATCATCACTGCCATCGGGCTTGCGATGGTCGTGGCGTATTTCGAGCCCGTCATCATGCTTGGTGAAAATCCATGTTCGCGAACGGTCCCAGTCTTCTTCTTCTTCAAGCTCGATATGAAAAGGCATCTTGAGCTGATTTTCATCACATTCCCTGAAGTGAACAATCAACAGCTCTGTGCCGGTAAGCATCTCATCTCCGGGCGGTTCCAGCGTGAGCCCGCCGGGGTAGGCATTGCCACACTGCTCGGCTAAAGCAGCAAAAAACTGCTCGTATGGCTGCTGTTCGGCCTGTTCGCCGCACGCCGCCGTTATGGCCATTACGGCACCGAGTATAAAGGTATATCGCTTCATGCTTACTGTATTTGATTGTTTTAAATGCCCGGCAATATATCAATTGAAACTTATTAATTCCGTGAATCTGAATAAATTGTCAATGAAGATCCGAAAAGCTAACTTTGTTGGCTGATAAATTATCTTTTGGTAAACAGGTAAGATTTTGTTCTCTTCTATCCATCTCAATTGCTATACTTAGGCGTTTGCGCATTATCTCATCAATGTTGAATGGACAATACGGGCAGCATAAATAAACACAACAGCAACAACTCGTTGAACCGGGAAGAAATCATTCCTGCAGTTGATCGAAACCTGCTTCTCTCGGAGCTGAATGAATCAACCTATCTCAGGAATACCAACTACTCCAATAATGAGATTCACCTGGTTGATCAACGGAATGCTCCCAATGTACTCAGGGAAATAGGCCGTTTGCGTGAAATGAGTTTTCGCGCGGGCGGCGGCGGAACCGGTAAATCACTTGATCTCGACGACTTCGACCTTCGCGCCAATCCCTATCAGCAGATGATAGTTTGGAGCAGCGAGCATCAGGAAATTCTGGGCGGATACCGCCTGTTCGATTGCAGCAAGGCAGACTTTATGCCGGATGGAAAGCCGGACATCACCATGTCGCGGCTGTTCAATTTTTCTGATGAATACCTCGAAAAATTCCTTCCCCAATCCATAGAACTTGGGCGTTCTTTCGTACAGCCTGAATTTCAGTTCCGCAATCAGAAAGCCGCGGTATTTGTGCTCGACAATCTCTGGGACGGTATCGGAGCCGTTGTGAGAAATAATCCGCATATCAAATACCTCTTCGGGAAAGTGAGCATCTATCCGCACATTCATCAGGAAGCTCAAAAGCTGATGCTTTCGTTTCTGAATGTCCACTTTAATTCGGGCAGGGATCTGATTACCGCAATTGATCCGGTTAACGTGCCTCAGGCCAGCGAGATTTTTTCAGGTGAGGATCTCAAATCGGATTACAAGCTGCTCCGTTCTGAGCTGAAAGCGTATGAGGCACAGATGCCGCCGCTCATCAATGCCTATATGAACCTGGATCCTGCATTTGAAATATTCTCCACCACCATCAATACCCATTTCGGCAACCTTATAGACTCGGCCATTCAAATTACGGTAGACAAGATTCCGGAACACAAACGTAAACGGTACTTCGGGGAGTAGAAAGAACTCTGTATCACAGACACCCAGAGCCGGAAAAAAGAAGTGCATTTAACAGCTGATCTCTTATTTTACAGCCGCTCAATTAAACCGTTACTATTTGTATGAGAAAGGCTTTCGAAGGAACCGTTCGGAAATGGCAGCATCCTGAAAC
>PWWL01000215.1 GCA_003561515.1 Balneolaceae bacterium
ACCTTAAAGCGTCCGTAGGTCCTTTAAGCGTCTATTTGCCAACGAACTCGTAACGATTGAAGGACTTTCGCTTCGCTACAGACGCTTCAATGTTACTTATTAATTCAACCGCTCAACGCGTGGGTTTAACATAATTGCATTTAAATAATCTCTGCGAGCTTGGCGCCTCTGCGGTGAATAATACTATGGCCTCAGCCTGCCAAGCATTCTTGGAAATGGAATCGTCTCCCTTACATGCGAGAGCCCGCAGAGCCAGGCTACGGTTCGCTCCAGCCCAAGGCCAAATCCGGAATGCGGTACAGAGCCGAATCTTCTCAAGTCAAGGAACCAACTGAAAACGTCTTCGGGCAGGTCATGTTCTTTGATACGGGAGCGAAGTGTCTCAAGGTCGTCCTCGCGCTGGCTGCCGCCAATGATTTCTCCGTACCCTTCCGGAGCCAGAACATCCAGCGCAAGAGCCAGCTTATCATTCTCCGGATCGCGTTTCATGTAGAATGCCTTCACTTCTGCCGGATAGCGATGAACCATGACAGGGGTATCGTACTGCATGGTTAGAATAGTTTCATCACTTCCTCCAAAGTCACTGCCCCACTGAAAGTTGGCTGCAGATTTTTTCCATACAGGAATATTTCTCAGATCTTCTTGAATCTGGTCAACTCTGGCGTGAATTTCCTTGATTCTCTGATCAATCTGAGCCTTTCGCCACTTTTTGGCTGAACCGTGTTCTTTTTTAATTTCTTCAAGTTCACTTTTGATTGTGGCCAGCTCCGATTTGCGTTCTTCTTCCATTCTGTCGAGCAGAGCTGCTGTCTTATCGCTCTTCAGCTGATCTACGGCATCGCTGTAAGAGATACGTTTGAATGTTTCCTCGACGGCTTTCTTCAAAGACGCGGTATTTCTTTCAAGGATTTCAAGCTCGTCGCTCTTCTCTTCAAGTACTGTTTTGATGATGAATTTGAGCATCGCCTCGGCAAGGTCCATGTTCATGTCCAGGTCATAAAATGCCATCTCGGGTTCAATCATCCAGAACTCTGTGAGGTGTCTCCGAGTTTTACTCTTCTCCGCCCTGAACGTTGGCCCGAACGTGTAAATCTTGCCGTGAGCCATTGCCATGGCCTCACCATAAAGCTGACCCGACTGTGTGAGATAGGCCTTCTCATCAAAATAATCGGTTTCAAAAAGGGTGGTTGTGCCCTCTGCAGCGTTTCCGGTAAAAATGGGTGCATCCATCTGTATGAATCCCTCCTGCTGGAAAAATCTGTGTATAGCAAATTGGATGGTATTTCGCACCTGCATGGCCGCCCATTGCCGGCGGCTTCGAAGCCACAGATGACGGTTCTCCATCAAAAATTCAACCCCATGCTCCTTCGGAGTAATCGGGTAGTTATCTGCAACCTGAATTACGTTTACGTCGGTAACATGAAGCTCATAGCCGCCAACGCTTCTGTCATCTTTCACAACCTTTCCAGTCATCTCTGCAGAGCTCTCTTGTTTGAGCGTACCGGTTGCCTCAAATATCTCTTCACCAACGTCATCCAGGGCAACAATACACTGGCAAAGACCGGTGCCATCACGTAGTTCAATAAAATGCAATCCTTTGCCGCTGCGGGTATTATAGACCCAGCCTTTCAGGGTTACCGTTTCATTCTCGTGATTGGATAGCTGATTGATGTAGGTCATTGCTTGTTACGTATCGGGTAGTGAATGTCAGTTTTGTTATGGTGTATTGATGGTACTCCAATAAAAAATACCTGCTTCAAGAGAAATTCGGAATGCCATTCTATTTTCCTTCGGGTACCAAAAGCGTTTCAGAGTACATCTTTGTGTTAAAAAACTTCTGTGCAAAGGTAATCAAATCATCGGCTGTAACCGCGTCGATATTCTCAACCAGTTCGTCAAGTGTTACGAACCTGTTGAAGTAGAGTTCGCTTTTGGCCAGTCTTGTCATTCGATTACTCGTGTTCTCTTGCGAAAGCAACAGCTTGCCTTTTAACTGCGCCTTGGCTTCACTCAACTCTTTTTCTCCGACTTTTTCAGAACCGATCTTATCAAACTCTTTTGCAATCAGTTCCCGAACGTGATCCACGTACGATTTGTCCGTACCGATGTACACGCCAAACAGTCCCGAGTCGGTGTACGACTGGTTAAATGTACCTATTGAATAGCAGTATCCGTACTTCTCTCGGATGTTTTGGTGCAATCTCGAGCTCATGCCTCCGCCAAGTACCGTATTGGCAAGCAAAAGAAGGTACTTATCTGGATGGTCGTAATTGAGAGCCCTGCGGCCTAAAATCATATGCGTTTGCTCAATTGCTTTGGAAACCTCCTGAGCCGTAGTGCTGTAAGTGGTTAGAGGCTGTTCTGCATTAACGGTCGGTTCATTCTGCTCAAGAGGGAGTAGCTCATTCACAAGCTTTATAACCTCATCGTGGTCCACATGACCGGCTACAGCCACAAGCAGATTGTCGGGGCGATATCGCTCAGCCATGTAGTCGAATAAATTCTGCCGGGAAAAAGATGACACCGTTTCCTCAAATCCAATAATTGGCCGTCCAATCGGGTGGTCGTTGAATACCTGGCTGCTGAATAGTTCAAAGACATAGTCGTCAGGACTGTCTTTATACATCTTCATCTCTTCAAGCACCACCTTCTTCTCCTTCTCCAGCTCCTCTTCAGGAAATACGGAGTTTCGAACCATATCACTGAGAACGTCAAGGGCTTTATCGAGCTTTGTGTCGAGACAGCGTGCAAAATAGCAGGTGTACTCAGTTGACGTAAATGCATTCAGATAGCCGCCAACAGATTCCATGCTCTGCGCTATGTCGTAGGATGAACGATTTTCTGTGCCCTTGAACAGCATGTGCTCCAGAAAATGGGTAACACCCGCAAGTTCATCTGATTCGTTCCGGCTTCCGGTTTTTACCCAGATACCGGCCGAAATACTTTTTACGCTTTCAATTCGCTCGGTTACGATTTTAAGCCCGCTTGGAAGAACCGTTTTCTGTATTTGTGTAATGGATTCGGTTGATTGCATCTTATCAGATTTTGAAAAAAAATAGTCGTGAGTCGTGAGTAACAGCATTTGCGACCTGACAGGGTGGTTTGGTGTTTTTCCAGACATTTTGTAAGCGTCGAAAAAATCTTTGATTTCCCAACAACGCTGATCCCGAAGCCTCTGGACTGTCAAGTTTATTTTATTAATAATGAATCCTGTTTATTTAAAAAAAAAAGCGCCCCCGGAATCGAAGGCGCTGATTTTTTTTCGGGTGTACCTGCTTACTCGCCTTGTTCGGGCTCTGGAAGCAGGGCCTTTCGGGAAAGCCTTAACTTTCCGCCGTGCTCCACTTTCAGCAGTTTCACATCAATCTGATCTCCAACGCTGATCACATCTTCAACTTTCTTCACATGGCCATGCTCAAGCTCGGAGATGTGCAGAAGGCCCTCTTTGCCGGGCACGATTTCAACAAACGCTCCGTACTCTTTGATTGCCTTAACGGTACCTTTGTAAGTGGCACCTTCGTCGAGCTGACCAGCAATGGCCTGAATACGCTTCTTGGCGTTTTCGGCTTTGTCGAGATTGTCGGCAGAGATGGTAATCTGACCTTTACCCTGTTCATCTTCTTCAATCCAGATTTCAGTTTCAGTCTCTTTTTGGAGAGTCTGAATCACTTTACCACCGGGGCCAATTACTGCACCGATGCTGTCGCCATCAATGGTCATGCGCAGGAACTGCGGAGCATACTGAGAAAGGCCATCTCTTGGAGTGGAGATCGTTTCAGCCATTCTCTCAAGAATATGCAGGCGGCCTCTGTGAGCCTGTTCGAGAGCTTCTTCAATAATTTCAAAGCTGATGCCCTGAACCTTCATGTCCATCTGAGTGGCGGTGAGACCATCGGCCGTACCGGCGGTTTTGAAGTCCATGTCGCCCATGAAGTCTTCCTCGCCTTGTATATCGGAAAGTACAACGGTGTTGTTATCCCCTACAATCATCCCCATGGCAATACCGGCTACCGGCCTTGGAAATGGGACGCCGGCATCCATGAGTGCCATAGAGCCGCCGCAGACGGAGGCCATTGAAGATGAACCGTTCGATTCGGTGATGTCGGAACGCACCCTTACCACATAGCCAAACTCTTCAAAATCCGGAAGCACCATCTTCAGCGCTCTTTCAGCAAGATGACCGTGACCGATCTCGCGCCGTCCGGGCCCTCTCATAAAGCCGGCTTCACCCACGCAGTATGGCGGAAAATTGTAGTGGAGCATAAATGTTTGCTCTTTCTCGTAGAACAAAGTATCCACGCTTTGTGCATCCCGCTTTGTACCAAGCGCCACTGAAATAAGTGCCTGGGTTTCTCCGCGTGAAAAAATGGCTGAGCCATGTGCTCTTGGCAGATAACCTACCTGAGTCCAAATATCACGGATATCTTCGGGGCCGCGACCGTCAATTCTCTTTTTATTCTCAAGAATCATATTACGGACGGCGTCTTTAACAAGATTTCCGAAAATTTCAGAGACTTCACCGCCGGCCTCCTCATATTCTTCTTCGGCTGTTATACCTTCTTTAATCTCCGTTTTCAGCTCTTTAATTTTTCCACTGAACTCATACTTGCTGAGCCCCTGCCCAACGATCTCTTTCAAGCGATCGCCAACAAGTGCGGCAACTTTGTCTTCAAGTTCTTTATTGCCTTCTTCCGGCTCAAATTCACGTTTTTCCCTGCCAAATTCATTTCGGAGTTCTTCCTGGAATTCGCATAGTTTAACGATGGATTCGTGTCCGGTTTTGATGGCATCGAGCATCTCTTTTTCGCTGATTTCGCTCATCTCGCCTTCAATCATGATCACACTAGTAGCAGTACCGGCCACGATCATATCCATATCGCTCTCCTTGAGCTCGTCGATGGTTGGGTTAATCACAAACTCACCGTTAATGCGGCCAACCTTTACCTGAGCCATGGGCCCGTCGTAAGGGATATCAGAAATATGGATGGCAGCGGATGCACCGAAAGCTCCTAACACATCGGCCTGGTTTTGTCCGTCGGATGAAAACACCTGGCAAATGATCTGGGTATCATTGTAGTATCCCTTAGGAAAGAGAGGGCGTAAACTTCTATCAATAAGGCGGCTGGAAAGTGTTTCGTCGTCTGATGGTCGTCCTTCCCTTTTTAAAAATCCACCCGGAAATTTACCGGCGGCCGTAAAGCTCTCTCTGAGGTCTACCACAAGCGGGAAAAAGTCCTGTCCCGGTTTGGCTTCTTTAGCACTCACTACTGTACAGAGCACCATGGTGTCGCCCATTCGTACCATTACTGCACCGTCCGCTAATTTGGCAAGCCTTCCGGTTTCTACGGAAATTGTTTTGCCCGGTGCAAATTCAACACTTCTAAAATCTTCTTTCATAATAATTGTTCTGTTCGTTTTATCTTTCGTAGACTATCCTTTTAGTAAAGCAAATCAAACAAATACCCTAACTTTGAATTTTTTGGTATTTGAGGATATAAAAAAGGGCGCGTAAGGATTACGTGCCCTGAAGAAATGCTTATTTTCTTATACCAAGTTCTTTGATCAGCTCTCGGTATTTTACGATGTCTTCATCGCGCAGGTAGTTAAGCAGGCGTCTTCTTTTACCTACCATCTTCAAAAGCCCACGGCGTGATGAGTGGTCTTTTTTATTTTCATTCAAGTGATTTGTGAGGTCAGCAATACGTGCTGTTAAAATGGCAATTTGTGCCTCAACTGAGCCGCTATTTTCGACACTACCGCCATGCTTTTCAATAATTTCTTCTTTTCGTTCTTTCGTTATACTCATCTTCGGTTTGTAATTATTGCTATAAAACGTTTATATCATTAAAAAATACGCTTAATTCCTTTGTTTTGCAATATCCGGTTGTTTGTTATTTAATATCGTTTCTACACGTTGCTTATCATCCTGAAGCTGTTTTTTAAGCTCATCTATTCCGTTGAACGCCTTTTCATCCCTCACCCTTTGCACAAACTGGATTTGAACATCCTTGCCGTAAATATCACGGCCAAAATTGAATATGTTAACCTCGAGCCTTTCGGCCGAACCATCGAATGTTGGCCTCACTCCGATATTCATCATTCCCGGATGATAAGTATCACCATCAACCCTCACCCATACTGCATACACACCCCTTTTGGGGATAATCTTATTCTGATGCTCGGGATGAATATTGGCAGTGGGAAATCCGATTTTCTTTCCGCGCTTGTCTCCGTGAACGACGGTGCCGTGCAGGATGTAATTTCGTTCTAGAAAACGGGCCGCAAGCTGCATGTTGCCTGCTTCCTGAATCGCTTTTCGAATAGCCGTACTGCTTACGGTTTTATCACCCACTTCCTGTTTAGATACTACATACGAGCTAAATCCCAGTTCAGAGCCCAGCCGTTGTACCGTATCAATAGTGCCTTCCCGGTTCCTGCCAAATTGGTGATCGTATCCGATAACAAATTCCGATACCCCGATCTTTTCCCACACAATATCACGAACAAACTCCTCGGATGTGAGCAGTGAAAAATCGCGATCGAAAGGTATCACCGCCATTTCATCAACACCAAGATCAGACAGCAGCTCGCTGCGCTCTTCCAGCGTGCTTAGCAATTTAATACCGGCACTTCCCGGGTTGATAATTTCCCTTGGATGGGGATCAAAGGTAACGATCATGCTGCGGGCATTCCGCTTCTTCGCTTTTTCAATCACCGTGTTGATCAAAACTTTATGCCCGGCGTGTACACCATCAAACGTACCCACGGTGAGTACGGTATTCGCATCACGTTTCACATCTTTCAGGAAAACAATCTTTGACATGGCATTCAGTTTTTGATCATTTCTTTTGTAAGTACATCAAACTCTTCCGGTAAAAATGCATTCACGACGTCAAAATTCCCTATGGCCGTTCTCCTCAGTTCGGTGAGATGTGCGCGGCTGTTCAGTGCAATTCCAAGATCGTGCGCCAGTGAACGGATGTATGTACCTTTGCCGCATTCAACACTGATGGTAACTTCCGGAAAGTCGACATTTTCTATTTCAATATTGTATATGGCTATTGGCCTTGATTTTAAGATGACATCTTCGCCTCGCCTGGCAAGTTTGTAAAGCCTCTCTCCTTTCACTTTGATTGCTGAGTACATGGGAGGTACCTGTTCAATTTCTCCTGTGAAACTGTTGATAAGTACATCGCGAAGCATCTCTTCGGTAATGTGCTCCCATGGGGCAGTTTCATCGTAATCAGTTGCCGCGTCATAACTGGGTGTAGAAGCTCCAAACCGGATTGTAGCCGTGTAGGTCTTTCTTTGGCCCACAATCTGTGAAATTGATTTCGTGGCTTTACCCGAGCACAGCACCAGCAGGCCTGTTGCCAGTGGATCAAGGGTACCGGCATGACCAACTTTTTTGGGTGGAATTCTGTGACGAACGTATTTCACCACGTGAAAGCTGCTCCACTCGAGCGGTTTGTCCATAAGAATTACAGCACCGCTCGAAAATAATTCAGGTTCCGGTATTGCCGGGTTCAATTTAGATATAACCGGCAGTTCTTCAAGCGGAATGGCTTTTTTGGCCATGGCAGAATTGTTCAATCTTTTGCGTCGGTACCGGAATCGCCCTTGCCAGAACTGTCGTTGCGGGCTTTGTCGAAAAGGTTTTCAATTTTGTTGACGTACTCTGCAGTATCGTCTTCATAGAAAAAAAGCTCGGGAATTCTTCTTACTTGATTCTTTATTCTTCCTGCTAGCTCATATCTTATTTCATCCTGATGGTCATCAATAAACGTATATACAGATGACTCATCTCTGCCAGGTGAAAAAACGCTTAAATAAACTTTAGCAATCGACAAATCATCCGTCATTCGGACCTGGGTAACCGTAATGAAGGTTCCCGCAGGCTGGTAATTTCGCTGAAGTATTTCACCAAGGTCTTTTTTAATAACAGAACCAAGTCTCTCTGTGCGTATACTCATTGCAGCTGCCTTTTGTGATTAAATGCTATGTGGTATTTATTTGAACCGGCCGGTACTATCTGGCGTCTTCAAGCTTACGTTTTTGCTCAACAATCTCGTAGCTTTCAAATTCATCGCCGACTTTGATATCGTTGAAGTTCACAATGCTGATGCCGCACTCGTAGCCGGATTGTACTTCCTTCACGTCGTCTTTGAATCGTTTAAGGGAGTCTATCTCACCTTCGTATATCACAACGCCGTCTCGAATCACTCGGATTGGATTATTGCGGCTTACTTTTCCTTCGGTAACGTAGCAGCCTGCAATCGTACCCACTTTAGAAATTCTGAATACTTCTCGCACGGATACCATACCCTTCATTTCTTCTTTAATTTCAGGGCTGAGGAGGCCTTCAAGAGCGTCATGCACCTCATCAACTGCATCATAAATGACGCTGAAGAGTCTGATATCGATACTTTCGTTTTCTGCAAGCTTTCGCGCATTCGACGTTGGCCTCACCTGGAAACCGATGATAATGGCATCGGATGCGGATGCAAGAAGTACGTCCGATTCGGTTATGGCCCCGGACCCGGTATGTATGATGTTTACGGAAACCTCTTCTGTGCTTAGTTTTTGCAGCGCACCGGAGAGTGCCTCAATAGAACCATCCACATCTGCCTTGATGATGATATTGAGTTCCGATACTTCACCCAATGCCATTCTACGGGAAAGGTCGTCGAGTGTAAGATGTTTCACTCGTCGCAGCGACTGTTCCCGCCTAATTTGCTGCCGTTGATTTGCAATTTCTTTTGCAATTTTTTCATCCTGTGGCACAATCAGCCTGTCGCCGGCCTGAGGGGTATTATCGAAACCGGTAAGCTGAACGGGTGTTGAGGGCCCGGCTTCCTTAAGCCTGGCACCATGTTCATTTTCCATGGCCCTAACGCGTCCAAAAACAGGCCCCGCTACAAAAGGGTCTCCCACCTTAAGAGTTCCATTTTGAACTAACACATTGGCTACAGTTCCTTTACCTTTATCTACTCGCGATTCAAGAACGATTCCTTGCGCAAGGCGATCGGGATTTGCCTGAAGTTCAAGCAATTCAGCCTCTATGAGGACTTTGTCGAGAAGTTCATCAATTCCAAGGCCTGTATGTGCCGAAACTTCAGCCACCTGGTTTGTTCCTCCATACTCCTCAACAATTACGCCATGTTCAGAAAGCTGCTGTTTTATCTTATCCGGGTTAGCTCCATCTTTATCCATTTTATTGATGGCAACCACAATGGGTACCTCTGCAGCCTTTGCGTGGTTTATGGCCTCTATCGTCTGAGGCATCACCGAGTCGTCGGCAGCCACCACGAGAATTACAATATCCGTAGCCTGGGCACCTCTGCTTCGCATCGCGGTAAAAGCTTCGTGTCCCGGTGTATCAAGGAACGTGATCTTTCTTCCTGAATCTGTTCTTACCTCGTAAGCACCAACGTGCTGTGTAATTCCACCGGCTTCACCGGCTGCCACTTTTGTTTTGCGGATATAATCAAGAAGTGAGGTTTTACCGTGATCTACGTGTCCCATCACAGTAATGATTGGAGCTCGTGGTTCCAGATCCTCGGGGTCGTCTTCCTCGACAAAGATTTCTTCCTCGATCATTTCTTCAGCATCCACAAACTTCACTTCATAATCGAACTCAGTCGCTACAAGTTCGATTGTTGCAGCATCGAGACGCTGATTTATTGAAACCATCATGCCAATCGACATACACGTGGTTATTACATCGGTAGGTTTCACGTCGAGCAAGTCGGCCAGGTCACTTACGGTAATAAATTCGGTAACTTCAAGAACTTCATTTTCAAGTTCTTCAAGCTCTTGCTGCATTGCAATTTCTTCTTCCCTCTCTTCTTTTCGCTGTCTTCTTCGCTTTTGCCGCTTGCTCCCAACCGTACCGCCGGTTTGAATTTGCTGCATGGTTTCGCGCATTTTCTTTTCTACATCCTCTTCATCGATACGCGTGCTACGCTTGCCTTTCTTTTTCTTCGATTTCTTGGTTGGCTTTTGCTCTTTGGCTGCTTCTTTTGGAGCTTTTGTCTTCGCCTTTTTATCCGCTGATTCTGTATCGTCTGCTTCTGTTCGGTCTTTCTTACGTTTCCGAGTTTTTCGTTTCTTACGGTTTTCCCGAGAAAATTCTACTTTGCCAAGTACCTTTGTGCCTGTAAGTTTGTTGGCACGACCCCGAATAATAGCCTCTTCATCTTCATCATCATCTTCTGTTGATTCCGAATCAGATTCTTCTTCGTCTTCAATTTCCTCTTCCTGTATTAAATCCTCTGCATCATCCGTTTCTGAGTGGATTTCTTCTTCGTCGTACTCTTCTTCGGTGTCAGCTGCCTCGTCCAGAACCTCGGTTTCTTCAACCGTATCTTCTGCTTTCTCTGCTGTTATTTCTTTCTCTTCTTCCTCAGGTTCTAATTCCGGTGCAGTGTCTTCCGGTTCAAGCTGCGGCTCTGGTTCCAAAGCAACAGTTTCCTCTTCCGGTTCTTCGTCGATGGGCTCGAGCGTTTCATCTATCGGTTCCAGAAAATTGTCAATGGTAACACTTTCGTTACGGCTCGACATAATCTGATTTCGACGGCTTTCATACTCCTCTCGGGCTTTCTCGTGTTCCCGGCTCTTTTCTTTGTCATCACCGTAAACTCCTTCCAATACCTCATACATTTGAGGCGTAATGGAAGAATTTGGCCGGTTGGCAACATCAAATCCGTTATCACTCAGCGTATCTACGATCGATTGAGTGGCAACATTGAATTCTGATGCAACCTTAAAGAGCTTTTTCGGTTTTTGGTCCGTCATATACTGTATTACGTCGTTGTTAAAATAATGAAAAAGTTAACCGGGTCTTAAGTTACGATCAATCTTCTTCGTCCTCAAATTCATAAGCGATTATGTCAATAATACGCTCTGCTTGTTCTTTGTCGATTTTTCCTTCGGTACGCCTTACGATTTCGTCCTCGTCCAAATCGAGTACAGCACGGGCACTGTCGCATCCAATTTCATGAAGCATGTCGATTGTCTCTTTGCCGAAGTCAACTTCAAACTCCAGAAGATCGATATCGTCTTCTTCCTCTACTTCTCTGAAAACATCGATTTCGCAATCCACAAGTTTTGAAGCGAGCCGGATATTAACGCCTCCCTTACCGATGGCTTTCGAAACCTCATCTGCAGGAACAAGAACACTGGCACGGTTGCCGTCTTCACTTAGCTCTACTTTCATAACCTGCGCAGGCTGAAGTGCTCTTTTTATAAACTCAATCTTATCGTCACTGAAGTTTATAACATCGATATTCTCATTTTGAAGTTCCCTTACAACGGCATGTATTCGGATACCTTTCATACCTACACATGCACCAACGGGATCTACCCGCTCATCGTGCGATATTACAGCTACTTTCGACCTGTCGCCGGGTTCACGCGCAATTCGTTTCAGTTCAATAATGCCGTCAAACACTTCAGGAATTTCGTTCTCAAACAGGCGCTCGAGAAACAGCGGTGAAGTCCGTGAAATAATCACGGTTGGATTACCTCCTACTCGACGTACTTCTGTAACCACGGCGCGGATGGTATCACCTTTACGGTAGCGGTCTTTGTAAATTTGCTCATTTTTTGGAAGCAGCAGTTCCACACCATTGTGGTTTACAAGGATGTCTTTGTTGTTACGTACCTGGTACACATCGCCAAGTACAATTTCACCAACTCTGTCTGAATACTCCTCAAAAATGTTGTCTTTCTCGATTTCACGGATACGTTGAGCAAGCTGCTGTCGCGCCATGGTAACAGCCCTGCGCCCAAAGTCGGTAATGGAAATTTCCTGTGCATACTCATCGTAGAGTTCAAGGTCGGGATCTTGTTTCTGAGCTTCTTCGAGGGAAATTTCAGTGACCGGATCGGTAAGTTCATCGGCTGGCACTACTTCACGAATGTGAAGGATCTGAATCTCGCCCCTGTCTGCATTCAGAATTACTTCAAATGCATCGTCCGATTCATACTTCTTCCTGATCATGGTTCTGAACACGTCCTCCAAAATGGATAGAAGCAGATCTTTATCAATACCTTTATCTTTTGCAATTTCTGCAAAAGACGTGATAATCATTTTTGAAATATCGTTTTGCATCTGAGTGAAAGTGGTTTTAAGTGATAATCTAAATTTTTGGGATGATTTTAGTCTCAACAACGTCCGAAAAAGAGATTTGTTGACGCTTCTCCTTGTCAGTTGCAATTGTAAGCGAACTCTCGGCGGCTTCTGTAAGAATTCCTTCTACCGTCTCGTACCGGTCGTCCTCTTTTTTGTACTTCACCCTTGCGGTTCGGCCTATATTCTTTGGATACTGGCGGATATCTGAGAGGGGGCGCGCCAATCCCGGCGATGCGACATTCAGCCGATAAGCACTCTTTAGCACACCTTGATCCTCAAGCTGGAAACCAACTTCACGGCTTATACGAGAGCAGGCATCGAGGTTTACACCAGATGTTTCTGAATCTACCAGAATCCAGATTTCCATCTGTTTCGCGTGCTTCACCTCAACATCCACGAGGAACATATTTTCCTGTGCTACAACAGGTTCCGAAATTTCTTTAACAGATTTTATCAGCTCTTCAGCCATCAATAAACAGAGTCACAAGTACAAAAAAAAGTGAGGACCTCGCGGCGCTCACTTATAGTTTCAAAAGTTACCTTAATTTGCTGTAAATAACAACTTTTAACCTTGTAGTTCCACCCCGAAGAGCTTACTATTAGTGTCTGAAATCTTTTTGTCTAATCATTCGTATCCATGTCAAGAACATTCTCAATCGTACCTTTTTTTATCTGCATAGCGCTTGTTGCTTGCAATGGTGAAACTGAAACTCAGCAAACCACAGAAAGGGAATCTCGACAGCTTAATTTTACAGCTACCGTAAATTTCATTGACAACCAGGGCAATACGGTTTCAAGTATAGATGCTGCTGTAGCCGATGATGATGCAAGCCGCACAGAAGGACTGATGGATGTTCATGATTTACCTGAAAATGCCGGTATGATTTTTATATTCGAGGGTGATGAACCCCGAAGCTTCTGGATGGCGAATACACCGCTTCCTCTTGATATCATCTTTGTAAATTCGGAGATGGAGATTGTGAGAATACACAGAAATACCTCACCCTACTCACAGGAAAATATTCTCTCGGAGGCTCCGGCCAAATATGCAGTTGAGGTGAATGCAGGATACACTATTCGTCACGATATCCGGGAAGGGATGTCAATCCGTTATGAGCAGTAAAGAGCTACAAGCGGTAATTGACATAAGTATCAATTGACCTTACACGGGCTGCTCTTCAAATTTTTCAAGGAATGATTTGGCCATCTTCACATTTTCGGGTGAGCCGACATAAATCGGAACTCTCTGATGAATGGCATCCGGTTTAATTTCCATGATTCTCTGCGAACCGTCGATCGCCATACCGCCTGCCTGTTCGATAATAAAGCTCAGTGGATTGCATTCATACATCAACCTCAGCTTGCCATCAGGGTAGCGCTTGCTGGCCGGATATATGAAAATACCTCCCTTAACTAGAGTTCTGTGGATATCTGCCACCATACTGCCAATATATCTTGCCGAATAGGGCCTTCCGGTATCGGGATCTTCTTCCTGGCAGTATTTGATGTACTTTTTGAGCCCTGTCGACCAGCTGTTATAGCTACCTTCATTAATGCTGTAGATGGTGCCATGGGTCGGAATCTTGAAGTCATCATCAGAAAGAATAAACTCACCTATACTGGGGTCGAGCGTAAATGCGCTTACTCCCATACCCGTTGTGTAACACATTATTGTACTCGAGCCATAGAGCACATAACCTGCGGCAACTTGCCGCTTGCCGGGTTGAAGTGAATCTTCTTCAACAAGTGTTGTATCGAATCGCGGCTGACGCATGTAAATGGAAAAAATGCTGCCGATCGAAACATTGACATCGATATTGGATGATCCGTCAAGCGGATCAAGATAAACGATATATTTACCTCCTTCACTGTTTAGCCGAACAATCCCGTCATTTTCTTCAGATATCACCATACAGGTTATCAAAGACCGGTCAAGCGCAGAGATGAGCTGCTCATCGGCAAATAGATCAAGGCGTTTAACTGACTCTCCATGTACGTTTGTGGATCCGTCAACACCAAGAATATTGGTAATTCCGGCCTTGTTTACCTCCCGTGAGATGATCTTGGCAGCCAGGCCGATATCCCTCAGCAGTTGCGACAATTCTCCCGTGGCTCCGGGAAATCTGTTTTGTGCCTGAATGATATACTCATCCAGCGTTACCAATTTTTTTGATTTGATTTCCATCATATCCGCACCCCTTCTCTTTTTGAAACCACATGCCGGATACACGACCTTCTCCGATATGCGATTTTTTGACTGATTTATGTTATGGTAGAATGAAAAACGAGTTCACAATCAGATTCGACAAGAACAGTCTTTCCTGCTTTATAAGGAAATCCACATTGTCAAATTCAAAAGCTCTGCGCTGAACTCACAACAGCTAAAATGTAAAATCTCTGACTTTAAAACATTTAACTTTCTCTCATTCTTGGTTTTATGAGCTTACCTAAGATCGCTTGAGAATAGTATCGAACAATTCTAACGCTTCCTTTTTCAGATCGGCCTGTGTTGAATTGTTTACGACAATATAGTCGGCCAGATGTGTCAGTTTTGAAAAATCGGGTTGTTTTGCGAGCCGTGCCTCCACATCCTTGGCGGATACCTGATCTCTTTCCATAACACGCTTGATTCTCAGTTCTTCAGGGGCAGTAACAATCACTACCAAATCGAGGCCTTCAGGACGGCCCTCATTCAACAAAACAGCGGCCTCTTTCACAATGAGATCAACCCCTTCAAACTCAGCATCTCTGCAAATCTCCGTAAATGCCCGCCGCATGGCGGGATGTACAATAGCGTTAAGCTCCCCAACCCTGTTTTTTTCAAAAGCTTCACGTATGAGATGCGGTTTATTTAATGATCCGTCACGGTTATATGTTTCATCTCCGAAGGCAGTGCGAAGCTGCCGTTTAATGGATTCGTCTGTTGCCATGAGATCTTTTGCAAGATCATCGGCATACACAACTTTTGCTCCAAGCCTCTCCCATTCTTTGCAGAATGTACTTTTCCCCGATCCTATGCCACCGGTTACACCTGCGATAATCATGCGGGACTGCCTGCTGTATTGGCAAGCAGATAGGCTTTCATGAATTCATCGAGGCTGCCATCCATTACTCCCTGAACGTCACCGGTTTCCTGATTTGTGCGATGATCTTTCACCATGTTGTAGGGATGAAAAACGTAAGACCGAATCTGGGACCCCCACTCGTTACTGCCTTTGGTCTCTTCCAGCTTCTGTTTTTCGCGCTCTTTGATATTCTTCTCAAGCTCATAGATTTTTGACTTGAGCAATACCATTGCTTTTTCCCGGTTCTGAAGCTGAGAGCGCTCCTGCTGGCATTCGGCAACAACGCGTTCCTGAGTACCATCACTAAGTTTTCCGGTCCAGATCAATCGTACGCCCGTCTCAACTTTGTTTACATTCTGCCCGCCGGCACCACTTGCATGAAAGCGCTGAAGCTCTACATCCGATTCATTAATATCAACTTCGATGGTATCGTCGATAATTGGCGACACGAAAACCGAGCTAAACGAAGTATGGCGTCGCGCGTTGCTGTCGAACGGTGAAATTCGTACAAGCCGGTGTACGCCACTTTCCGATTTTAAATAGCCATATGCATTTGGGCCGCTCACTTCAATAGTGGCACTTTTTAGACCGGCAACATCACCATCCTGATATTCAACCACCGATACTTTATATCCTTTTTTTTCGGCCCATCGAGTGTACATGCGGAATAACATTTCTGCCCAGTCCTGGCTTTCTGTACCGCCGGCACCCGGGTTAAATGTTACAATTGCATCCCTGTGGTCGTCGGTGCCGCTTAGCATATTCTGCAGCTCAAGATCACTCAGTTTTTCACGGAATTTTGCAATCTCAACCTGAATATCATCGCTTACGTCTTCTCCTTCTTCGAGAAACTGCTTGTAAACAAGAATGCTTTCCCTAAGTTCATTGAGTTCATCCCAACTGTTAACAAGCGACTTCTCATAATCGAGCTCCCGCATCACTTTTTTGGCACTGTCGGGATCGTTCCAGAATTCAGGGTCCTGGGTCTGCTCTTGTAGTTCTATTACACGTACTTTGCGTTTATCGTAGTCAAAGATACCTCCTGAGCGTATCGAGACGCTCGAATAAGCCGTCTAGCTTATCAAGATGAAAATGCTCCATTAAGATGATTATGATTTTATCTGTTAATAAGTTTAGCGATCACAAATCCTACCAGCAAACCTCCGGCCAGGGCAACTCCGAGCCCGGTCTCAGGGTTTTTCTTAACGTATTTTCGGGCTTGTTTGTATTCGCCCCGAATTTCTTTGGTAATTCTGTTTCGCTCGTTTTGAAGCCTGTCAATAACATCATTGTATGCCGCATTCAGGGCTTCTTTCTCTTTTTTAATCGCATCTTTGAGTTCTTTCTCAGTAATTTTGAAATCAGCCATAATCCATTCTCCTTTAATGTTTTCCTATATCTTAATAATCTGATTATTATGACAACTAAGCAACAATTTTTTAAGCAGTAATGGCTTGATCCTTGTACTGCAGCTCGTAGAGTTTTCTGTAAATCCCGTCATCTTTCCGGATCAGCTGCCTATGCGGACCGTTTTCTCTAATTTGTCCCTTATGCATTACTAAAATTCTGTCTGCATCCTGGATAGTTGAAAGCCTGTGAGCAATTACGATGGAGGTCCTTCCCTTCATCATTCGTTTACATGCTTTGGCAACCAGTTCTTCGGTTTCAGAATCAACGCTGGACGTTGCCTCGTCGAGAATCAGAACTTTAGGATCGTATACCATTGCCCTCACAAAACAGATGAGCTGCCTCTGCCCCATCGAAAGTGATGCTCCCCTCTCTCTGAGGACAAAATCGTACCCACCCGGAAGTTTTTTGATAAATTTATGACTCTCCACCTCCTTCGATGCCCTGATCACATCTTCCCGTGTAATATGTTTATTTCCAAGCGTGATGTTGTCGTGGATGGTTCCCGAAAAAAGTGCATTGTCCTGAAGCACAAGACCGAAATAGGATCTGAGCTCTTCAAGTGAAACGTTTCGTATGTCGTTTTGGTCAACAATAATAGAGCCTTTATCAATATCATAAAATCTAAGCAGCAGATTGATAATGGTTGTTTTACCCGCTCCGGTTGCACCAACAATCGCCAGCAGCTCTCCCGGCTCGGCTTTGAAAGAGACATCTTTCAGAATCAGTTCTTCATCTTGATTGTATCTGAACCAGACGTTTTTAAACTCGATTTCGCCTCTCTTGTTTTCAATTTGCACGGGATTTTTAGGTTCAGGCACCTCATTGGCTGTATCCAATACATCAAAAATACGTTCGGATGACGCCAGCGCCGATTGAAGCGTATTATATTTTTCCGAGAGGCCGCGAATGGGATTAAAGAACTGACGAACATACTGTATAAATGCCAATAGTACGCCGAACGTAACCTGATCCATTAGCGCTCGCGCACCACCGTACCATACAACCAAAGCCATTGCGATACTGGCTAAAACCTCTACAACCGGCCAGAAAATGGAAAAATAGAAAATGGTTTTGATGTGGGCTTTGCGATGGTCTCTGTTTATGGCCTCAAATTTATTCTTTTGTTTTTCTTCTCGATTAAACAGCTGAACCACCGACATCCCATTTATATGTTCCTGAACAAAGGAATTGAGCCGGGCAATCTGATCACGCACATTCAGAAACTCTACCCGAACTTTTCCTTTAAACCAGAATGTGGAGTAAAACAGTATCGGGAGAACCAAAATAGAAATAATTGTAAGCTCCCAGCTCATTGCAAGCATGAAGGAAAGAATGAAAAAGATCCTGAACAGATCTCCAATCATGTTTACCACTCCATCGCTTAAAAGCTCACTCAGAGCCTCAATATCGCTGGTTGTGCGGGTTATGAGACGCCCAATGGGATTTTTATCAAAGAACTGCACATGAAGGGACTGTATTTTTTCAAATACCGCGTTTCTTAACCTGAAGAGCGCACCCTGTCCAAACCACCGTGTGATGTACGTGTTGGCTACAAGAACAATGAATTCTCCGACGAGCGCCAGACCGAGCAGTGCGATGATAAAAAAGAGCCCCTCATAATCACCGACGGCCATGTAGTCATCAACCGCAATCTGGGTAAGTTTGGGCCTTACGGTTCCAAGAAAAGCGGCAGACAGTGTTAGCCCTATGGCAAGAAGGGCCCACCATTTGTAGGGTTCAAAAAAGTAATAAAGCCGCCGAATCAGTACAGAATCGACGGCTTTAGAGTCCATGGAATTAGTATTGCTCAATGGGTTGATTCGCTTTTAGAATCTGTCGAAATCGTCAAAAGGTGTTCTTGGTGTAATGTGTTTTGGCGGTCTCGACGTTCCCTTATTGTAATCATTATCATCCCGGTCGCGTCTTGGGCGGGATGAGCTATCGGGCCTGCGTTTTCTTCGATCCTGGCTGTCGTCTCTTCTGGGGCGACTGCTGCTTCTTCTGTCGCCTGAATCGCGGCGGCCGGAAGAGCTTCCTCCCGTTTTTCTCTTTCTGAAACGTTTTTTGCCATCGTCGGAGCGCCTATCCTTTCCTCTGCTTTGCTTTGAATCATCAATTTCCTTGATGTACACTTTTTGTTTCACGATTCCTTTTTCCTGTGCAGGATCCGTGTAGATCGGACGCAATTCAGTAGCAAGCCATGCCGGGAAAAATTTCGCTCTGGCTTCACGAAGTAAAACAAATGGGTTGGTATATCGGGCCGAAAAGTGGCTGATAACCAGTAATTTGGTCTGCGCCTCGTTTGCTACCCTCGCTGCATCAATAGAGGTAGAATGACCCGTTTCTGCCGCCTTATCAGCCAGCGTTTCACTAAATGTGGCCTCGTGGTAAAGAATATTTGTATTCATTGCCAATTTAACGGAGTTCGGGCAATATTTTGTGTCGGTTATATATGCAAAACTGTCGCCAGGGCGTGGGTGGCCCACGATATCGTACGACTTAATAACCGTTCCATCTTCCAAAGTAACATCGTCACCGGCCTTTAACGCCTTGTACTGCTCATCTTCCGTAATCCCAAGTTTTTCAGCCTTTTCAGCATCAACTTTCCCCGGCTTATCTTTTTCCTGGAATCTGTAACCAAGACAGAACTTTGTGTGATTTAAAGGCCTTGCTTCAACGTAGTAATCATCGGAGTCAACCACTTTTTGCGATTCTATGTCCTCTTTCACCTCAACGAACTCGAGGTCGAAGTTGAGATCGATTCCGGCAAATTTAAGATTCCACTCAACATATTCTTTGATGCCCACCGGACCGCAGACTGTAAGTGTTTTATCTCTCCTTTGAAGCTGTAGAGTTGAAATAAGTCCTAACAGTCCGGAAAAATGATCTACATCGAAGTGTGAAATAAAAATATTTTCGATTTTGGATCTTTTAAGTCCTGCCTGAAGCATTCGCATTTGAGCATTTTCTCCACAATCAAACAGGTGGATATCACCTTCGCGCCAAAGGGCGACAGATGAAAGATGTCGGGTTGCTGTCGGGGTTGCGGATGCAACTCCCAGAGGTACAATAATCATAGAATCTCCCGCTATGTATTTATGGGCTTTTGCCGTTCAAACAAAAGGTACCCGGTTTTTGATTAAATTTGAGCTATTTCTTGTTCGAGTAGTTGTTTTTGATACATTTTTGAATAACGTCCTTCCTTTTCAAGCAATTGAGAATGAGAACCTTTCTCTACTATGGAACCGTCTTCAACATAAAAAATTATGTCAGCGTTTTTCACTGTCGATATTCTGTGCGATATCATGATCGTTGTTTTGTCTGACAACTGAGATTTAAGATGTGATAATATGGCATCTTCTGTTTTAGTGTCAACCGCACTTAGCGAATCATCAAAGATAACAATTTTTGGATCCTTTATCAGAGCTCTTGCAATAGCTGTTCTCTGTTTTTGCCCGCCGGATAGCGTTATTCCCCGTTCACCTACAATTGTCTCAAATTTTTTCTCAAAATCCAAAATATTCTCAAGAACCTGCGCACTGTCTGCTGCATCTTCAATTTCTTGCATGGTTGCTTCTTCAACACCAAAGGCGATATTTTCTTTAATGGATGTTGAAAACAAAAAAGTTTCCTGAGGAACATAGCCGATTTGGCGTCTAAGCGAAGACAAACGCCACTCTTTTACATCATGTCCGTCAATCATTAATTCACCTTCATTAATGTCAAAAAGCCTGGGAATCAAATTAATCAACGTAGTTTTTCCTGCTCCGGTCCGTCCCACAAAAGCTACATTGCTACCGGGCTTTATTGTTAAATTGACATTTTTGAGAGCGTAATCTTCTGATCCCGGGTATTTAAAGCTCACATCCTTAAATACAATCTCTCCTTTCATCTCTTCACCTGTCAGTGCTGCTTCTCTGTCGCGGATATCTACAGGTTCACTCAATACCTTTTCAATACGCTCCCATGATGCCAGTGATTTTTGAAAAGTATTTACCGTATAACCCAGTGATGCCACCGGCCATGTGAGATAAGCTACATAAATAACAAACTCCGCAATATTACCCACTGTAATCAGACCTTCAATTACCATGATGCCTCCCTGCCAAATAACGACAACGATAGAAACGCCAATCAGCAAATTTAGCGTCGGGTGAAACAGAGACTCGACCATGTCGAGTTTTAGTTTTTTCTTTCGATAGAGATCACTTTGCTCCTCAAAACGTGTCTGTTCATGATCTATCCGGTTAAATGCTTTAAATAGTCTGATTCCGCTAAACGTCTCTTGTGCTCTTTCGGCCACATCTGAATACTGCTCCTGGATAATTAACTGATATTTGTTGATAAAGCCGCTCACCCAGTATGCAAAAAGTGAGAGAAATGGCAGTGGCAGGAGAGCCCAGAATGTTAAACGCGGGTTAACGATAATCATCATGGTTATGATAAAACCCGCCCTGGTAATCGTGTTGATTGTATACATAAAAACAGGCCCGAAATACTCCCGAACCCTCGATACATCTTCAGTAGCACGCACGTAGATCTCACCGCTTTTATTGGAAGCAAAATATCTTTGTGGCAGAGTCAGAAGTTTGTCAATGATCCGGTTTCGAATGTCGAACTCTATTTTCCTTGAACTCACGATTAGCGTCTGCCGCGTTGCAAACAGCAGAATTCCATACAACAGAACTGTTCCGATCAACAGAAGTGAATTGAGAGCCAATATTGCACCAGCTTCACTCGAGAAGAGTATTTCGAATACTGATTGAAAATCGGTAGTATACTCTTCTCCAAGCAGCTCAACTTCATCCATGGTTCGGCGGATGAGAACAGGAATCCAGATGAGAAAAAAATTAGCCCCCGTTAAAAAGAGCGCTCCAAGGAAGATTGTTCCTTTGTAATCCCTTGTATAACGGTTTAAGTGTTTGAGAGAATCCAAGTATAACCCGGTTCTTATAGTTTTACTGATCTGTCAATACCAAGGGTTGAAGGAATTCATTCATACACATGAATGAAAGCCAGGTTGAAGACGCAGAATGTTGAACACTGCTTAATCATTGAACTTGTTGATCCAGTGCCTGGCGAGCTTGTAACCAGATCGATAAGCTGCGTCTACATCATTACCGTCAAAGTAATCACCGACTACCGCAAGTGGCGATTCAACCGCATCGAGTTCCATAAACGGGCGGTCTATACTTTTAAGGGCGCGGCTGTAGCGCCAAAAATGAAGCTGGTGCCATTCCGGATTTGCCGTCCAGCCGCCTGCTATACGAACGAGTTCTCCTAAAATCTCTCCCCGTATCACTTCTGGTTCAACTTGTTTGAAATTTCGTGTGAAAGATGGGGAAGTATGGACAACCAATGAATTTTCCTGGGTGTCTTTTCTTTTCAATCCCTCATTGGAAATGAATTGAATGCTGCTGTTCTGGCACATAATACCCTGCCATTCCGGCTTTGGCTGGTCGCCATAACCCAACAACAATGAAAACGACGGCGCATAATTTACTTCATCAATTTCCCTGACAATTCTGAGCGTCTCGGTCTCGTCAATAGTTGTATTTAGCAGCCCATAGGCCTGTCGCGAAGGTGTCGCGATAATGACGGCATCTGCCTCGAACGTATCGCTTGCCGACATATTGATCATCCAGCTTCGCTTTTTCCGGCGATTGGCGCCAAAGTGAGTTAACCCTCCAACTCTCGAGTCGGTTTTTACGTCAACCCACCGGGCCAAATACTTACCGATAGAATTCATCCCATTGATTGAGGTATATATCGGAATTCCCGGCATGATTGGATTTTCTGACTGTATTCGTTCACCGTTAAAGAATGGGAAACGTTCACCCCAAACCTGTATAATTTTCTTCTCCAGGAGTTCTGCCGTAAATGATTGAAATTCCGGTGAACCAGCTGTAAACCATGGCAAACCGTGATCAAGCTTTGATTGGTTCTCTTTTCCGGCATAGCGAGTTGCCATTCTGCCGCCATAGCCTCTGCTCTTTTCAAGAATAGTTACTTCATGGCCGGCTTTAGATAAAAGCCGGCCGGCAGTTAAACCGGAGATGCCGGCACCGATTATCCCAATTACCATATCAGAAATCTGCTAAAATTCTTAATTCAATTTTTGGTTCGAAGAGATGGGAAGTTAAAGAACTATTTACTCCGCTTCCCGAGTATTTTCAGAGCTCTGAATCACCACTCAGCTTTTCAGAGTTCATACATTGATACACGCGGAGTTGCTGCAGCCTTATCAAGCAGTGCAGGCCAGTAAGCAACTACCTCACTGGCTTTTGGTCTGCCGCCGGCAAAACCGGTAACGCCGCTTGGGCCAGTGAGAATTAATGGTGCTATTTCTTTACCAAATCGATCGAGGGCTTCCCTTGAATCGCCATAGACAGAGATTCGAAGCTGAACTTCATTGAGATGGTTCTGATCTTTACTCAATTCAGTTTCATCTTCATTGCAAGCGTTTAAGCCAACCAATTCAATGTTCGTTTCACGGAACGTTATGCCCAGATTGTCAGCACGTTTTAGAAGAATTTCTCCTGCCTTCTTTGCTTTTTTAACAGCATCAGGCCAGCAATAAACGAGTGTTGAAGAGAGCTTGTATCCATCAATATAACTTGCCGAAACTTTGTAGGTTTTCGTTTCTTTACGCCCTTTTATCCCCGATACCAAAACGCGGTTATCCCCGTCTTGCTTGAGTTTCAATGTCGTAAAATCCGCAACGCAATCGGGGGTGATGTATTCCGCAGGGTTCCCGATTTCGTAGAGCAGTTGTTCTTTAACTGTCATTTCGGAAACCATGCCTCCGGTGCCTTCATGTTTGGTGACACAAAACGAACCGTCTGGGTAAGCTTCAATAATTGGAAACCCGATTTCAACAAGATCGTCTACTACCTCCCAGTCGGTAAAATTTCCCCCCGAAACCTGTCCACCGCATTCAATAATATGTCCGGCTATGGTTCCGGATGCCATCTTGTCGTAATCTTCGATATCCCACCCAAACTCGTAAACCATAGGTGCAAGTGTGAGTCCGGTATCGGTAACTCTGCCCGTTATGATAACATCAGCACCCTTTTCAAGTGCCTCAATGATAGGCTTACAGCCAAAATAGATATTGGCGCTGAGTAAGTGATCTTTTACGGTTGTTACCGGTTCATCCGTCTCCATATTTTTCAGAAGATGGCCGTCGGCTATTAATTTGTCGAGATCGGGAAGAATGTCATCGCCGTCAACTACAGCTATTTTCAAACCACTTACACCTGCTTTATCAGCCGCTTCCAGTATGGCATCCTTGCATGCACCGGGATTTACACCACCCGCATTGGATATTACCTTTACACCTTTATTGATAATCTCATTGAAAATAGACGATACCACATCTACAAAATCGCGCGCATATCCATATTTCTCGTTACGCATGCGCTGCTTTTGCATGATTGACATTGTAACCTCCGCAAGATAGTCCATCACAAGATAGTCAATCGGCCCTTGTTTTACCTGATTCAGCGGGGCGTTTGGCAGGTCACCCCAAAATCCTTGTCCCGATGCAATTCGAATCTTTTCTTTCACGAAAACTCCAGTCTGATTTATACTCATTTATGGCAGGCAAAAATATCGGAATTTTGATGGAAGTTCCGAAACGGGAATTTATTCCGGCCGCCCTGTTCGCGCCTAACCTGCATCAAATCTAAATGATTAAACCTTTTTACATAAAAAAACCCGCCGGCTTTCACACCGGCGGGTTATGGATTATCTCTGATCATTGTGTGTGCTCTCAGTTCTCAATCCTCAAGTAGCATAATTGATCTCTCCTGGTTGAGGTAGCAGCCATCCTATTATAAATCATTGCAAATTTCCGCATCTTCTCGCCAAAACTATTGGCAAGTTTTCTGCTTTTCAGTATCAGATGTAAAGCGTTCATATCGGGTTTAGCTTTTGTGTCTGTTTAAGTAAAAAGGACCCGGCAGCTTTCACACTACCGGACCGGATCGTCTCTATTTGATCATTGTGTGTTCTCAGTTCTCAAACACCCAAGTAGCATTGGATGCTCTCTTGCATCCAACTTAACCACCCACACGATGAATATCACCGCATGGCTATGTGGTTCTCTCTCTCTGTTGATGAATAGTCAGGTGAAAAAAACCTTTATCAGTATGTCAAGTTTAAGTGGTCCGGCAGCTTTCACGCTACCGAACCGGATCGTCTCTATTTGATCATTGTGTGTTCTCAGTTCTCAAACACCCAAGTAGCATTGTCTCTGCTTTAATTTACTTCACCCTTCTTGCCTGATCACCGCATGTGTATGTAGTACCCCTTTTATAAGTGTTTTCTCACGTTTTACGCCAATTAAGCCGTTAAAGCGCGGCAAAGGATGTTCTAACATTAGAGATGCATTATCTGGCTGCAGACAGCTAAATGTGAAAGGGGACTTGAGTGCGGCGGGTTTACTTTATGTCTCTTCCCAACTGTTGGGCGTGCAGCTTTGAATTGATTTTGGAGGGGTATAAAAAAAGCCACTGGATTTTCACATCCAGTGGCTAA
>PWWL01000240.1 GCA_003561515.1 Balneolaceae bacterium
GCCGGAATTCTGCAATCTCTCTATGGCGGTTCCGTAAACAAGCTCAGCACGTACGAGTTTGAGGTAAAAAACAGCCGCTTCGGCACCTTCAAACTGGAGCTTGATGCACAGATTCTTCGCGACAAAAAGTATGAACTGCTGCTTCGAAACATGGGGGTGAATATATCAGAAATCAAAAACATCGAATCGATTGAAGATTCGATGAAAAATATCGCCTCTTCCGTGGTGCCGTTTGAAATCGTGACACCCCCGATTCCCCTTTCATCCATGGGTGAGATGAACCGGCTGGTTGATGAGCTCCGCAAGCGAAAGGTTAAAGGAACCGGAAGTTCTTTCGTTTACGCCTTCGGGCTCCACCTCAATCCCGAAATACCGGATCTGTCATCCGGGAGTATTCTGGCTCACTTAAAGGCCTATGTATTGATGGATCCCTGGATTCGCAGAGACAGCCGGATCAATTTAAGCCGTAGGCTTACGCCGTACATCAACGAATATGAAGAAAAGTACATTCTGCATATTCTGGATCCCGGTTATGCACCTTCGATAGAAACCCTGATTGTGGATTATTTCCGTTTCGGCAATTCCAGAAACCGGCCGCTCGACCTTCTCCCGCTTTTCATGCATATAAACAACGAGCTCACCTCATCCCTGATTGAGGAAACCATCACAAGCTCACGGCCCACCTATCATTACCGGCTCCCGAACTGCTCGCTCGAGGACGAAAACTGGACCCTTGCCCAGGAATGGAACCGCTGGGTGCTTGTTGAAATCATGGCATCCGATGAAAAAATGCTGGACCGTTATGCCCGCGCATGGCTGCGCCTGAAGCGTGAAACCCTTGTGGGGTTCGAAAATAAGTGGATTGAACTGACAGACCGGTGGGTTGATGAAATCGATTGAAAGCAAACCGCTGATCGGTGTTACAGGACCGGATCATGGTGGCGGAGCGGCCTGGTTTTTTACAGCCCTCTCAGTTCTGCTGGCCGGTGGGCTACCGGAGAGAATCACGCCACTAAGGCCCGCTTCCATGGAAAAGCTCGACGGATTGATACTTGGCGGAGGCGCAGATGTTGAACCGAAAAAGTATGGGCAGGAAAGAATCGAAAAGGCCGTACTTGCAAAGGATAAACGAACTCTGTTTGAATGGGTGCTTTCCATACTCTTATTCCCGATCTACTGGATAGGACGCTACTTCCGCCACACCAAAAGCGCCCCCATCGACGTGGAGCGCGACAAGCTCGAACTCACCCTTCTGCACGATGCCCTGGCTCAAAATAAACCGGCATTGGGCATTTGCCGAGGCATGCAACTGATGAACGTTCATTTTAAGGGAAGCCTGCACCAGGATATCCGCGGCTTTTATGTTGAACAGCCCCAGATCACTTCCATCTTCCCCAAAAAGAGGATCATGATAGAAAACGGTTCCCGGCTCGAAAAGCTGCTCCAAACGGATATCTGCAATGTAAACGCACTCCATAACCAGGCCATCGACGTACCCGGAGAGGGAGTTAAACTTGTGGCACGCGAAAAGCAAACCGGTATTGTGCAGGCGATAGAGCACCCCGGCTACCCATTCGTAATCGGCGTTCAGTGGCACCCGGAATACCTGATTCAAATATCACGACAGCGCAACCTCTTTAAAGAGCTGGTGGAATGTGCCAGGGCAATCTGACCACCCACCTGCCAGAGTCACCGTGCTTTTCGGGTACCTGGCAGAGTGGGAGTTTGGGAAGGGTGACGGGGTGATTGGGTGATTGGGCGAGTGGGTGAGTGGGTGAGTGGTCAGCTACGCCAATGCTTCGTTAATCATGGGTGAAATGAGTACTCTGAGATTTGATTCTTTACATGAGGGTTTCATTTCACGACTCCTTGATCAGCCCCGAACGGTAGGCCTTCATCAGGCTGCTGAGGTCGTCGATTCTCTGCTGAATGTCCCTGCCGTCGTCGGTATCGCGCACGCGTATCCGCTTCGTATTCTGCTCCAGGATTTTCGTTGTGGAGTGAATATCCTGTTCCGACTGGATTGCCTTTCGTGTTGACTCAAACGGCTGATGGGCAGCCAACAGCAGCCCGTATGAATTGAAAATCAGCGTGTAACCGGCAATTCCGGTCTTCTCCTGGTAAGCTTTGGCAAACCCGCCGTCGATCACAATCAGCTTGCCGCCGGCCTTTACCGGGCTCTCCCCTTTTTTCACCTTCACGGGTACGTGGCCATTGATGATATGGCCCCTCTCCGGGTCCAGACCGAACTCTCGAAGGATCTCATCGGCCACCTCCTCTTTTGTCCTGAAATCATAATAGGGATTCATCTCTTCGGCGTGGGTTTCCGGATCATCGATGAAATAGCGCTCAAATGTGGCCATCTTCTCCTTTCCGAACAGCGGCGACTGTGATCCGCTCCATAGATACCACATCGTATCCTGTCCGTACTCCCTTTTTTCGGGGTCATCTTTTGAAAAATAGCCTTGCCGGGCGAGGCGTTCAAGACGGTCCATAAAATCTTTCGGGCTATGATTTTTGCCGTCGAGTTTAAAATGGCGAAGTTTACCGTCTGGAGTCATCGGTATGCAGCCGTGATAGAGAAGGTTACTATTGTACGTGAGATACATGCTTCCCTTTGAAAAAAGGAACCGAACATGATTCTGAAGCCGTTCGCTGTTTGTAAACGAAACGCCGATTTTCTCCATAACAGCCTTTTCGTGCTCTGTGAGGCTATACGGATCGTTCGGATCAATCGTGGGAAAATGAGAATCGTTGAGCGTGTATTCTTTTCCTCCGATGTCTATAACCCCTTTTTCGAAGTCTATGTTATCCAGAAGCAGGCGGTCTTCCATCCGGTACTGTGGACGCCTTTTCATGATCTGACCCTCGAGCTTTAGCTGGATCACGGTGATCGCCTTATGCATCCTGGCCATGAGAAGCTGCTCGTTTTGGGTAAACTGATCTCCGGCATCTTTTGGCCTGAAGTGTTTGCAAGGGTCATCCCCGTACACATCTACGGCGAGTGATACCAGGGGCAGCATGGAGATGGCATAACCGTTTTCGAGCGTTTCCATGTTTGAATAGCGCAGAGAAACGCGTATCACATTTGCCATACAGGCTTCGCTTCCGGCAGCTGCACCCATCCACACGATATCGTGATTGCCCCATTGAAAGTCCACGGCATGGTGCTCCATAAGCTTGTCCATGATGATGTGCGCACCGGGGCCGCGATCGTACACATCCCCGATTACATGCAACCGTGCAATGGTGAGCCGCTGAATCAAGCGCGCAAGTGCTGTCATAAAAGCTTCGGCTCTGCCGGTATCGATAATCGACTGGATGATGGAGTTAAAGTAATCCTGACGGTTTTTGATGCCCTCCTGTTCATGCAGAAGCTCTTCAATGATATAGTTAAAATCTTTTGGCAGGGTTTTCCGAACCCGGCTTCGCGTGTACTTGGATGAATAGATCCGGCAGAGTCTGATTAGCTGGAACAGTGTTCTGCGACTCCAGTCTGCCTCATCATCCACCTCTTTCATCATAAGCGAAATTTTTTTCTCGGGATAATAGATGATGGTGGCAAGATTCCTCTTCTCCTGATCGCTAAGCGTGTATTCAAACACCTCATCAATCCTTCGCTTAATAGATCCCGACCCGTTACGCAGCACATGGATAAAAGCCTCATACTCCCCGTGAACATCCGACACAAAATGCTCGGTTCCCTTTGGTAGCTGCATAATCGCACTCAGGTTAATAATTTCTGTGGATGCCGCGCTGATGGTTGGGTATTGATTGGAGAGCAGTTGGAGGTATCGCAGTTCAATATTGCTGCTATTCATGGCAGAGACAAATCTTTGTGATATTGTTAATGGATTGATTTTATATCAATTAAACCTGTTCCTATTGCAAAATCAATCTCTTTTAATGAGCTCAGGCATTTTTGACAAGAAATCAGTCTATAAATTTAACTGCTTTTTAATGCGGATTCCGCTGTAAACGGCATGATCCCGGCCGCTAACAAGCAGACGCTACCGGCGAAGGCTGATGTTTGCCGGATAATGCTTTTTTGGCAGAATTAGTGATCTGCTCCGGAATTTGAAAGCTCATTTAACCTGCTGTTCAAAGCAACGAATTCGTCTTCCTTTTCCCAGTTCCGGTATAGCTCAAGCAAGAGTTCAATGGAAGACACCTTCTGCTCTTTTAAGCTCTCAGATCCTGATCTTTCTAAGGTCTCTATCTGGCCGAGTAGAAGTTTTTCAGCATCAGGGTGTTCCCCTAACTCAATAAGGCAGGCAGCCAGTTCAAGTCCCGAAGCAAGTACCCTTGAATGGGTCTCATTCAAAACGGATGCAAGCATTTCATAAGTAGTTTTAAGATAGGGAGCGGCTTTTTGCGGCCTGTCAGAATTGAAATAAAGACGCCCAAGTGCCTGTACTACCGGTCTTTTAAGCGGATGTACTCCATCATGGCTCTCTTCAATCATCAGCAGCAGATCCCTGTACATTGACTCGGCTTCGGCGATATTACCCATTTGGTTGTGGTAATCTGCCAGGGCTTTCAGGCTCATGCCCGTTTCGGTGTGCGTATCTCCGAAAACCTCTCTTCGGATCTTAAGAGATCTCTTCAGGTTTTTCCCGGCCTCTTCATACTCTCCGGCACGCACCTGGGTGCTGGCAAGCGTTACAAGCAGGTCTCCCTTAACGGGGTGGTCCTCCCGGTATACCATCTGGTAGATACCAAGTGCTTTATGGAGATACACTTGAGCATCCTCCAGCCTGTCAAGCAGGCTCAGGGTGTAACCAAGGTTTTGATAACTGGCTGCCACGTGCGGGTGTTCTTCTCCAAACAAATCAAGCCTCATTTCCAGTGCTTTTTTGTGCATTTCTTTTGCCTGATCATGATCGCGCCGTACATTGATGATGTTCGCCATGGTGAACAGGCTGCTTGCATATTCTTCCGAGCGATGGTCTGGGTGAAGGTCATAAATTTTCAGAGCCTTTCTGAAATATTGATCTGATTCACGATAATTTCCAAGGTGATGGAAAACGGTTCCTAAATTGTAGTACGTATGAGCAAGTTCGATATCATCAGGCGCAGCTTCACTGCCAATGATTTCAAGCGCATTTTTCAGCAATGGAGAAGCCTGCCCGTATTCACCAAGTTCCCGATAGATCCGGCCGACAAGGCCATAGATCTGGGCTTGTAGTTCAGGTTCGTTTAGATTTTCAGCTTTTTCAACACCCCTATCGAGAAGTGCCCTTACCGTAATGGTGTCCCCGGGATTCTCATATGGGTCACCCGCCTCAAACATACCCAGCATAAAATCAATCACCTGTGCCGATTTTTCAGCCTCTATCTCTGCCTGAGTGAGCGCGGCACGGGTTTGCTGCTGATGCCACGTCAGCGTTACCAGGTACATAACAATCATCAGCAAAATTGCCGCTGCCGACACAGTTCCGGCCGGATGCCGTTTTATGAATTTGCCGGCCCGGTACAAACGTGAATCGGCGTGTGCCTTAACCGGTTTGCCCGAAAGATACCTTCGGATATCGTCAGCCAGCTGCCCGGCCGACTCATATCTGCGCTCCGGCTCCTTTCTGATGGCTTTCATCACAATGGTGCCCAGTTCACCTTTCAGCTCACTGATAAGCTTTCGGCGGGTGAGCTTTCTCTTTAAACCGGCTTCTTCCGCCAGAACGGTTTTTCCCCGTTCCTGAAGCCGGGTGGCAGGATGAGGCGGAAGAGTATCGCAAATGGTTTTCTCTACTGCTGAAGGTGTTTTCCCATCAACGCTATAAGCAGGCATACCTGTGAGCAATTCGTAGAGAATTAGCCCAAGCTGGTACACATCGGATGCGGTTGTAACCTGCCCGCCCCGTATCTGCTCGGGACTGGCAAATGAAGGAGTTAACGGCAGCAGTCCCGGCTTCGTTAAAACGGAGCCGGCATCATCATCACTCAATACCTTTGCGATACCAAAATCGAGCAGCTTCACGTTCCCTTTTTCGTTAATAAGGATGTTCGAGGGCTTTAAATCGCGGTGAACCACCAGTTTTCGATGTGCGTAACTGACCGCATCACAAACATCCATGAAAAGCTGCAGGCGTTCGGTTATTGTAAGTCGTTTTGCATCACAGTAATCGGTGATTTTCTCCCCGTCAACCAGCTCCATCGCAAACCACGGCTGCCCGTTCTCGGTGATGCCTCCATCGATAAGACGTGCAATTTTTTCATAATCGAGGCTGGCCAGTATCTGCCTTTCCATTCTGAACCGCTCTACCTGGCTGCCGGATGCAAATACGCTCCGAAGTAATTTCAGGGCTACCTTTTGTTCGTACTCACCGTCGGCGCGCTCTGCCAGAAACACGCTTCCCATGCCACCGTGCCCAAGTTCGTGTATAATTCTATATCGCCCTATCTCCTCCCCTTTCATAAACGTGCTGCGGGCGTCCGAAATGGCCGACATTCTCACATCACCCATTTCCCGGTCGAGCACACCGGTATTTTCGTGTGCTTCAAGGAGAGACAAAACCTCTCTCATCACATCTTCGTCACCGTTTGATTCAGCTTCCACGAACCGCAGTCGTTCCGGCCCTTCAAGCTCGAGGGCTTTTGCAAAGATTTGCTTTATTTGTTTCCAGTTTTCGTTCTGAGTCATGAGTCGTAACACATAGTGCATAGCGCAAAGCGCCGGGCGCATAGCGCTTAGCGTGTAAGTGATTTTTGGAAGTTTTTAATTTTACGGCAAAGTTTGTCTAACTCTTCCAATAGTACTTCTTTGGTGTCTTCAGAAACCAGCCTTCTCCTGTTCATTAAAATTAGAATGTTAGCATTCTCAAAAGTTGAATTTCTCGCATGTTCAAGATAATTGGTAAATACCTTTTTCGAACTTGAACCCGAACCTTCCGCAATATTATTTGACATACTGATTCCCGCTCCTCTCAACTGTTCTGCAAAACGAAACAGTTTTTTCGTTCCAGATCATCGGCTATATCAAAAAGTTGATCCGCTATTTCAATTGCCAGCTTCCAAATCTCGAGATCTTCAAACCTGAATCTTGACCTTCCCATTCTCCTCCTTTTTTAAGTCATTGTTTTATATCAGATACTTGTTTAAACCATAGACATCAGTTTTGTTAAGAAAGTTAATTTTCGCTTTGCGCTGAGCGCTAGGCGCCAGGCATTTCAAGCTCCCTGTTAAGCCAGGCCCGGGCCATTTTCCAGTCACGGCTAACCGTTGGTTCCGATATACCGAGTGTTTCTGCAGTCTCTTCAATCGTGAGTCCGCCAAAAAACCTGCACTCTACCACCTTTGCCTGACGCTCATCCAATTTTTCAAGTTTCGACAGGGCATGATCGATGGATATGATATCTTCAAGATTCACTTCATGAGCAACATGGACTTCATCAAGAGTTATTTTTTCGCGATCACCGCCACGCTTTTCTGCTTTTCGCTTCACGGCATAGTTCACCAGGATATTTCTCATCACCCTTGAGGCGATAGCGAAGAAATGGTTTCTGTTCTGCCAGTCAATCCGGTTGAAATCGACCAGTTTCAAGTAGGCTTCGTGCACAAGGGCCGTGGCACTGTAGGTGTGATCGGGCCGCTCGCCTAAAAGCCGGCCCATCGCCATCTTGTGCATCTCGTCGTATACGAGGGGCATCAGGTCATCGAGCGCATGTTCATCTCCCGATGCATGGGCCTGAAGCAGAGTTGTAATATCGGATGTATCCATTGCCATCCTCGGTGTAAGTTCTGATACCGGGTCTCGTTTCCGGCCTCTTGCTTCCGGCTTAGGCGCACTTTTTAAAAAATTACGGC
>PWWL01000343.1 GCA_003561515.1 Balneolaceae bacterium
ACCTTTATCAGTATGTCAAGTTTAAGTGGTCCGGCAGCTTTCACGCTACCGAACCGGATCGTCTCTATTTGATCATTGTGTGTTCTCAGTTCTCAAACACCCAAGTAGCATTGTCTCTACTTTAATTTACCTTACCCTTCTTGCCTGATCACCGCATGTGTATGTAGTACCCCTTTTATAAGTGTTTTCTCACGTTTTACCCCAATTAAGCCGTTAAAGCGCGGCAAAGGATGTTCTAACATTAGAGATGCATTATCTGGCGCAGACGGTTTAATGTGAGAGGATACCTGAGTGCGGCGGGTTTACTTTATGTCTCTTCCCAACTGTTGGGCGTGCAGCTTTGAATTGATTTTGGAGGGGTATAAAAAAAGCCACTGGATTTTCACATCCAGTGGCTAAAATCTCTATCTAATTCAATCTGTGTGTTCTCAGTTCTCAATCAATCTGAGCACGGGAGTGTGTGTCGTGCTCTGTATATAACGTACAGCAGGCTGTGCTGAGAATCACCGCATGGCCATGCAGTAATTTACCCGCAGTGCAACATAGGCTGCCTTAGCGGAGATTGAGTTGAGAATCTATTGAATAATATTCCCCCCTTTTTCAAGGAGATCATTTTATGGGAAGGTGATCTTTGAGGAAGTCGTTCGTGTATACAACCAAAACTTACGTTATATAAGCTTGTGCTTCATTCCCTTTGCAACGGCCTGTGAGCGGCTGTTTACATGGAGCTTCTGGTAGATGTTGCGAATGTGATACCTGACACCATCTTCAGACAAATAGATCGATTTGCCGATAGCGGAATAAGATTTACCCGTTGCCAGTTCTTTAAGGATTTCAAGTTCACGCTCGGTTAGCTCTACTTCAGGCTGGCCTGATTTTTCCGGTTGCATGAATTGAATAACCTTTCGGGCAATCTCAGGCGTCATAGGAGATCCGCCGTGCATGGCTGTTCTCACCGCATTGTTAATATCTTCGTTTATCTTCGTTTTTAACAGGTAGCCAACGGCACCGGCACAGATGGCGTCAAATATGTGCTGGTCGTCATCAGAGACGGTTGCCATAACAACAAGCATGTTGGGATGGTGTTGCTGTATGTATTTCACGCCTTCAATACCGGACATCCCGGGCAGCTCAATGTCCATGAGCACAACTTCACTAAACTTGAACTCAGGATCTTCAAAAGCAATTTCACACTGCTCATAACTACCCATTAACAAGAATTGCTTGTCTGATTTAATCATCGTCTCAAGTCCCTCTCGCATGTATTCGTTATCCTCGACGATGCTCACTTTAATCAGTTTATTTTCCATGGTATTTGATCTGGTAATTTTTGTTGGGGAACCTGCTCTGAAATTAGTCTGACACGTTCATTAATCATAGCAGGAATTGGCGACTGTTGCGACTAAACTAACGAAACTTAGGTGAAAATCAACGAGTAATTACACCTGTATGACACCATTTCGAAAATCTGGTATGTCCGGATTATGGTCGGCGCATTCAAGCGATTCTGAGATACGCGCTCTTGTAGATGCAGGATGTATGATTTCATCTACCCATAACCTGGCTGCCGCATAGCGTACGTCTGTCTGTTCATCGTATCGGGTTTTAATCTTCTCCAATATAGCCGCTTTTTCTTCATTGCTTAGTTCCTTGCCCTTTTTTTCCATGGCACTTACCTGAATCTGTGTGAGGACTTTGGCTGCCTGCGTACCGCCCATTACCGCAATTTGTGCTGTTGGCCACGCATAAATAAATCTTGGGTCATACGCCTTTCCACACATTGCGTAATTCCCTGCCCCGTAGCTGTTTCCTACAATAATTGTAATTTTTGGCACCGTTGAATTAGCTACGGCGTTTACCATCTTCGCCCCATCTTTAATGATTCCGCCATGTTCACTTCGTTTGCCAATCATGAAACCTGTAACGTCCTGCAAAAAAATCAGAGGAATCTTTTTCTGATTGCAGTTGAGTATGAATCGAGTGGCTTTATCGGCGCTATCTGAATAGATGACGCCTCCAATTTGCATTTCCCCATTTTTACTTTTCACAATTTTGCGTTGGTTGGCTACAATTCCCACACTCCATCCGTCTATTCGTGCATATCCGGTTATAAGGGTCTGTCCGTATCCTTTTTTAAACTCAGTAAAGCTAGATTTATCTGCAATGCTAAGAATTGTATTCATCATATCGTACGGTTTTGTACGATCGGCGGGAAACCCGGCCAGCATTTCATCGGGAGTGATTTCCGGCGCCACCGGCTCTGCCCTGTTGAATCCGGCTCGTTTGTACGGCCCCATCTTGTCGATTATGTCTCTGATGGTTAGAAGGCATTCCGAATCATCTTTCATTTTGTAATCGGTAACCCCGCTGATTTCGGTGTGGGTAGTGGCTCCTCCCAATGTTTCGTTGTCTACTTTTTCACCGATAGCAGCTTTCACAAGATAACTACCGGCCAGAAACACGCTGCCGGTGCCGTCTACGATCAGCGCTTCGTCGCTCATAATCGGGAGATACGCTCCACCTGCAACACAACTGCCCATTATGGCGGCAATTTGGGGAATACCTTTGGCACTGATAACTGCATTGTTACGGAATATTCGGCCAAAATGCTCTTTATCGGGAAATATCTGATCCTGCATCGGTAGATAAACACCGGCAGAATCGACCAGATAAATAATTGGTAAATGATTTTCGATGGCAATTTCCTGGGCGCGCAGATTTTTTTTAGCCGTCATGGGAAACCATGCCCCTGCTTTCACAGTGGCATCATTTGCTACAATCATACAGGTCTTGCCACACACTTTACCCGTGCCTGCAACTACACCGGCTGCAGGGCACCCTCCTTCATCCCGGTACATGTCGTGTGCCGCCCATAGTCCTATTTCAAAAAATTCGCTCTCACCGTCAATCAGGAATTTAATCCTCTCACGGGCAGTCATTTTTCCTTTTTTATGCTCTTTTTCAATTCTTTTGAGCCCTCCTCCCCTTTTAATTTCTTCCTGAGTCTGTCTCATTTGCTCCAATAACTCACCGAACCAATTTTCTTCCATTATATATCTTCTTTTGAGTTAATTTTGTGGGATTGATAATACCGATTGTATCGTTCACGTTCCAAGAGTGAATTCAATCTTGGTCATCAACCTTATTTATAGACAGACAAACCCCTGCGGAACATGAAAAAATTTATACTGTTTCTGATCTTTCTTTTGCTGTATCTGACTTATATCGACGCCGAAGCACAGCGGCGAACTACTTATCAGTCTTTGCTTCAACGTTCCGATCAGCCTTCTACTTATATCGACCATCTCTTTCTACCGGAAAGCGATTCAACTGCTGCGGTGGCCGTGTTTTTTCGCCTCGACTATGATTTCGTTCCGTTTCTTAGAATCAGGCCAAATATGACACCTCCCACTCCTGACGCCGAATTCTTTTCGGCCGTACGAATGGGGCTCGAAGTTTTTAGCGGCCGGCAGCCGGAATCAAGGCGTGATGCCGCCAGAACAGGCACGCCAGTCTTCAGGGATTCGTGGAGAGATACTGTATGGGTGAATTCGTTTGAAGAAACCCGCTCGCGTTTTAATCACATTCAGGGTCTGCTGTCTACCACACTCAATACAGGCGAGTATCACTATGAACTACAGCTTGGAAGGGGTGAATCTACTCGTGAGCTTCCATCTCAGCGCAGGTCGCTTAGCATTCCCGATTTCAGTGAGTTCGAGCAAGGCCACATTATGCTGGCATCATCCTCTGAGCGAAGCGAAGAGAAAGTGTCTGCAACCTTACTGAACTATGGGAACAATGTGTTGTATGGACAAAACTATGACATGCTTATTCTGCTTCCCGCCGACACTCATCAGGCTTTAGCAGAAGGATCGATGAAAGTGGAAATTCATCGATTACAGTCTGGCAGCGGAAGTGACGTGGTGCGCGATGCGGTTTTTACGCGTGAGCTTTCTGAAGACGACATCTTTATAGCGGATCAGACTTCGATTGAGGAGACCGATAGCGGTGTGCAGCTTCATTTTGATAAAGGGCAGAATGGTGACGGGTACCTTTATGCTGCAATTACAGTTCCCAACGAAGAGTTTGAAAATGCCCGCTACAGAGTTCGCGTGTTAAAAGAAGGCCGGGAGACACCGGTGGCGCGCAGAATCATTAATTCGCAATGGATAGATATGCCGGTGAGCCTCTACAATCTGGATGTAGCCATCGAAATGCTTCGTTTTATCGTCAGCGACAGTGAACTCAGAAGAATCAATTCAGGCTCGGCCTCAGAACGGGAGCGTAAATTCAGGGAATTCTGGGCGCAACGCGATCCAACCCCTGATACCGAATTCAACGAACTGATGGCAGAATATTATCGAAGGATCGATCACGCCTACCGTAACTTCTCATCACTGCAAACACCCGGCTTCGATACCGACCAGGGCAAGGCCTACATTCTGTATGGTGCACCTCTAAACGTGGAAAGGCGTTTGCCCTCCGGAAGCCCGGCACGTGAGATTTGGGAGTATCCAAACCGCACACTCATCTTTGAAGCAACAACGGGCTTTGGCGATTTCAGGCTGATTTCTGAGTCCTGAACCAAGTTTGGAATGTTGACCCCAATTTTTCTGCGCTGCTTTAAACAGGCATCAGAGTTTCCTATTTTCACTGCATGAATGTGACAGTTGCGATCAGCATGGGCGACTTTAATGGCATAGGTCCCGAGATTATTCTAAAATCTCTCGAAACCTATTCGCCACCGAATGTTACCCCACTCATTTTAGGCCGGCCGGATGTATTTGATTACTATGCTGAAAATTGCAAAATCCGGTTCACGCCTGAAGTGATTGAAGATATAAGCAGCCTGATTTACGGTAAGGTTAATCTTCTTCTTTGTCCCGCAACAACTGAAGAGGATATGAAAGCCGAACCTGGCGAAATCTCTGAGACGGCAGGTCGTGCAGCCATGGAGTGTGTTGATTTGGGAATAGATCTTTGCCTGAAAAACTATGCAGACGCGCTTGTAACCGCACCGATATCCAAAGAAGCGATTTCCATTGCCGGCTATCAATTTCCCGGCCATACTGAATTTCTCGCTGAAAAAACCGGTATTTCAGACTACATGATGATTCTCGTATCAGGCTCTCTCAGAGTTGGCCTGGTAACCGGACACGTTCCGGTGAGTGATATAAGCAAAAACCTGAGTAAGGATAGAATCATAAAAAAGATCAACCGCATGGATCAAAGCCTGAAACATGACTTTGGCATCAGTGATCCAAAGATTGCCGTTTTTGGACTGAATCCCCATGCCGGCGATGGCGGAGTGATTGGGGATGAGGAAAAAAGATTGATTTCTCCGGCAATAGAAACAGTAAGAAACAATGGTGTAAAGGCGGAAGGCCCCTTTCCTGCCGATGGGTTCTTTGGAAGTTCGATGCATAATCATTATGACGGTATTGTGGCAATGTATCACGATCAGGGGCTTGTTCCTTTCAAGGCATTAAGCTTTGGAAGCGGTGTAAACGTAACTGCAGGATTGCCGATTGTGAGGACATCACCCGACCACGGAACAGCGTTTTCCATAGCCGGAAAAAACCGGGCCGACTCACGTTCATTTACAGAAGCATATAAACTGGCCGTATTAATGGCTGGTAAACGAAAATCTACGGATGGTTAACGAAATTAAGAGACTTGAAAACTACTCGGTACTTGCTGAGATCTATGATAACGTAATGTCGGACGTCGATTATGTGACCTGGACCGACTATATCGATGAAATCATCCTTGCTCACAATCCGGAAGCACAGGAAGTACTTGAGCTTGCCTGTGGTACCGGAACGATGGCTCTTTCGCTCGAAGAACTCGACTGCTACAACATTACTGCCACAGATGCATCGCCCCACATGATCAGAATGGCCAGGGAGAAAGCCGAGCAGGTGAACTCAAGGATTCACTTCCAGACAATGAACTTTCTGAATCTTAAACTGGCCCAGACGTTTGATGTGATCTACATGGTGTTCGACAGTTTAAATTATCTGCACAATGAACACGATATCATTGAGCTTCATGACCAGGTAAGGCAGGTGATGAACCCCGGTGCCATTTTTATTTATGATTTCACCACGCCAAGAAATTCAAGAAGTGCACTCCGTTATCTGAATAAAAAGCAGATGAAAGTGAACAATTCGTTTCGCTATCGACGCAATAGTTCATTTAATCCGGAAAAGAAAATACACACCAACAGTTTTTACATTGAGCGAACTGATCGGAAAACCGGTGAGGCTATTGAAACTTTTCATGAGGAACACTATCAAAAGATCTATACTCTTCGTGAGATAGAAAAGATCATCAATAAAACAGACTTTGCCATTCTGGAGGCTTATGACGGATTTGAACTTAAGCCTGCACATTCAAAAAGTCTAAGAATAACCATGGTATTGCAATGAGTGACAGCGGCGTAATTGAGATGAATAACGTCTCGGTATCCTACGAAAACCTGAAGGTGCTGAACAGCGTGAATTTTTCGCTGGGAGTGGGTGAATTTTGCTACGTTATCGGTAAAACCGGTGCCGGTAAGAGTTCATTTTTGAAATTACTCTACTCAGATATCAGGCCCGATGAAGGTATGATCCGCGTGGCTGATTACGAAGTTTCCACAATCACAGACAGGCATGTTCCCTTTTTACGCAGAAGAATTGGAATTGTATTTCAGGACTTTCAGCTCCTTCCCGATCGAAATGTTTTTGAAAATGTGGCTTTTGCACTTCGCGTTACCGGGCAGAAACAACGCTTCATCAAACATCGGGTGCTGGAGGTTTTGGGTCTTGTAGGGTTAAGTCATAAACGAAAGGCGATGCCTAATGACCTCTCAGGCGGTGAACAGCAGCGTGTTGTTATTGCACGTGCCCTTGCCAACGAGCCCAGGCTGTTGCTGGCTGACGAGCCCACAGGTAATCTCGATCCCGAGGCAAGCAGTTCAATCATGGAGCTTCTAAAACAGATTAACAACCGGGGAATGGCCGTTCTTATGGTTACCCACGACTACGAAATGGTTCGGCGATACCCATTTCGAACTGTTCAAATTAAGGACGGGACGCTCAACGAAATCAAAGTTCTCTGAACCGATTATTTTAAAAAAAAAGAAAAGCCCGGCTATCAACCGGGCATCTCTTCTACGTTGGCTTTTTCGGGGTACAAATGTAATATCCGGGTAGATATTACAATCGAGTTCTACGCACTGAGTACGCGATTGTTCCTCGTTTTTTAAAATTTCTTAATCTTTTTTTTGGGAATTTTTTGAACGGTATAGAATCGCAGTAAAATCGAATACAGGATTACTTAACCGGGTCATTTTCGATTGCAGGGTAGTTGCCTTAACACATTGGTGAAAAAACTATTGCAGGACTTCAAGACAACCCATTGTTACAAATTCCAGCGTTGATCCAAATTCGGACTTGGGTTTCTCTTTTTGATCTCTTTATATCTACAAACAGGAGACACCTACCGGAGCCGTGAGCCAATCGGAAAATTTGCGGTCGAGAGATAGTGTTACTTTTGAATGTATTCAGAATGCCGCAGGCAGAACCTACATCGGCGGCACCCGTCCGTGCTGGGGCTGGATAGAGACTTCCTCAACCAGTGTACTGGGTGATAGTTCAGAAAAGGTTACCAGTAATCTGGCTACGTCGGTTGGGTTTATAAGCCTGTCGGGCGGCATCGACGATTCATCCCATGATGTGGAGTGGGTCTGGCCTAGGTTGATGGCTGTAACGCCA
>PWWL01000306.1 GCA_003561515.1 Balneolaceae bacterium
AAATAAAGACAAGGCGCGTGAATTGCCGGTGATCAAATACAAGTTTCCGGGCATCGATCTTTTGAACGCGCCGCCAAATGAAGGCAATGAAGTGGATCTTGATGAGATCAAGGAGAATAAGCGCATCATTCTGGATAAGCTGAAGCGGCACAAAATCGAAATACTGAGTATAAACGCCATTGTAGGCCCAACGGTAACGCTTTATGAGCTGGAGCCTTCGCCGGATGTGAAAATCAGCAAGATCGAAAGCTATGCCAACGACCTAAAGATGGCTACCGCCGCTCACGGCTTGCGGATTATTGCGCCAATCCCGGGTCGCTCGGCTGTTGGAATTGAAGTGCCGAACAGCACGCGCGAAACGGTGTACATCAAGTCGGTTATAAACACCAAGAAGTTTGTGGAGACCGACTACGAACTGCCTGTAGCGTTCGGCAAGACCATCGAGAACGAGGTGTTCATGATCGATCTCACGCGTATGCCGCACTTGCTTATTGCTGGGGCAACAGGTTCGGGAAAATCGGTGGGTATCAATACTATCATTACCTGCCTGCTTTATAAATGCCATCCCGACGACATAAAATTCGTGTTGATTGATCCGAAGAAGATTGAGCTTTCACTCTACAGGAATATTCAAAATCACTATCTGGCTGTGCTGCCGGGTTCTGAGGAACCCATCGTGACCGACACCAGCAAAGCTCTTGAAACCCTTGAGAGTGTGACCAAGGAAATGGACGAGCGCTACGACCTGCTCAAGATGGCCATGGTGCGAGATGTTAAATCGTACAATCAAAGATTCAAAAATGGAGAACTCGATGAAGAATTGGGCCATCGCCATCTGCCCTACATCGTGGTGGTGATTGATGAGCTGGCCGACCTTATGATGACTGCTGGAAAACAGATTGAGGAACCAATAGCGCGACTTGCACAACTTGCAAGGGCTATTGGAATTCATCTGGTTGTGGCTACACAGCGTCCGTCTGTAAACGTAATTACGGGCACGATTAAAGCCAACTTTCCTGCCAGGATTGCGTACCAGGTAGCCTCCAAAGTCGACTCCAGAACCATTCTGGATACGGGTGGCGCAGACCAGCTCGTAGGCCGCGGCGATATGCTTTTCACCAATGGTGCAGGCATGACCCGAATCCAAAACGCCTACGTCGACACAGAAGAGGTAGAACGAATTACCTCCTTTATCGGTGAACAAAGGGGCTATAAGAAACCTTTCCAGCTTCCGTTGGTTGAAGATGAAGAGTCCGGTATCCCTGATCCGCTCGATGATATTGACGATCTTTTCAAAGAAGCAGCAAAAATCGTGGTACTGCATCAGCAGGGCTCGGTATCGCTTCTGCAGAGAAAGCTTAAAATCGGGTATAACAGGGCCGGGCGTATCATTGACCAGCTTTACAATGCCGGCGTCGTCGGTGCCTATCAGGGCAGCACGGCTCGCGATGTAAAGATCACAGAAGAGGAGGAGCTAGATGAGATATTCAATGAACTTGGCGTTTAAAAAGACAGCAACCGCAGCCCTTGTTACGCTTTTCGCACTAACAGCTGTTGCCGCAGAAAAGATTGATCAGGATACCCCCCGCTTCGACATGCTCCGTGCCATGTTTGATGACAATCAGGTATTCGTTGCCAGTTTTTCACACGAATACAATGACTCCTTCACCGGTGAACAGCAGCATGCCGAGGGCCGCATCTGGATCGGGAAAAATCAATACAAAATTGATGGCGATAATCAGCTGATGGTGGTAGACGGTAATATTTCGCGCGTTTACGACGGACTGAAAAACCGCATCATTATAAGCGATTACATTGAGGAAGAAGATGATTTTGCTCCTTCGAGGATGCTGCAGGGGGTAGATGAAAGCTATGTCGTTTCTGAAGAGAGAATGGCCAACGGGCAGTTTAGAATAACGCTCAGATCAGATGACCCCTTTGCAATATTTACGGAAGTTCAGATTATTCTTACAGCCGATGGCAATCCGTTGAGAATACTTGCTCTGGATCAGGTTGATAATGAGCTTATCACGGAGTTTACGTTCGGAGAATTTGTACCGGCCGACGACGAACTCTTCGAGTTAAGCTGGCCTGAAGACGCCGAGGTCATTGATCTTCGACATGGATCATAATGGGTAAACGCCTGCTCAACATTCTGGTATCTCTGGTTGTGGCGGGACTGTTTATCTGGCTCGCTGTAAGAAATATCGATGTATCCGAGTTATGGCTTCAAATTCGCTCCGTAAGTCTCTGGTGGATCCCATTTTTTGTGGCTGTAATGATCCTGAGCCATCTGCTGAGAGCCGAAAGGTGGAGGCTGCTAATCGAAAGAGAAAATATCAGTGTACCCCTGTCTACGCTCTTTGCAGGAGTTATGATGGGGTATATGTTCAATAATATAGTTCCCCGGCTCGGTGAAGTAACTAGGCCTGTATATGTTGCTCGTCAACAGAGAATGAGTTCGGGTAATTTAATCGGCACAATAGTTATTGAAAGGCTGTTCGATATCGTGTCGATGCTTGCTATCATGCTTTTTGCTGCATTCTACCTTGTTGCTGATACTGAAGCTGTGCGAGAGCTTCTCGGAATGCAAGATTGGCCATGGTACGCGTATCTTGTAATCCCGGGAGTACTGCTGCTCGCAGCTGCAGCTTTTTTACTTGCTTTAAGAATACTGAATGCTCTTGAAAACAGAACAGACGTCACAAACCCTGTTTTGCAAAAAATTGTACGTGCCTCCCGGTCTTTCAGTGATGGCATTCTCTCAATCAGGCACATCAAAAGCTGGCCTTTGTTTATGGTATTTACTGCCGGTATTTGGCTGGCATACGTTTTAATGACGTTTATTCCCTTATTCATGCTGAACCTTCAGGCAACCTACGGTCTCGGGATAAGCGATGCAGTGGTGCTGACGATGGTTTCGTCGGTAGGAGTAAGTATTCCAACCCCTGCAGGCATCGGTTCGTACCACCTTCTCATTCAACAGAGCATGTGGGTATTTTATGAGGTGCCTCTTGTTACGGCACTCACATACGCAACAGTAGCCCACGCCGTTAATCTGATTTCAGTGTTTGCAGTAACACCCGCTGCTCTTTGGTGGGATAAATATTACAGACTCAATAATCCCCGTTAGACGAGAAGAAGAGTTGCTATTGAAACAAAAACGCGGTTTTACCCTTAAAGAAAAATCCAATCTTTTCTGCAAAAGCGGCAAAATTATTTTTACATTGAAGCACAAGAATTATCGTCCATGATTAGACCCATTTTCATTGCTATTTTTTGCTGTTTAAGCTTCGTAGCAGCCAGAGTGGCAAATGCACAGGATGCACCACCCTCTGATCAGCAATCACTTTTACCGGAAATTGACCCGCAAGACATCGAGATTCGCAGCCAGTTTCAAGCCCGTTTTCCGGGGCTGAGAAGGCAGCCAATCCTGGGTTTTAACCCGCGCCCAAGGGTTTTTCAAATCGATCCAAACCGGATGCCATTTGTTGAGGATCTTGAAACCGTTGCAGCAAACTTGCCAATTGGCGAGCTCGAACGGCCTGAAGCCCCTGTGTTCCGGCCATTGGGGTATGCTGACCCTCAAAATGGATTTGCCCGATTAGGGTTGGGTAGTTACGTATCACCAGAAGCAGATGTATTTGCCTTGACCCGGCTTGGAGAACGAAACTGGGTGTCTGGTAATTTGAACTACATCTCCACTAACGGCCATTTGAGTGACTTAAACAGCTCATTCAGGGATTTTGATGTCGATATAAACACATTTACGGCCCTGTCTCACCGTACGAAAGTATCTGCCAATGTCGGGGTATATTCCGGCTTTAACCACTACCCGGGACTTATCACTGAAAATGATGCCCCTGTGAACATCGGAAGCAGAAACGAACTATTTGGCATTCGGGGGGGCGTCGATTTAAAAGTTGCAAGAACATCGCTAAGCGGCTTCGAATTTGGGCTTCACTCCCATTCTAACAGATTCGATATCGCTTCGGGGCTTGATGGTTACGCCGGAGTGGTGAATGACTGGGGAGTGAGAACCCGCCTTGAATATTCCAGGCTTGGTGAAAATATTGAGGAGGTTTACAGGCTTAGATTCAGAAATCAGACAGGCGGCAATGAAACGCTGATGTCTGGTATGGATACATATTCTGTCAGTAATCTCTCGATACACTACGAGCGGCTGTTTAATTATCAGACCGATGTAAAAGCGGATCTTGGAGTAGCAGTTGCCATCGATGCCGTTGATGACTTTTCGCTCTATCTCACTCCTGATCTGTCGGTAACGCATACACTCTTCCCGGGGTTAGACGTAAAAGGCAGGCTTTACGGAAAAGCCTATCAAAACACGCTCTCTGCGGTACATAGCGAAAATAACTTTATCGATTTCATGGTACCTCTGAGGCACAGTTATGAGGCGGGAGTTTTAGCGGAAGTGATAATCGAGCCGTATCGGGGTACGCGGCTAAATGGGGGTGTATCCTACCAAAACATCAGAAACTATCTTTACTACAACCGAAACGAGAATGATATTTTGTTTGAAGGGGCCAGCCTTGTTGAGGGATACTATCAACCCGCATTCAGCCGGGCTAATATATTCAGAGTGTACGGAGGCTTTACCCAGGATGTGCGGCCAGATGTGGTCTGGGTAAGTGCCGACGGATACTGGCAGGTACCCAGGCTCACAGGTAACGAAAAAATTCCGTTTATTGAAAGCATCGGGCTTAAAGCATCTGTTGCTTTCAGGCCGGCATCTGAGGTAGTGATTGAAGGCTGGACTGAATACTCGGCCCGGCGAGTCGATTCGTTTGGAAACAATATGCCATCATTTATTTTGATTGGGAGCCGGTTTGAAATTTCGCTCAATGACAAGGTAGGAGTGTATGGCAAACTTCTTAATTTAACGAACGAAAGTTATGAACTGTGGCAAGGCTATACTGAGCGCGGGTTTCAGGCATTTGCCGGCGTCACATATCTCTTTTAACGTATGAAATCTACATTTGTAAAAGCATTTAAAGAGGTATTAAGAGAACAGATTCTTGATAAAAATAAAGTTGATGTCGATGGGCTGGGCCTCTTTGAGGTGGTACACCGAAAACAGCATCAGAAAAAGTATGAAAACGGACGAGTGGTCATGGTTCCTCCGGCCGATGTGGTTGAATTCAAATCAAAAGTGAGGAGCTCAAATGAAAATTAATAAAAAAAAGCTGATTGAGTTGCTGGTCGATAGAACCGGTATGGAGCGAGCAGAAGTGGAAGATCAGCTTGAGCAACTGGTTAACAGAATTATTGACGCAGCCGAACGTGGCAAAGCTTTGGAGATTAAGGAGTTCGGACTTTTTTATTTTGATGAAGACGGTGAATTGAAATTTGACCCTGCCAAAGAACTCAGCACAGAAATAAATTTCAAGTATGCCGGAATGGAACCGGTGGAGCTTAAGCCTGCGCGTGATGAAGCAGGCGATCCCGGGCAGGCAGAAGTTTCGGATGAACCGCCCAAAACGGCTGAGTCGCAGAAACCGCAGGAATCAGAGCCCGAAATTGAGCCGGAAGAGCCGGTAGAGACGGAAGATGAGCTGGCTGATATTTTTGGTTTTGACGACGAAGATGGCGACGCGGTCAGCAAACAGGGTGAGGCCGTCGACCCTTTTGACATTGAGGCGGAAGATCAAGATAAAAGTCCAGCGGATAAAAAGAAGCTTGAAGAGGAAGCCGTACCAGCCGAGGCGGAAACCAAGCCGATTGAAGAACCAGAAGAACCTGTGGAGGACGATACGATACCAAGGGAAGATGACCCATTTGCAGGTCTGCTGAGCGATGCCTCCAGTAAGTTAACCGCAAGTGATAAACGTGACTTTGCAGAAGAAGACGAAGAGGATGACGATCTCGACGATCTTTTGTTTACGGCCTTAGATTCTGAAGAAAAACCGGATTTGGAACCTGAGTCGCAGAAAGAACCTGCAAAGGCCGGAACAGCTGCCGCCGGTAAAGCAGATTCAGCGGCTTCTGAAAAGAAGCCCAAGAAACAGTCTAAGCCCGCAGCAAAGGGTGATTCCGGCCCCAAACGGGACCCTATCATGGTAGTGATTTCTGTTGTTTTGGTTTTTGTGCTGGTGGCCGCAGCGTTTTTACTCGTTCCAGGCATGTTCCAGAGCGATGACCCTGAGACGCCAACCGAGCAACCTCCTGTAACAGCGGAGACGGCTCCGGCTCCACACCAGGAAGACGCAGTGAATGTGCTATCACCTGTGGAACCTGAGGTAGAAACTGAAGTAACAGAAGATGTTGCTGAAGAAGATGAGATACCCCCGGAAACAACAACTGAGCAGCCAGAATATGGTCTCATGGGCGATCTTGTAGAAAGTGCCAACGACGGTTTCTCGATCGTTCTTCATTCTCTTGCCAGAGAAGAAAATGCCCGAGAACAGGCTGCTTCGCTGGCATCAGACGGCTACAGGGTATTGGTAAGCCCGCGAACCGTTCAGGAAAGAACCGTTTGGCGCGTAAGTGTAGGACAGTTCCAGACTATTGCTGATGCGCAGGAACATGCCAGTGAACTGCCATCCCCCTATAACACAAATAATTTTATACAACGCATACAGGTTAATTAACATAAATGAATATCATCTCGCTATTACTGCTTCAGGCCGGAGCTGCTGAAGCCGATACCCTTGCCGAAATGCTCCATGAAGAATCAAGCATGTCATTTTTTGAGGTACTGTCTCAGGGCGGCATTCTCATGATTCCACTGTTTGTGCTATCCATTTTGGCAATCTACGTGATTGCTGAACGATGGAAAACGGTGGAGAACTCCAAAATGGACGTAAACAGCATGCTTAATAACATTGAGTCGCTGCTGAAATCAGGCAGCCAGAAGCGTGCCATTCAGTACTGTGAAGAGTTCGACAAACCGCTGGCCCGAATTCTCAAATCGGGAATTCGCAGGCTGGGACGGCCAATCCGGGACATTGAACAGGCAATACACAATGCAGGCAAGAAAGAAATCTACAGCCTCGAGAAACGTATGAACTGGCTTGCAACCATTGCCGGTGTTGCACCTCTGATTGGGTTTACAGGTACGGTTACCGGTATGATCCGGGCGTTTATGGATATCCAGTCGCTGCAGGGTAACGTAAATCCGAGTGTTCTTGCAGGCGGTATCTGGGAAGCACTTATCACAACTGCAACCGGTCTCATCGTCGGAATTATTGCCTACGGCTTTTACAACTTCCTGATTGGTAAAATCAACCGAATGGTGTTTGAATTGGAGAACGCATCTGCCGATTTTGTAGATCTGCTCCAGGCCCCCTCTCCGAAAAAGAAGGTGGAGGTTTAACCAATGGACTTCCGTAAGGACAGTGTGAAGATGGAGCCGCTGACGATGTTCTCACAATCGTCACTGACGGATATCATCCTGCTGCTGTTGATCTTTTTCTTGCTCACGTCCTCGTTTGTTACCAACTTTGGTATACGCGTAAATGTACCTCAGGCAGAGTCGTCCGTAACTACCGAAGCTCAGCAAATCTCCGTGGCGATTACGGCCGAAGGCGACTTTTTCGTAAATGGAGAACAGGTAATCCGGGGCAACCTGTCAGCTGCCATTCGTGAAGCACATCAGAATCGGCCAAACTCTACGTTAGTAGTACGTGCCGATCGTGAAGCCCGTATCGACGACGCCGTACGGGTTATGAACATCGGACAGGCATTAAACTTAAATAT
>PWWL01000160.1 GCA_003561515.1 Balneolaceae bacterium
ACATCTGAGACCTGTCAGCATTCACGGTGCTTTTCCGTGATTCTGACAGCGTCATCGTTACGGGGTCGATGATTCTGCGTTTGATATCACCATAACATGTCAGAGGCCAGACTACATTATTCTGAGAATGGTGATTGAGTAACTCTATCAGCACATTCCAGATTTATACGTGCCGGGCAAGCTGGTCGGCGTACATCTAAACCATCTGGTGGGATTCCGGCTGTAACACCAACTCGTTTAATACGGAGTGGTCGGGCTGCGATGCTGCATAGTATACGGCCTTTGCCACTTCCTCAGGTGTAAGCATCACCTCTTTTTTGACCCGCATTTCTACCTTCGGGTTATCCCAAAAATCGGTTGCAACGCCGCCCAGATACAGAAGCGAAAACTTGATTTCGGCTCGGCGAAACTCCTGAACCAGCGCCTTTGCCATGCCGGTAACAGCGTACTTGGATGCTGAATAGACCGAGGTATTTTTCATGACGGCTTTACCCAGTATACCCGGAAAAAGAATGACACGGCCTTTCTTGGCCGTTGCCATGTAGCGTCCTACAGTCTGTGTTACCAGGAACGTGCCAAAAATATTTATGTCAAATACTTCTTTGGCATCCTCTGGCTTAATATCCAGTAAAGACTGAATCAGCCCGGTTCCAAATGCATTAACGAGCACATCAATTTCTCCCAGACTGTCAGTGACCTCCTGCGCCATTTGGGAGACGGAAGCAAGGTCGGTAACATCCACTTCGATGGCGTAGGCTTCACCCCCGTTGTCGTTAATTTCTTTGGCTTTCTCTTCGGCTTTCGATTTGTTTCTTGCAGCGATAACTACTTTGGCGCCGGCTTTTGCAAATAGGTCGGCGGAGGCGCGACCAATGCCGCCTGTTCCACCAACAATGAGTACTACTTTTTCGTCCATTTCTGAAGTCAGTTAAAAATGTGAGTTTTAAATTTTTATTCTGACTGCTAAAGGAAATGTACGATCGATTCGTTCATGGCTTATTGGCAAACAAAGAGTATTACGGATGTAGTTAGCCCATTGCATGCGTATAAAGTCAGGGCCGGAACAATACCCAATGCTTTACTACTCTGTCAAACTGCATTTATTTATGTAGCAGTACGATTACAGGGGTAGATTGTCGTGCTTCTTTTTTGGAACGGAGTCAACTTTGTTCTGGCAAATCTCAAATGCCCTTATCAGCTTGGACCGGGTTTCGGACGGCAAAATCACATCATCAATGAATCCGCGGGCAGCCGCTTTGTACGGATGTGCAAATTCACGGCTGTATTGATCTTCCAGCTCTTTCTGCTTTGCTTCCGGATCAACGGCTTTTTTAATTTCGCGCCGAAAGATGATCTCTACAGCCCCCTTGGTTCCCATTACGGCAATTTCGGCAGTTGGCCATGCCACATTGTAATCGGATCTGATATGCTTTGAATTCATTACGTCGTACGCACCGCCATACGCTTTTCTAGTGATAACCGTCATCTTGGGCACAGTGGCCTCACAAAATGCATATAGCAGCTTGGCACCGTGTTTGATGATGCCGCCCCACTCCTGATCGGTTCCCGGAAGAAAGCCCGGTACGTCTTCGAACACGACAAGCGGAATGTTGAAGGCATCGCAGAATCGAACGAAACGCGCGCCCTTCACCGATGCATCAATGTCGAGTACACCCGCCAGCGAAAGAGGCTGATTTGCCACAATGCCCACCGAGCGCCCATCAAGCCGGGCAAACCCCACAACGATGTTGTCGGCATAATTTTCGTGCACTTCATAAAAACTATCTTTATCCATCACCCCTTCGATAACGTTTTTAATATCGTAGGGTTTGTTGGGATTGAGCGGAACGAGTTCATCTAACGCTGCCGCTTTTGCCGAGTCAGGCTCAGCAGATGGCTGCCGTGGGGTTTTCTCTTCACAATTTTGAGGGATGTAGCTGATCAGCTTCCTGATCTCATTGAGACAGATTGCGTCATTGTCTGCTGTAAAGTGTGCAACACCCGATTTGGTACCGTGTGCCGAAGCACCCCCGAGATCTTCGGATGAGACCTCTTCATGTGTTACCGTCTTAACAACATTTGGGCCGGTTACGAACATGTAGCTTGTGTTTTTCACCATGTAAACAAAGTCTGTGAGTGCCGGACTATACACGGCCCCGCCGGCACAGGGACCCATAACGGCAGAAATCTGCGGCACTACTCCCGAGGCCATGGAATTACGCCAGAACACCTCGGCATAGCCGCCAAGCGAGCTCACCCCTTCCTGAATCCGGGCTCCTCCCGAATCATTCAGCCCGATCACCGGAACACCGTTTTTCATAGCGAGATCCATGATCTTGCAGATCTTTTCAGCGTGCGTTTCGGAGAGCGATCCTCCAAAAACGGTAAAATCCTGACTGAACAGATACACCGGCCGGCCGTCAATTTTTCCAAAACCGGTTACCACACCATCACCAAGTATCTTTTGGTCATCAAGTCCGAACGCGGAACTTCGATGGGTTACAAATGCGTCAATTTCCTCGAACGAGCCTCTATCAACAAGGAGGTCTATTCGTTCTCTCGCAGTCAGTTTACCCTTTTCATGCTGTTTCCTGATACGGTCATCACCACCGCCCTTAATCGATTCCTTTCTTAGTTTGAATAACCGTTCCGTCTTATCGTTGTGTGACATCCGCCTTATTGTTAAGATTTGTTTTCAATAAAGAATGAGTGCAGTCTGTCGGTAAAGTCGACAGCCGCCTCATCGAATAGGTCAATTCCGTTTCTATTAAAAATCTCTTTTTGAATGTAGCGAGAAGCTGCTGCCCAACTATCTGTTTCCGCAACATTGGCAAGTGCATCCTCATACGCAGCCTCTGATTTACCGAATATTTCGTTTACGAACCTTTCACGTTCACTGCCGATCCAGCTATTCAGAAGTGATGCCATATTTCCGCTATCAGCTACGTCAGCATCTTCAGCTTCCTCATAGGAGTAATTTACCCGTTTAAATTCTTCTTCATCCCCCGTATCCTCAGCATTCGAGTCGAGCTCCTCTTCCTCTTCTTTAATTTTGCTAAGATCTTCCCGTTCGAGAAAAGCCCGCCACATTGGAACGTCCTCTTCGTCGTCGGTTTCGTTATAGAGCTCGATTTCAACCGGTTCATCCTCATCATCCGGTTTTTCTGTCTCACTCAGTACCGGCTCATCATCATCTTCGTACATCCCGCCGATAGTTTGCCATTTTTTTAGAATTTCGGGGTCGAAGCGTGGCAAACCGATATCCGTCTCATCTTCTTCTTCGGGCTCCAACTCGCGTTCGTCCTGCTCCCGGCTCAAATTCATATCGTCGACGTTGGCACCGGTTTCTTTAAAATCCCGCGTAAAGTCTGTGTCGTCTGACCCGGCTTCCATTATCGCATCTGCCTCTTCTTCATCAAAGCGGAAACGCTCGTTTAGTGCAGAGCCCCCGCCATCAGCTTCAATTTCCTCAGAATCAGCATCTTGCTCCACTTCCTCAGGCTCGTCAGACGGGAAGACTGTCCGCCTCTTCTGAAAAGAACCCAGTATAGAATCATCCGGAATAAATAACTCTTCTTTTTCGACTTCAACCTTCGCTTTGTCGTCATCATCAGCGTCGGTCCCCGTTCTTTCCAAATCGGGCTTTTCGTCCACAGGTTTGGTCTCTTTTCCTGTGAGCGGGTCAATATCAGGTGCCGAAAGTATTTCGATAAAACCGGTGCGATGTACGTTCGTATTTAAGCTGTCGAACTTGGCGGCAATGCGAGGCCGATTTTTATCCTCAAAAAATACGCGAAGAAGTTCTGTATCCACTTTTGGGCCGGCAAGCAAGAACAGGGGTTCGGTTTCTTTTGCCCAATCGAGAGAATTGTAACCCGAAATCAGCCTTTCATCGACCTTTGATACAATTTCACGACAATCCTCAAGAGTGATCGACTTTTTATCCTTCTTTTCCATGTACCTGACCAGGGCAGCCGCGAGCTTTCTGCCCACTGTAATATATCGGATTCGTTTTTTTACCTGTTGTATGGTAAGCTCTTTGTCCAATCCAAAAAGAGACTCCGGAATCGATTGTCTTGGCCTGATAGCCAATTCGAGTGTATCGCCAATAGCAGCTTCAAACAGAGATTTGGCGTACGATGCCGGCATTCGCACTTCAGCCCGAATCGCCTCGATGAAATTTTTCCAGGCAAATTGCACGGCATTTGCTTCCATGTTAGCCCATTCCGTTGTGGGAGGCGCAAGTGATTCAGCAAGGTTGTGATTCATCTCGAGAACAACACGCTCGGTTACAAATTCGGGAATATCGAGCACCTGAAGATCCTCAGGGTTGTAAAACTCTCTGTCGGCGGGTAATTTTTCGGTAAGTTGCTCGGTTATCTGGCGTACTAGTCGCTCCATTTCGGCAAACGTTGAATCTATTCTTTGATTTTGGGGGTAATATATAATATCAACTTTTCTCTGCTCATTTCATTGCTAATTTATTTACTTCTGCCGCGGTTCACAAAAACTCTTTCTTTTTGAAAAAGTGCGGTTTACCTTTCCTTTATGGTTCAATTATCTGCAGACAATCTACAAAAACGGTTCGGTTCCAAAACCGTGCTTCCCGGACTCACATTCAACTACACTTCAATGGTTGTAGGGATCGCGGGCCAGAATGGTTCCGGAAAATCCACACTTTTACGTTGCATCAGCGGTCTCCTGAAGCCTAACGGCGGGCTGGTGGAGTGGCACATAAACGGCTCGGTAACAGAACCACGGGGAGTAAAGCCACATCTCGGTTATGCAGCCCCTTACATACAGCTTTATGAAGAACTTACCGTTTTTGAGAATATTCGTTTTATATGCGATTTGTCACATACACCGGTTCAGACTGATATTCCGGCACATCTCGTAGAATTTGAAGCAGCCCATTTGACCGACCTTGCCTATGGAAGACTTTCCACCGGGCAGCAGCAGCGCGTTCGTCTGGCCGCCGCCACCATCAGGCAGCCCGGAATCCTGATACTTGATGAGCCCGGATCAAATCTTGACAAGCGCGGAAAAGAGCTCGTAACGCGGGTTGTAAATCGCTACCGTGACAACGGAAAAATGGTGATCCTCGCTTCCAATCAGCAGGACGAACTGGACCTTTGCGATGAAATTCTGGATCTAAATCAATACAACTGACACATGTACACCCCCGAAGACAGACAACTGGCCAAACAGCTTCTGAACCACAGCGTGGAATTGAAAGAGGGCGAGAACATCATGCTGCAGCTGATCGGGCTGAACGGCATCGGGTTGATTCGCGCCCTCACCGAAGAAGTGCGAAGCCGCAACGCGCACCCGTTCATCAAAATAGAAGACCCGGAAATTAACCGGATTCTGCTGGAAGCGGGCGATGATGCGTTCTGGGAGAACCAGGCATCGGCCGACCAGCTTCCGCTTATGAAACAGATGGACGCCTTCATCGGCATTCGGGGTGCCGAGAATATCTACGAAAATTCATCGGTGCCGAAAGAGGCCAACAAATCCTATTCCCACAAATTTCTGAACCCGGTTCACTTCGAAGAGCGCGTAAACAACACCAAATGGGCGGTGCTTCGATATCCGTCGGCCGCATTCGCAATGAATGCCAAAATGGCCACCGAGCGGTTCCGGCAGTTCTACTACCGGGCGTGCCTGTTCGACTACAACCGGCTTTTTGAGGCGATGAAACCGCTCGAAGCACTGCTCCGGAAAACCGATATGATTCAGCTGAAGGGTGAAGGGCCCGACATTTCTTTCTCGGTTAAAGGCCAGAACTGGATCCCCTGCTACGGCAAGCGGAACATCCCCGACGGCGAGCTTTTCTCCTCACCCGTCATTGATTCGGTAAACGGCCATATCACCTATGCGCCTTCGGTGTACCAGGGCAAGCCGTTTGAGTTTGTGAAACTGGTTGTGAAAGATGGCGTGGTTACGGATTTCGATTCCTCCAACAACGATGCCCTCGAAGAAATCCTCGATACCGACGAAGGTGCCCGGCGGTTCGGAGAGTTCAGTTTCGGGCTGAATCCGATCATCAAAGAGCCGATGTACGACATCCTGTTCGATGAAAAGATTTACGGCTCGAATCACCTCACCCTGGGCAAGGATTATGAAATTGCCCCCAACGGCAACTCCAGCAATATCCATTGGGACCTGGTCTGCATCGGGGCCGATGTGTACTTCGACGGTGAACTTGTAAGAAAAGGACGGGAGTTTGTGAAGGAGGAGTTGAGAAGGCTTAACCCATCAGAAATTCTTAACTAATTAAGAATATTATCATTCATTAAATACATCGTCTTCAATATGAATCATAACTTCTTCAACGTATCTGCTTAATACATTACGTTGCTGAACTGAGGTTGGAGAAAAATCGATCTCATTAGAATTATCTTCCCCCTCAACATATCCTATATGTGTAAACCTGAATCGAACCTGTTGAGCAGAAAATTCACCACACTGTATACCTGGGGCTGGCGGAGGCCATAACAATCTTGAAATAGAATTTGGACTCCAACCCACCGTAAGTAAATTTTCGGCATCATTATAATCATAAAAATCTGTCCTACGCGTCCAGTGCCAAGTATTGCTTACCTGAACTGCAACTTCTGCATCCAACCTTTCACCGGCTTCAAAATCAATATCAGAAAGCTCGATTAAAAACATTTGGCTACATGATACTGTGTCAGTTGATTTAGATAAAGTTGTTTGCTTGGTAGTAACTGAAATCAAACTATCCCGAAGGCCAAATCTATCTTCAATCTCTATTTTGTATCGAGTATCAAATTCAATTGGCTTCTCAATGACAAAATTGTGTGTATAGATGTTGTCAAATAGTATAATACTATCTTGCAATTGAACTGACTCCATAGTTGACAAATTTGTAAATATTAACTGCACATCGAGTTCTCGAGTTTCCTCAGGATTTAATAGCGCAGTAATGTCATGAACCCGTATATAATTAGGTGATGTTTGTAAGTCTAATGGTCCAGAAATAGAGTATAAAGGTTCACTTTCTGAAATCGGATCCACCGTAATATCACATGAAATAAAAAACATAATCATTCCAATAGTATACAACCAGAAAATAATTTTAATCTTGCAACTCATATCAACGTATTGTTGTACTAATAGAAATGTACGGGAAGAGTCCGGTTTGATTTACCACTTCATAAGAAACAACATCCAAATAGAAGATATTGGATCTGTTGTAAACATTTATTGCCCCAATCTCTGCACCAAGTTTAATACCTGGGGTTAAATCAAAGTATCTTTTTAGAGATAAATCAAGTCTGTGATAAACTGGAAGCCTTTCTGAAAATGGCTGTGCATAATATGCATATGCGATACCAGGCACTTCGTTCGGATTATCGTAGGGAATGTTTAATAAAAAATCCGTTGCAAAAATTTGTGTATACGGAAACCCACTTCCAAACTCCCAGCTTAAACTCGTGGTAAAACTTCCAAGATTATAATTTACGATTGAGTTTATTTTGTGCCGCTGATCATGTCCAGGGTTAAAACTAAATATTCTACCTCGTAGCCAGGAACCTAAATCATCACCAGTAGCTGAATACTCAACTCTGCTAAATCCATAACCCAAAAATAAATATATCGGACGTCTATCATATGTAATCCTAAAATCAATTCCGATACTTTCACCCTTTGCAAGTACAGTTTCCGTTTCAATTGC
>PWWL01000298.1 GCA_003561515.1 Balneolaceae bacterium
CGCGCACCCTTTGACAGAACCAACCGCGCCTGCCGGGCCTTAACATGTATTTAGCGGCAGTGTTGTAGCCACTGGTCCTGTCCGATAATAATTTAAAGCCGCCAATAACACAAACAATAACAGATTTTTGTCCGGATAAAATTTAGTCCGCAATTTCCTATGTCCGAATAAAACGCCGATAAATATTTCTGCTCATCAGTCAACATCCCACTTATAGGTTCGGTGGGTTTTATGGTGGTAGCACCCCAGGGCTTCGAGGCTGCGCTGCATCAGCCAGTTTTTTTCGCTCACCCAGGCGCCTTCAAGGTATTCGAGGTGCGGGGCCGCTTTCCTGGTCATCTGAATGCCACGTACAAAAGTGAGGGCCTCCAGGCCGAGCTTCCGGTATTTGGGAAGTGTACCGTACACCGTAGTGCGCAGGTGTTTTGCCCGTTTCCTGAACTTCAGCAGCCTGGGCAAGTGCCACCAGTTCAGCTTTCCATTCGTTTCGGCGGATATCTCGTTCAGGTCGGGCACGCACACAATGAACGATGCCGGTTCATCCCCCACAAACGCGATCAGCACGCTCTCCGGAATCATGATCTGCTTCAGCTGCTTCACCATCTGCTGCACATTTTCGCGGGTCAGCTCCGTAAACTCCTGCTCCCTCTCGGCAATATCCTGATCCCTCCATGCTTCATTGTAAATCTGCCGGATATACTCCGCATCCCGCTCCAGGTTGTTCATGTCGATGGGCCTCAGCGACACTTCCGGCCGGCTCTCAATGCGGTCGGTGATCCGCACCAGCCGTTCGGGCAGCGGCATGTCGAATTCACGCTTGTAGCTCCAGTGGTCATCCAGCTTCACGGCGCCGGTATGCTCAATCAGCTCCCTGTAATAGGGCGCGTGGTAGTGCATTCCATAGATGGGCGGCTCCTTATGATTCCTGACCAGCAGCCCCCAGTAATTGATGTTCTCGCCGAAGTTTACCGGTCCCCGAAACGCCTTGTAGCCTCTTTGTTTGTGCCACTTTTTGGCAAATCCGATCACCTCAGCTGCAGCCTCCCTGCTGTTCACCATTTCGAGAAATCCGAGTCCGCCCATCGGCGGGTCGAACACAAAATCCCGCTCCCGGTGGTTCATCAGCGCAAACCGGGCCACGGGTACCTCCCCGTCAAATAACAAAAACCGCTCGGCTGTACCCTTTTCAAAGAGTGGATTGCTTTTGGGGTCAAAGATCTTTTCAATCTCAAACCGGAACGGGGGGATCCACACCGGTTCATTCTCATAAATCCGGAACGGCAGCTCATGGAACAGGTCAACCTGTTTTTTATTTTCAATCTTTTGAAAGGTGTATGCCATCAGAGCGAATCAATTCTTACATTTGTCTTAGTTAAACGTTACTCGCTATTGGTTAACCGGAACGGAACTCAGATTCAACCGCAATCCACGAATACACGATTAACGATTACACGATTAACCACTATCGAAACAGCAGTGAAAGTACAAGCACCGGATGCTTTGTACAACATATTTAAACGGATGTAACTGATTGAGTAGCTACGATGCAAACTGAGAGACAGCGGCGCTGGATTGTACTTCTGCTGGCATGTTCGTGCCTGTTTGCCATGGCACTGCTCTGGAAGAGTGAACCTCCGGTTTATAAAAAACTGACCTCCCCCGCTCAGCTCGACTCGCTGATTCAGCTCACATTTACCGAAATGGATGTGCGCAACAGCCAGGTGCGGCGTCGGACCGTGCAGGTCGATTCACTGTTTTCGCGAAGCGTGTATCACATAAACGTGGCTCCCAATTTTTCCAAAACCACGCTGCATTACACGCTGCAGCAGAAGGCGTGGCCCTATGGGGTCAGTTTCGTGGCAAGGGTCGAGTTTCCCGACCGCAATATGCACATACATCTGCTTGTAAATGATAATATCCACCGGAGCGTTATTATCCGGGAGGACGCCTCACTGAGGCTGCAGCAGAATCAACCAGAAGTTTTACCCGGACAGGATTCCCATGAAGTGGATTGAACCGCAGAAATACATGAAGAAGTTTAAGCTGGACCCGTATCCCCAGCCGGAGATCATTCAGCTCGAACACCCGGTGCTGATCTGCCACGGGTATGGCGGCTTTTCGATGCTTGTGAAACCGTCTCCGATTCACGACTCGTGCATGCGGCTGCGCAGCTACGGCATCCATGCGTTTGCCCCCAACATTGTACCCTACTCCACCATAGACGTACGGGCCGAACAGTGGGCGGAGGTTATCGTGCAGCTCAAGCAAAAGTACGGGTACGACAAGATGAATGTGGTTGCACACAGCATGGGCGGGCTCGATATGCGCTATGCCATTACGCACTTCGGCATGGATAGTTCGGTGGCCTCACTAACCACCATCGCCGTTCCGCACCGCGGAACCAGTCTGGCCGATATAGTCCTCACTACGCCCGACCTTGTAAAGGAGAAACTGAGTGAATGGATGGACTGGTTCAGCGATAACATCTACCCGGCCAAAAAAAGCAACGCCGCTGCGGCTGTTGAACAGCTTACCACGAGCTATGTTACCGAAGAGTTCAATCCCAACACGCCCGATATGGATGAGGTGCAGTACTTTTCCGTAACCGCCGCCGTGGGCAAGGGCACCAAACATCCGCTGAACCCGATCTACCGCGTGCAAAACCAGCTCATTTACCAGCGCGAGGGAATGAACGACTCTTTCGTAACCATCAACAGCGCGCTGTGGGGTGAGCACCTCGGCACCTGGGGAGTGAGCCACCTCGAGCAGATCGATATCCAGGTTAGCAAAGAGCGCAAACCCCTCGTTGAAGATCTCTGGAAAGAGGTTGCCAATAATTTGCAGAGAAAGGGACTTTGAGGTGAGTCTCCACACCGGTTTGGTGTACTTGCATGCAAAGTTAGCAGCAGTTCACAAACAACGTTTTAATCCGAGTTCGATTTAAAAACGTGGCAAAAGTACCCCCTCTCCCACGAAGTGTCGGGGCCAAATGTGGCTTCGTAAGATGGGGTCGGGCGTGGTTCATTTCTCTTTATTTTAGATTGTACTCACCAACTGGTACATTGAGTTAGAGTCTACCAAGTCAGAAAAGTCAACCATAAAGAGTGAGCAAAACCAATGGCCAAAAAGAAAAAAAGAGTGATCATTATCGGAGCGGCAGGCCGCGATTTCCACAACTTCAATACGGCATTCAGGGGAAAGGAAGAGTATGAGGTTGTAGCTTTTACCGCAGCTCAAATTCCCGACATTGAAGACAGAAAATACCCTGCCGATCTGGCCGGAAGTTTATATCCGGAAGGTATTCCTATCTATTCGCAGGATAAACTTTCAAATCTGATCCGGGAGCTGAATGTTGATGTATGTGCGTTCTCTTACAGCGATGTATCCTACCGGGAGGTGATGAGTGTTGCTTCGCAAGTGAATGCGGCCGGTGCAGATTTTCTGCTGATCGGAACAAATCAGACAATGATTGAGAGCAGCAAACCTGTAGTATCTGTTTGCGCCGTGCGAACGGGATGCGGAAAAAGTCAGACCTCGCGCAAAGTGATTGAAGAGCTTATGGGGCTTGGACTAAAAGTCGTCGCCATCCGGCACCCCATGCCTTACGGCGATCTGTCTGCTCAAAAGGTTCAGCGTTTCGCCGTTTTGGAAGACCTGGAGAAACATGATTGCACCATTGAAGAGATGGAAGAATATGAACCGCATATTTCGCGCGGAAATATTATTTATGCCGGAATTGATTATGAAGCAATCATCAGAGAGGCGGAAAAAGAAGCTGATATCATTGTGTGGGATGGCGGTAACAATGATTTCTCTTTTTATAAAACGGATTTATTGATCACAATCGCTGATCCTCACCGACCCGGAGATGAGCTCAACTATTATCCGGGTGAAACCAACCTGAGGCTTGCCGATGTGATAGTGATCAATAAAATCGATACCGCTTCACCCGGGAATATTCAGACTGTGAGGGATAACATTCAAAAGATCAATCCCAAAGCGGTTGTTGTGGATGCGGCATCGCCGGTAACTGTCGATCAGCCGGAGCTGATCAGGGGTAAACGAGTGCTTGCCGTTGAAGACGGCCCTACCCTCACACATGGCGGAACCAAACTGGGTGCGGGAATCATCGCAGCCAAAAAATATGGAGCGGCTGAAATTATTGATCCAAGGCCTTTCGCTGTGGGTCGTATCCGGGAAACATTCAGGATTTACCCTGAAATTGGTACGCTGCTCCCTGCCATGGGATATGGAAAAGAACAGAAAAAAGATCTCGAAGAGACCATCAATAAAACCGATTGCGACACCGTGATTGTAGGTACTCCCATCGACCTCTCCAGAATCCTGAAGGTTAATAAACCCATGGTACGCGCGAGGTACGACCTTGAGGAGATAGGCTCACCGGATCTTTATGATGTATTGAAGGAATTTGCAGAAAAGAATTCTTTGATAAAATAATGTGAGTCCGATCTGAGATGAGATGAGGCGATCCGGATACTGCTGACAGATATGCGGGATGAAGGGTACTTGTTCTTAGAGGGATGGGGTTCTACCTCTTCCCTTTTTCCTGAGATGAAGAATTGTGCGGGTATCAGGGTCAACATTTCCATAGACCCAGAACATGGCGCTGATTTCAATAAATGCAAATGCGTAGATCCATATAATGCCGCGTATCACCCAGGTGGTATCCATCACGAAAGAAGCAAGAAACCCGAAAAAGACCAGCACTCCGCTAAGCCGGCTCAGGTGAGTGTGCAAGAACATGAAACTTCCGGCTTTCAGCTTCGCGGCCAATACAGAGAAACCAAATATGAGAAGCATGCCGATAACGTGCGGAATGTTAGGCTTAAGGTATTCCGGAAACAGATAGATCAAAAACCATGCGGCCGACAGATAGTACGCCACATCGGCGAGGGCATCCAGGTGGGATCCTAACTTCGTAGCCTGGTTCCAGCGGCGGGCCAGCATGCCATCGAAGTAGTCGGTAAGCCCCAGCACAATGAACCATCCCACAAACCAGTACACCGGCTCAACATAAACCAGCCAGAAAAGTAGCGGCACACCGGCAGACGGATTGCGGAAAGCGTGTTGGGAACATTGATAAGTTCCCTTTGAGAAAAAAACGTTTTCATGTTCAATATCGACTAAAGACTCAGTAAAAATAATCGATTTGCTGAAAGCTTGCATTAAATCCTTTGGTTTGATTATTTCAGAGCGGTTAACGTTACACACAATATTTACAAATCTTTATTAGATTCGATAATCTTCCACATCACAAAAAATGAATGAGATATGAAAAATGTCCTGATCTACTGCTTTGCAATAGCCTTTCTTTTTATAGCTACAGACCTCCATGCTCAGTCACATCTCTACCAGGATCCTGATGCACCCATCGATGAGCGGGTCGAAGACCTTCTGGATAGGATGACCGTTTATGAGAAGATCGGCCAGATGACCCAGCTCAATATCTCCATGATCAATACAACGGGTGCTGCAAGTGATTTTACTTTGGATGAAGAAAAAACACGGTATCTCATAAAAAACCATCATATCGGATCGTTCATAAACGGCGATGCAGTTGCGCCGGAAACCTGGTTCACATTTATAGACGGGCTCTCACGGGTTGGCATGGAAGAAAGCAGGCTGGGGATTCCGGTTATTTACGGAATAGATCACATGCACGGTGCCAGCTACCTTGCAGAATCAACCATTTTTCCGCACAACATTAACCTTGGCGCCACATTTAACCCGGTTCACGCATATCAAACCGGGTGGGTAACCGCATACGAATCAGCTGATATTGGTCATCGCTGGGGTTTTGCGCCCACGATTGACCTTGGCGTAAATCCGCTATGGGCCCGTATTTGGGAAACCTATGGCGAAGATCCTCATCTGGCTTCCGTGATGGGCCGAAATTTCGTTGAGGGTTATCAGGGTAATGAAGAGATTGCTCCGTTCCGGGTTGCTGCGACGGGTAAACATTTTGTTGCATACTCCGATCCAAGGACAGGCTGGGACCGCACTCCCGTCCAGCTTTCAATGCAGGCTATTCGTGAATTTCACCTGCCCCCATTCCAGGCGGCTATAGATGCCGGTATCAAAACAATGATGCTGAACAGCGGCGAAGTGAACGGTATACCGGTTCACGCATCCTACGAGTTTATCACAGAACTTCTCAGGGATGAAATGGGATTTGAAGGCGTTGTGCTTACCGACTGGGCTGATATTGAAAAGCTGGTCGACTTGCACAGAACTGCCAAAAACTATAAAGAGGCTGTTTATCAGGCAGTTACAGCGGGAATCGACGTTAGCATGACACCGCTAAACCTTGACTTTAATCATGCCCTGAAAGAACTGGTTGATGAGGGACGCATCCCGGAAGAGAGGCTTGATGAGTCCGTACGCCGGATTTTAAGGCTGAAATTTGAACTCGGACTTTTTGAGCATCCGTTTCCCCGGAACGACAGGCTTTACAGAATTGGGACGGAAGAGAACAGGCTTAAGGCTCTTGCCGCTGCCCGTGAATCGATTGTGCTATTGCGAAACGAGAACGACGTTTTGCCGGCAAGAGATCCCGGCTTGATCGTGGTTGCGGGAATGTCGGCCAACAGTAAACGCAATCTGAACGGCGGCTGGACACTCACCTGGGCAGGCGGGACAGAAGAGCAGTATCCTGATGATATGCACACCATTTACACTGCATTGAAGAATGAATATCCTGATGCAGAAGTGCGGCTGATCGAGGCTGAACTAAGATCTAATGCAAACAGAGAGCTTTTTAACAGTGCAGACCTGATCATCTATGCGGGAGGCGAAGAACCCTATGCGGAGTTCACGGGCAATGTTACTGATTTGACCATGCCCCAGGAGCAGTTGTCTGATGTAGAATTTTTATCTGAGTTCGACACGCCGCTCGCGCTGGTTCTTGTGCAGGGAAGGCCGCGAATATTCACTTCAGTATCTGAAAAAGCGGATGCCATCCTTTTTGCAGGGCTTCCGGGCTTTGAAGGCGGTGAAGCCATTGCAAATATCATCAGCGGACGTGTGAATCCAAGCGGAAGGCTGCCGATCTCATATCCGATGTATACGGGACACTTCTCAACCTACAATCACAAACCGAGCGGGGTATCCTCATCCGCGATCTATCCTTTTGGCCACGGCCTGTCGTATACTGAGTTCGTATACAGCGATTTACAGCTAAACAGCGAGTCTATGGACAAAGATGGATCTTTGACTGCCTCAGTCACGATTAGCAATAGCGGAGACGTTTCGGGTATGGAGAGTGTGCTTTGGTACATTACCAATCATGTGGGCAGAATATCACGGCCCGTTCTTGAATTAAAGCATTTTGAAAAGATTGAACTTGAGCCTGGTGAGTCAACAAGGCTGGAATTTGAGATAATGCCGATGAAGCATATCTCATACCCCGACCGCTACGGAAACAGATTACTCGAAGCCAGCCGGATTACACTCAGCGTTGGAGATCTGTCGCAAGAGTTCAATATAGTTGACTAACGGAGGTTCGATATAAAAACAAAAGGCTCATTTTCTGATAGTCGAGTAGCCAAGGGGAGTTTCACCCCAAGGCTCTCGCAGAACCGTACGTGACAGTCTCCCGTCATACGGCTCTTGTCGTTGAATCGCTTATGCGATTTTGCTTCATTTCTGCCAA
>PWWL01000011.1 GCA_003561515.1 Balneolaceae bacterium
ACCATCTCCTGTTCCTCGAGCACCTCCTGGTATGGATCCACAATAGACCTGTAGAGAAAGTAGGAAAGGCCGATGATGAGTATGCCCAAAACAATGGTTAGAATATTATTGCGGGTATTTAAATCCATGAGAGAGTATGTGTTGGTTAACGATGTGGTAGTAAATTTCGAACAAGAAAATAATCGCAGTCGCCCTGACATGCAACTTTCTAATTATGCACGCCAAATTAATTAACATTCATCGTTAATTTCAGATCAATTTGGGCTTTAAAAGAAGAAGCCTTTCCCGTAAGCCGGTCTTAAGTCCGCGCTGGCGAAATTTTTCAAATTTATGAATTTCGAGTTCATTATCCTCCAGGATGGTTTGATCGTAATTCTGAAAGAGCGTGTCAATTTCATTCGGAGTCACAGAAAAGGGAGGCCCCGTCATCTCATTCTCGGGATAGATAAAGTGATGGAGTAGGTAGATGGCACCCTTGCCTGTCAGGCGGATTATTTTTTGCACGTATTTTTTTCTAAAATCCTGCGGAAGGGCCACCAGAGCGGCTTTGTCATAGATAAGGTCAAAGGTTACGGTGTTGTGTTCAGGGAATTTTAAAAAATCGCCCTTCCAAATCTCAATATTATTTGCTCTCCAAATTTCAAACAGTCCTTTATTTGAAACCGTTGGGCTTAGATTATTCTCGGAAAAAAAAGATTCAACCGCTTCGTCAGCTACTTCAACACCGGTAACAAGTTCCGTTCTCTGTGCCAGCCAAATGAGATCCATGCTCTTTCCACAGAGAGGCACTAAAAACTTGCAGCTGCTGCCAATGCTGAGCTTCTCCCAGTGTTTTTTCAGGCCGGGGTAGCCCTCATCCATATGAAATCCAATGTTGCCTTTTCTCCATCGGCTTTGCCAGTAGCTTAATTCCATTTCAGGGTTTTAATCATTAAATAATTAGGATAGTTTTGATGATTCGATTCAGGCTCTGCAGCCGGGTTTAACTGTTGATATCGGTTCCGGTTTCAGTGATTTAGTTATATGCGACCGGAACGGCAGCAGCGCTAACCTGCTCTCTTCTAAATCCCATTGAATAAAAACATCCTTAAACTCGCGATTCCAAACATCATCAGCAACCTGTCGGTGCCGCTGCTGGGTGTGGTGGATACGGCACTTGTGGGGCATCTCGACCAGGTGTATTACCTGGGAGCACTCGCAGTTGGGAGCATGATCTTCAATTTCATCTTTTGGGGATTCGGCTTTTTGAGAATGGGTACCACCGGCCTTACGGCCCAGGAGTATGGAGCTCGCGATCGCATAAAAATGATTCTTATTCTTGCCAGGGTGCAGCTCATTGCATTCGGCATAGGACTGCTGCTTGTTCTTTTCCAAACTCCCATCATCCTGTTCAGTCTCTGGATTATTGAAAGCAGCGCTGAAGTGGCTGAGTATACAAAAGTGTATTACGATATCCGTATTTACACTGCTCCTGCAATACTTGCCCTGTATGGCCTCCAGGGATGGTTTCTTGGTATGCAAAATGCCAAATATCCGATGATTATTACCATAGTGCACAATCTGCTCAACATTGTGTTAAACGTATTTTTTATTCAGGTGCTTGATATGCACGTGAACGGAGTTGCCTGGGGTACGCTCATATCTACCTGGCTTGCTCTTGGTTTAGGCGTGTGGCTCTTTATGAGGCGGTACAAGCGATATCTTTCGCATTTCATCAAAAAAGAGATCCTTAATCCGGAAGAGATAATAAAATACTTTTCGGTGAACAGAGACATCTTTATCCGTACAGTATGCCTGATTTTCACCTTCTCTTTTTTTACAGCCATGAGCGCAAAACAGGGAGATCTCGTTCTCGCCGCAAACACCATTTTGCTGCAGCTCTGGATGGTGGCCTCCTACGGTATTGATGGTTTTGCCTATGCCGCCGAGAGCCTTATCGGGCGATTTAAAGGCAGCCGGAATGAAGCAAAACTCCGTGAAGCCGTCGTATACAATCTTATGTGGGGTTTGTTTCTCGGCGGTGCCGGTACACTGGTGTACTGGATATTTGGGGGGCAGCTTGTTGCCATGTTTACAAACAACGAAGAGGTGATACTACTTGCCGGTGCAGTGATTTTCTGGACGGTATTGGCGCCTTTTGTTTCAAGTTTCAGCTATATATTGGATGGTGTGTTTATCGGGGCTACTGAAACAGGACCCATGCGCAATACCATGCTGATCTCAACGATGGCGGTCTTTCTGCCGGCATACTACATTGGTACGCATCTTTTTGGTATCCATGGGCTCTGGCTTGCCATGGTTCTGTTTATGGCCGCACGAGGTGTTGCCCTTGGCATGTATCTGCCCGGCCGCGTAATGCGTGTTAACTCCGGCTGAATCCTTTTTTTGCTGAATCTCTGTTGTGTGAATATGAAATCACACTATATTATTTCATGATGTAGATGGGTTGCGCCTATGCCTGTTCTCAATAAATCACGAAACACGGAAGCCATGAAAACAAGAAAGATATTAATGATGCGCCACGCAAAATCATCCTGGGAGGACAGCAGCTTAAGTGATTTTGATCGCCCGCTGAACCCCCGGGGTTTGAGGGACGCACCTCGAATGGGGGCATGGCTCAGGGAAAGCGGGATTATTCCGGAGCTGGTAATCAGCTCACCGGCAGCACGTGCAAAGGCAACAGCACGGCACGTAACGGACGAGATAGGATACGACCATAGCCTGATTAAATGGGAGCAGAATCTCTATTTTAACGGCACCCGGGCATATATCGATGCGGTGATTGATGCAGACGATTCAGCTCACATCGTGATGACGGTGGGGCACAATCCCATGACCGAAAGTGCAATGGCAACCCTTTCCGACAAACCCTTTAGCTATGCAGTGCCAACGGCGGCCATTGCCTGTTTTGAATTTGAGGCAGATTCCTGGAAAGATCTTAAAACCGGCAGCTGCAAACTCCTCTGGTTCATGAAACCGAAGGATCTTTGAAATTAGAACAAAAACATCTGATCTCAGATTGAAGATTGCAAATTGCAGATTGTTTTGAATTTAGAATTTAGGACATTAGATTTTTGGGATTTCCCCTCCCGGCTCCAAAACCCCAATCCTCACCTCCTTATCTCAATCTCTTCCAAAAGCCTCCGTGTTCCGTCTATCTCTTCCATCATGAAGAGAATGTAGCGGCTGTCTACGCTGATGGTTCTGGCAACTTCGGGCACCACGAAATAGTCGCTTACAATTCCCTCGATATTGCCATCGAATGCAACTCCGATGATCTCACCGTCGCCATTCAAGACCGGGCTTCCCGAATTGCCCCCGGTAATGTCGTTTGTAGATAGAAAATTGAGCTTTAACCTGTTTGTCTGTCCATCCTCAAACGCATGGTTCCGGATCCGGTATGGCACATTGAAAGGCTCTTCACCGAGATGTTTCTCAAGCTTCCCGTTCATACTTGTTAGAGGCGTGTGATAAACCCCATCGGCCGGTGAATATCCCCAAACCTGGCCCGCAGACAAACGGAGAGTAAAGTTTGCATCAGGATATTGATCCGGCATCTGCTGCTTTTCAAGTGTAGCTTCAACATAAAGCCTTTGAGCCGGTTCCAGGTAGCGGAAATGCTGAAAATAATTGTCGCGGCTCAGTTCAAAGGTTTCAAACAGGTCTCTTGAGACCAGATAGAGACTGTCCTGGAAAGCCTCTTCCGAATACTGCATTTCAGTGTAAATCCACCGCGAAGCAAGCGAGGTATCTGTGAGCGCAGATGTTGAGGCCTGTCTCTCCATAAAGAGAGAAATATCCTCTTTCATGGAATCCGTATCACCCGATCCGAAAAATTGAAACAGTACCAGTGGGCGGCGTTCTTCGGGCAGCTCTGCCATCGCCTGCAGCATTTCTGTCAGAATAAGGATTTCGGCATCCAAATTTATTACGGAATACCACATGCGCACCTGATCGTATAGCCTTTGGCGGTCGTCGGATGAAAAGAAAAGGCTGTCGGGCGCCATAGAGTATTCGTAAAAGTCGTTGAAAAGCGATCCCATCTGCAGAAGGTTGCTGTATTGGATTGCATAAAAGCTGAGGTAGAGCAGGTCGCCGGTTTGTGCGGCAATCTCATAGCTCTGTCTGAGCTGGGGAAGCACTTGGCCGTAGCGGATATTTCGTAAAGAGTCTGCTTCAACCCATGATGCAAGGTCCCGGTCCATTTCTCTTTTTTGGCGGGTAACATGGTAGCGTTTGAAACCGGTTTGAATACCCTCAAAATACTTTAGGGCGTTTGCGATGGACGCCCGCTCACTTGCTGTGAACACCGCAGCGGCGCTATCGGTGGCAGCCTCAAATTCGAGTCCTTTTAAGTAGGCTGAAAAAGCTTTTTGAAGAGCCGGAAACTGTTGCTGCTCATAGAACCTAAAAGCATAGCTGCTTTCAAAACGATATGTTGATCCGGGGAAGCCCGCAACAAGTGTAAAGTCGCCGGGCCTTAACTCTGAGGCTCTCAACGGCAGGTGCAACTCCGGTTCAAAAGGTACATTGGATGGCTGATAGGGCTCGGATGTACCATCCGGCGAAACGTAAGCCCTGAGGAATGTGAAATCGCCCGTATGGCGAGGCCACATCCAGTTGTCAATATCTCCCCCGAATTTACCTATGGCTTCTTCGGGCGCATAAACGAGACGCATATCCCGAATAATTCTGTATACCGACATAAATTGCCGGTTGCCCGACCAGAAGTCGTCCACCTCCACAATCAGATCGATGTTATCGCCGCGTCTTTGTTCGATTAACTCCTGGCTGATTTCGGATTTCATCTGTGCCCGTCTCTGGTTATCAATGCCATCTGGCAGCCGTTCATTTATGATATCCGTAACCTCGGTTTGCTCGATCGGTATGAAGAGGGTAAAATTGTCGAGCGGAAGTTCATCGTCTAAGGTATCGGCATAAAAGCCTTGCTCGAGATAGTTATCGCCCGCAAGACTGAGTGAGGCTATGCCATCGTACGCAACATGATGGTTGGTAAGTATAAGTCCTGCCGATGATACAAACGAACCGGTACCACCGCCCTCATCCCCAATATTTATACGTACAATTGCCTGGTTTAGAGATGGCTGTTCCTGATCGTAGATCTGACTCGATGTAAGCCTGAGCCCGAGACTCTGCATATCTTCATGGATATTTCCTTCAATCTGCGGAAACATCCACATTCCCGTATGGTCTGGGGATGCGCGCTCGGGGAAAATTGCGTACTCATCATGCGACGTATGCACTGCTGTTGGTTCGCTCGCAGAACATGCCCCTACAAGTATCCCAATTAAAATGGTATGAAGTATTAGAAGGCAGCTTCTCATTTAAAAAATCATCAATAATCCGGTTGAATCTGATGCAGTACCGTTACTATACTAATGTGATCTGCATCAGAAAAGCTTTATATTCGATTAAAATAAAAAGATATCATACAAACAGATGATCTATAAGCAAAAATTTTATTACCTGTGTAAAACCCCCTTGAGTGCGGAGGGGCCGAAAGATGTTGAAGTAATTGATCGAGCCGACGATAGCAACGCTTTTCCCGAACTCTTTAAGCATTATGAAAAGCTGCGATCACACGCTTTTAATGATGACAATCTCTACAGCATTGTAAGAGCAGACGATATTTACGAATTGGTGAGAACAGGTACTGAGAAAGAAGCCAGAGAGCTGGCTTTCGAGCAGGCCGAGCCAGAAATCATCACCAACCTGCAGCATCGAGTGATGCAGAAAAACGATAAGAATGCAAAGGCCATTTTAAAGGAAGTGCATCAGGTTGAAGCCTGATCTTTATTAAAATATTGTGGCCCTTGAACGATCAGGGGCTATTTTGTATCTGCCGGATACGAATGTTCAGGAATGATTTTGTTGTGAAGCTTGTGTTTATAGTAGACAATCACAACAACAGAAATCGGAGAAAATTATGCCTGATTTGAAAACACTAAACGGAACAGAAACTATGGAAATAAATATTGGAATATCTGCTGATGACCGCAAAGCCATTGCGGAGGGGCTGTCGAGGCTGTTGGCCGACAGTTACATGGTTTATCTAAAGACACACAACTACCACTGGAACGTGACCGGCAAACTTTTCCATTCTCTCCATGAAATGTTTGAGGAGCAATACACAGAGCTTGCAGAGGCAATTGACGTTATTGCTGAGCGAATAAGGGCTCTGGGTTACAGGGCTCCCGGATCGTTCAGAGAATACACTGAAATAACTTCGATAGAAGAAGATACCGACCGGCCGGAGGCACTGGAAATGGTGCGAAGGCTGGCTGTCGACAATGAAACAATCATCCGCACAGCACGAGAAGTTCTACCGGCCTGTGATGAAGCAGGCGATGAAGCATCCATTGACCTGCTAACGCAAAGGCTTGATGTTCATTCGAAAACAGCGTGGATGCTCAGAAGCCATCTCGAATAATTTTAAGGTGAATCATGATAAAAAGTCCGGTCCTGACCGGGCTTTTTTTTTGCAAATCCTTAACTAAAAATGAACTGATGGAAGGATACTTTAATGATTACAGTGATACGTTAATGCCAATTCTTGTTGAGCATGGGCTGAGTGTAATAGGGGCTGTTTTGTTGCTGATTGCGGGCTGGATGTTTGCAGGCTGGGCGAAGAGGAAAGTGGTAAAACGATTTTCAGCATCCAGTAATATTGACGATACGCTGGTCCCCATTATTGGGCAGACTACCCGTGTATTTATCATTATTGTCACCATTCTTGCCGTGCTGGGCCAGTTCGGGGTGGAGACAACCAGCATTGTAGCCGTGCTCGGTGCATCAGCACTCGCCATTGGTCTTGCACTGCAGGGTACTCTGAGTAACATTGCAGCCGGAGTGATGCTTTTGATGCTCAGGCCTTTTAAGGTTGGTGATGCCGTTACGGTTGGCGGAACAACAGGAAAGGTAGACGCTATTGGATTATTCACAACCGAAATGAGAACGTTTGACAATATTGGAGTATCAATGCCAAACTCGAGGGTTTGGGGCAACGAGATTCAGAATTTGTCCCGTTTTGACATCCGAAGGGTGGATATGGAGTTTGGTATCAGCTATCGCGACAATATGGATAAGGCTGTTGAAATTATACAGGAGGTTATATCGACACAAGATATGGTGTTGCCGGAACCTGAACCTCTAATTACCGTGAGCGGGCTAAAAGAAAGTTCAGTAGAGATCAGGGTGAGGCCATGGACTGCAACCAAGAATGTTTGGCCGCTTCGGTATGCCATCACGAAAAGAGTGAAAGAACGTTTCGATGAAGAAGGTATCAGCATACCATTTCCGCAAAGGGATGTCCACCTGTTTCAGAAAAGCAATTGACGACACGGCACCCGTTTAATCAGGCCATAGAAACGATAATTTTACGCTGATACGATTTGTAAAAAATATTTAGCCCGGGTGTTCAAATAACTGATTTTTTTGTTTAAAAAAATGGGTAGCTTGTGGATTGAGGTGATTGCAAAGAGAGAATTGGGGACTTGCACTCACCCGAAATGCAGCATTTCTTACTAACCTAAAAAAAAATAATATGGAAGAGCTACAAAATATAGACCCGGTAGGGTTGGTC
>PWWL01000344.1 GCA_003561515.1 Balneolaceae bacterium
AGAAATGGCGCAGCAGACAGCCCCCTCCAGTCGGGCTCCGCCCTCCTTACGGAGGCTGTCTGCTGGTTGGTTTAATGTAGCTAATAACACAATTGCGCCAAATGGCACAACTAAAGGAACGGATGGTCGGTAGCACCAGCGGAGCCCGATCCCGAAACCTCCGGCCGCAATTCATGAAAAACCTCGCAACTATGATCCGGAGGTTAGTCCGTGATCCCCGGAATGAGTGCCGTTGGAACACGGATACGTTGATGGATTTCCCCTTCAATCCCTTGATACAGATCACGGCATTGATAAAGATCCACCGGATTTCAATACGGGGTTTATTTGCAACAGTCTCCTGCACCTATGATCATAAAAAAAATCCCGGCCTCCGAATAAAACGGGACCGGGATCTGGCTTTCGGCTGCTGATGTGCAGTTTCCTTAGTTAAATAGCTAATGATTAAAGTTAATCATCATTCGGCTCGATGCGGTAGATGCCGCCCGGATTTTCATCCGTAACCACGTAAATGAACCCGTCAGGACCTTCCCTTACATCCCTGATGCGGCCTAATTCAAACGTGAGTATCTCTTCATCATGTGTAACCGTGTAATCTTCGATTACGAGGCGTCGAATGCGTTCGGCCCTTAGTCCTCCGGCAAGCAGGTTCCCTTCCCATCGCGGGAATTTATCTGAAGTGACCAGGGCGAGACCTGAAGGCGCCAGAGTAGGCAGAAATTCGTAGACCGGGTCTTCCATTCCCTCAATGCTTCTGGCTACGGTATGTTGGTGGAAACGGGTATCATCTCGATAATCGAGTCCAAGGCTCGCATCCGGCCAACCGTAATTTGCCGTTGCACGTACATAGTTAAGTTCATCTCCGCCACGTGGCCCGTGCTCTGTTGCCCAGATTTCATTGTTCTCCTGGTTAATGATCAAGCCTTGAATATTCCTGTGGCCGTAAGAGAATATTTCATTGGCTACGCTATCGTCATTCACATAGGGATTGTCGTCAGGAACCGTTCCGTCATCATTTAATCGAAGCAGCGTACCTGCATGGTCTGAATTATCCTGCGCTCGCGGAGGGTTTGCTCCGCGGTCGCCGATGCTAACGTACATATAGCCTTCGTTGTCCCAGGCAATTTTGGACCCGTAATGACGCCCCGGTGAAGAGTATCGATTCTGTTCAAAAATCTCTTCAATATCGATAAAATCGTTGCCGTCTAGGCGCCCTCTTACAACAGTGAGTGCAGTTTCATTATCTTCTCCCGCCTTGGAATATGTGAGGTAAATCCATCCGTTTTCTTCATAGTTCGGATGAACAGATACTTCCAGCATTCCTCCCTGGTTCACTGCTCTCACCTGAGGCGTACCATTTACCTGGGTTATATTACCGTTTTCAACAATATTCAGCCTGCCGGGCCTTTCGGTTACCAGCAATCTTCCATCCGGTAGAAATGCAAGTGCCCAAGGACGCTCGAGATCTCCGGCAACCTTCACTACTTTAATGTTGTGATATTCCGTACGCAGTTCGAGATCTTGCCATACGTCATCGTCTTGTACAGCTTCGCAACCAAATGCTACAACAGCTACCAAAACTGATAAAAACAAAAATTTAATGTGATTCATGATAGAGATCTATAGGGTTAGTTTAAAGTGCTTATAATTTTAACGATTTCCTGACTATCAGAAAGTTAAACAATGAAAAATAGTTCATACTTTATACTTTATCGCATAGCTAAAGAAATAGAGGGCTGTGCAGAACCGGTATTTTGTTCAAGGGCAAGGCCAGAAGAAGGTTGAAACCGCAGTCCCGATGCCTGGGGATGAGGATTTCTACCGACCGATAACGTAGCCATTGGGCAATATAGCGGTTCTGCACAGCCCTCTAAAAATTTCAAGAGAAATGATCTCTTACTGCAGAATTTTTGGTAACCAAAAAGTGCCATGAAGTTAACCAATTTGTTGGATTGCATATTGTGCAGTTCAACAAACACATACCGGCTTTGCCTCGTTGATGGATACCGCTATATGCATTGCCGGTATTGTGATGTAATTTTTTTGGACCCACGACAACGTCTTGATCCCGCAGTTGAAAAGTCACGGTATCTTACACATGAAAACGATCCGAAAGATCTGGCATACCAAAATTTTCTGAGACAACTCGTAGCACCACTTGAGAAGAAACTGCAGCCAAATAGTTATGGGCTCGACTTCGGTTCCGGTCCGGGCCCTGCACTGCATGTAATGTTCGAAGAAAAGGGTCACCGAATGAGTTTATATGATCCATTCTTTGCAGACAATCCTTCCGTTTTTGATTCGCAGTATGATTTCATCACATCAACAGAAACAGCCGAACACCTCTATCATCCCCGAGAAGAATTTGATAGGCTCTGGAGTTGCTTGAAACCCGGTGGCTTTTTAGGAATTATGACATTGTTTGTACCATCGATTGATGAGTTTCCTGACTGGTACTATCGTCGGGAGGATACCCACGTAACTTTTTATAGTCCAAAAACCTTTCAAGTACTGGCCGACCGCTGGGGTGCTGAATTGGAGCTGATTGGAGATCGTGTAGCCATTTTTCATAAACGACCGTAATTAACCTGCGTTCGGGATGAGAATTTGGAAAAAGTGTCTCCCCTGCTTCGTAAGAAGGGGCCGGGCCTGCCTTTGCCGAGACTTCGGCAGACAGGGGTGGTTAAAACACTTTGAGCAAGCCTCGAGTTAAAAAAATTAGCTCAATGGCCTGTTTCCCCAACGGGATCCCTGCGGGACAGCCACCCCTAAATCACTCCGCGGGAATCGCTACGCTCGGAGCCCCTCCTTACGCTGGAGGGGACTTTCTGGCTGCCAAATTCAAAGGTTGTATCTCAAACTCAGGTTAATCAGGTCAAAAATCAATCCACTGTTTCACCAAACAAAACCCCGCATGCAGCTATTTGCCCACCCCCTTTTACGGTTTTCTATGGCCAACGATTCTGATATCTTGCCACAGTTTAAATCAAATAATAAACTTTACGTATGAACGCAGATGATATCAGGGCTCTTCAGGCCCCCATTAAAGAACAATATAAAACAACCCCTGAATCTGCCGTCATCACCTTGAAGGCCCGTGGAACTATTGGTGAAGGCATCACATGCAAGGTTGACACCGGGAAGCAGATTGCTGAAGCAGGCCTTCACCCCGCTACCGGAGGCAATGGTAGTTCTCTATGTTCCGGCGACATGCTTCTGGAAGCCCTGGTTGCCTGTACTGGCGTAACTTTGAATGCCGTGGCCACGGCCATCGACCTGAAACTCTATGATGCGGAAGTTTCAGCTGAAGGTGATCTCGATTTTCGGGGTACGCTTGGCGTTTCAAAAGAAGCACCGGTAGGTTTTAAAATCATCAAACTGAACTACCATCTTGTCTCCGATGCGGATGAAGAGCAGATTGCTTCACTTCTCAAACTAACCGAACGCTATTGTGTTGTTTATCAGACACTGAAGGGCGGAGTGGATATTGAAATCTCACACACAGTTTCCGGCGGCTAAACAAAAACTGAATTTTTATTACTCAATGAAAAAATCGCGGAAAGGCTATCTCAATTCAAAAATTGTCCGGGCATTCACATTCTACACCATATCGCTTTGTGTGGTTGCCAGCGTCATAATCTGTATTCTTGCGATCTGGGAATTTGCAGACCCAAATGTATTCTGGCGGATGCTGGCCACCTTTTTTGTGATTGCTTTCGGCAGTGCGGTTTTCGCTATAGTAAACAACATCTTCGGAACAGTTGAATTAAGTGAGCCATCAGCCGATGATGAATCTTGATAGCAACCTTCATAAACTCGTATAAATGGCATGGAAACAAATGTAATTTATGAACTGATCGGTTACACAGCATCCGTTTTGGTGGCAATTTCGCTGATGATGAGTGCGATTGTTAAGCTCCGTATCGTAAATATGCTCGGTGCTGTAACGTTTACCCTTTACGGAATACTGATCGGTTCTATCCCCGTAGCCGCAATGAATGCATTCATTGTTTTTATAAACATTTTCTACCTGATCAAAATTTATCGCGACAAATCCTACTTTGAATTGATGCCTGCCGATAGTGACAGTAACTATCTAACGAAGTTTCTCGGCTATTACCGCGATAGCATCAAAACGTATCAGCCATCATTCTACTTCGGTAAAAATTATAACTTCTCTTTGTTTGTTTTGAATGAGATGGTTCCCGTTGGACTGCTGATGGGTGATCGTACAGACGACAAACTAAAACTGCATCTTGATTTTGTAATACCAAGCTATCGAGATTTTAAAGTTGGCAGCTATCTATTTCATGAGAATTTAAACTACTTCAGAGATAACGGAATCAAACTGATTACTACGGAACCGGGCTCCGATCAGCATAACACCTACCTTGAAAAAATGGGTTTCCGAATGGAGAATAGTTCATATTGCCTAAGTCTCGAACCAGTAAAACAATCTGTATGAAAAAAGTAAAAGGCAATATCATCGACCCCTTGAACAGAAATATCTATCCGGGTGAGATCCTGATTCAAAATGGTCGTATAAAGAAGATAGAGCGCATGAAGTCGGTACCCGATCACTACATTCTTCCCGGCTTTGTGGATTCACATATTCACATTGAGAGCTCGATGCTGGTTCCCTCCCGTTTCGCCAAACTTGCAGTGAAACACGGAACAGTTGCCACGGTTTCCGATCCTCATGAAATTGCAAACGTGTGCGGACTCGAAGGCGTAGAGTATATGATAAGTGACGGCAATCGAGTGCCGCTTAAATTCTATTTTGGAGCTCCTTCGTGCGTGCCGGCCACACAGTTTGAAACCGCCGGCGACATCCTGTCTGTAAAAGATATCGAACTGCTGCTGGACCGAGACAATATTCACTACCTTGCCGAAATGATGAACTGGCCCGGTGTGCTTGACAGGGATCCCGAAGTTATGGCAAAAATCAAAGCTGCACTTGATCGCGGCAAACCTGTTGATGGACACGCACCCGGGTTAAAAGGTGAAAAGGCGGCTCGCTATGCTTCCGCCGGCATATCCACCGATCATGAGTGTTTCACCAGAAAAGAAGCAGTCGATAAGCTGAATGAAGGAATGCTGATCGCCATTAGGGAAGGAAGCGCCGCTAAGAATTTTGATGCGCTAATTGATCTGCTTGCGGACTATCCCGGCAGAATCATGTTTTGTTCCGATGACAAACACCCCGACGGCCTGCTTCGAAGCCATATCAACGAACTTGTGAGCAGAACCCTGAAGCGGGGCCATAAGCTGTTTGATACGCTTCATGCAGCTTGTGTTCTGCCGGTTCAGCACTACAATCTCAGCGTGGGATTGCTAGGTGAGGGCGACCCGGCTGATTTCATAGTTGTTGATCACCCCTCTGCAATGAACGTGCAGCAGACATGGATTGATGGGAAGATGGTTTTTGGCTCCGGGAAAGTACTGTTTGATGTTGATCCGCCTGAGCCAATCAACAAATTCAGTTCCCGGCTGATGAACCCGGACGATTTCAGGTTTATCTCAGGCAAGACTATTCAGAGCGTGATTGTTGCAAATGACGGAGAATTGATTACCGGCCGCGAGGAATTGGAACTGCCATCTGTAAACGGAGAACTTATAGCCGATCCCGAAAACGATGTGCTCAAAATAGCAGTGGTAAATCGATACAGGAGGGAGCCCCCTGCTGTTGGATTCATTAAATACTTTGGTATCAAAAACGGGGCCATCGCTTCCTCGGTTGCGCACGATTCTCATAATATCATTGCTGTGGGCTCATCAGATGAAGCGATTGCACAGGCAATAAATCTGATCATGCAAAATAACGGCGGCATTTCTGCGGTTCATGGCGCTAAAAAGGATGTATTGCCTCTGCCCGTTGCCGGAATTATGAGTACCGATGCCGGCGAAACCGTAGCGCTAGATTATGAAAGGCTCACACATATGTCGCGGGAAATGGGAAGTGAACTGAACGCCCCCTTTATGCTGATCTCCTTCATGGCGCTGCTGGTGATTCCATCCCTGAAAATGAGTGACAAGGGATTGTTCGACGGAGAGAAGTTTGAATTTGTTGAGCAGTAGGGATTCGGAAATATTCTTTATTTAATAAGTATCAAAGCAATACCTGGCCATATATGAAACTCAACCGGATACACTTGGAACTAAGGTTCACCGGCTAAATTTATAGCCAGCTTCAAATAAGGTCCAAGAATACTTTGCACATTCATTAAGCTAAGTCCATAAAAAACTCTTCTCAACAATAACCTAAAATGTCAAGAAGACTTGGCCTTGAATTGATTGGCGGGAACAGGGTGACTGGAGAAGGACGAATTGAAAAATTTCATCAGCCGCTTGTAATTTTTCTAATGCCTTCGAACTATATCGGCCTTGAAATTTTTCCGTCCTTGGCCAGCACCCGCCGGCAAGCAATTCACAGCCTTGATTTTTTCGTTCTTTTGTATCAAGACAAAAGAACATACAAAATGTAGTTAATGGGACCATTTCAAAAAATTGCAGGTTTTTTTGTGGCAATTGGATTTTGAGCAAAATTTATGTACCCAAATTTTAAACTTTAAATTATCCAACCCCAACCTGCACATGTTTTTACAAATTTAAAACACGGGATATATCTTCCGGTTTACGATTTTAGAAGAATTCTTTCCATATTCCCGACTTATCAAAAAACCAAACTGAAAATGACTTTATGAATAGAAATCTGCTACTGTCCGTACTGCTGTTTTTTACGATAACGGCACTGACCCAAGCACAATCGATCCACTCGCCTTCGGTGGACCTGGAGGTTGTGGAGAAAATCAAGGAAGAAGGCCTTGAGCGATCTCAACTTATGGAATTTGCCAGCTGGCTTACCGATGTGTACGGGCCGCGGCTTTCCAGTTCTCCGCAGCTAATGAACGCACACAACTACGTAAAGGAAACCCTTTCTGAAATGGGCCTTTCAAACTCGCACCTGCACCGCTGGGGACCTTTCGGGAAAGGCTGGGAGCTGAAACGATTTGCCATGCATGCCAACACCCCCTACTCATATTTTCCGGTAACTGCTTTTCCTAAAGCATGGTCTCCGGGACATGATGGGCCGGTTTCCGGTGAAGTAGTTTTTCTCAACATTGATTCAATCGAAGACCTTGAGCAATACAGAGGCACACTTGGCAACAAATTTGTAATGATCGATTTCCCCCAACCATCTGAACCGGCATGGGATCCGATTGCTACACGCCGAAGTAATGACAACCTGCTTGATTTGGCAAATGCTTCTGAACGTGTAGGTCAGCGTCCTCCCGGTGGTGCACCAAACCCGGCTGCCGTTGCCAGGGCGCAGCAACGGTTTCAGATTATGGAATTTATTCAGGAGGAATTGCCGCTTGCACTACTCGATTTTGGCTATCGCGGGTGGTACGGCCAGATAGCAGTAACAGCCGCCACAATTCCTGCTGCTCCGGGAACTCCGTGGGGCGAGCGGCCAAGGGTGTATGACACCGATCCTTCTGAAATCGTCCCACAGGTTTCTCTGAAACGAGAACACTACGGTAGAATTTATCGAATGCTCGAAAAGGGCGTTCCCGTTGAATTGGAGATGGATCTCCGGGTACAGTACCAGGAAGACGACCTCTACGGCTACAACAACATTGCCGAAATTCCCGGAACTGATCCCGACCTGAAGGATGAAGTAGTGATGATAGGCGCCCACATCGATTCGTGGCATGCAGCCACCGGTGCCACCGACAATGCATCCGGTTCTGCCGTTATGATGGAAGTGATGCGAATCCTGAAAGAGATCGGCGTTGAGCCTCGCCGAACCATCCGCATCGGCCTTTGGGGCGGTGAAGAGCAGGGCCTGCACGGCTCAAGGGAGTATGTAGCCGATCACTTCGCCACGGCTCCCGGCGGATGGGGCCAGGGCGGTGAAATTGAAAGAAAGGATGGATATGATAACTTCTCGGCCTATTATAACATCGATAACGGAACCGGACAGGTTCGCGGCATTTTCCTGCAGCAGAACGAGGAGCTGAGGCTTCTGTTCCGAACATGGCTCCAGCCGTTTGCCGACTGGGACGCAACCACCGTAACCTACAACAACACAGGATCCACCGACCACGTATCGTTCGACCGCGTGGGGCTGCCCGGTTTCCAGTTTATCCAGGACCCGATCGAATACTTCACGATGACGCACCACTCCAACATGGACTACTACGAGCGGCTTGTGGAGCAGGACCTGATGAGAACCGCCGTGATTGTGGCAACCTTTGCCTATCACACGGCCATGCTCGATGAAAAACTGCCGCGAAAATAAATGGTTCACCGCAGAAGCGCAGTGCGCGTTAGGTTAATTTAGCGTGAATTCGAGAAAACAATGAGGGCCTCATAAGTCCCCCTTTGAAGGGGGCAGAAGCTCGTAAGAGCTGAGGGGGATGACCCTCTGATGGTGATTTGACTCAGATATTCGAAATTTGAGCTTAAAATCAAACCTTATCATCCCCCATTGCCCCCTTCAAGAGGATGGAAGAATATCCGTTACCAATTAGATATCCTATTTTTTTATGCCACTAAATCACAAATTACCAAGGACTGTAAGTAATTGATATATAAATTTGTTCTATTGCACCTTTCGTGGCAAAATTTTACAGGCCTCTGATGAGGCGTACATGTTTAGTGAATTCGATGAACTCTTAAGCTAAAAAGTTGCCTTTTTGGCCCTCTCCCCAACTCCTCTCCCGCGAGAGAGGGGTTGGGGAGAGGGCAAAGCGATCATTGGCTGTAAACTGTGCGTTCATTTGCACTAAACACATACAAGTAGGCCTGTTTTATTTTTATCAATTGTGATACGTACATTATTCCGACAGAATTTTAGAAATATGTTCATCGCAAAATCCTCTGCGAACTTTGCGCCTCTGCGGTGAATCCTACATTTAAACTTACTTCCATAACATGAAATCACTGCAATCCCTGATTCTCCCGTTTCTCATTCTCTTTCTCTGGCTGCCGGTATCCCACGCGCAATCGGTTCTGCCCGATAATTTTGAATCGTGGATTGAAGATGGCATGCAGCAGTGGGATATCCCGGGCATGGCCATTGGTATCGTGAAAGACGGTGAGATTGTGTACACGCGCGGGTTTGGCGTTCGCAAGCTCGGTGAAAGCGGCCGCGTGGATGAGAACACACAGTTTGGAATCGCCTCTGTGAGCAAACACATGGCCGCCTCATCGCTGGGCATCCTCGTGGATGAAGGGAAGCTAAGCTGGGACGATCCCGTTGTGAAGCACATTCCCTGGTTCCGTTTCAATGATCCCCATGCCACCGAACATGTGACCGTTCGCGATCTGCTAACCCACCAGGTTGGTGTTGGACGAATGCTGGGTAACCGCCTTCAGTTTATGACCGATCGCTCGCGCGACGAGCTCCTCTACCGAATGCGGTATCACGAGTTCGAGCAGCCGTTCCGGTCCCAATACGTGTACAGCAACATGATGTATATGCTGGCCGGCGAAGTGGTAGAGGCGATAACCGGAAAGAGCTGGGATGAATTTATGGCCGAACGCTTTTTTGAGCCGATGGGAATGAGCCGTTCCAACACATCCATACATGATCTTGATGAAAGCAATGCAGCCTGGCCCCACCAGTACATCAAGGGCGAAACGGTAACCATACCGCGCCGCAGCTGGGATAACGCGTCTGCCGCCGGTGGCGTCAATTCTACCTTGACCGACATGACCCGCTGGATGCTCATGCAGCTCGGAACTCCCGGTGAGTTTGACGGTCACACCTATGTTTCTGCCCGAACCATGCGCGACATCCAGACACCCCAGGTATCTCAGAACATCGGATCGGTAACGGCACCTTTGCGCGGTTACGGGCTCGGGTACGGCATTACCGATTACGAGGTTGTGAGGGTGCTGTCGCACGGAGGGGCCACCGACGGGATGAACACCACCTACATGCTCATTCCTGAATACGAATTCGGGATCATCATCACCACCAACGTGTTCACCACATTCCGCGAAGCGGTTGCCTACACGGTGATCGACCACATGCTCGGAATCGAGGACGGTAATGACTGGAACCGGCTCTTTTATACCAACTACACCAGCCGCTATGAAACCGTGAAGCGCCAGCGCGAGGAGTTTGAGGCCAAGCGTATCCGCAACACGCGGCCTTCACACGCCCTTCGAAACTACACCGGCAGCTGGCACAACGACCAGTACGACAATGCCGAGGTGCGTCTGGAGGGCAGCAAACTTGTACTCTCACTTTGGGACGACACGATCACCGGAGACCTGGAGCACTGGCACCACAACACCTTCCGCATCGTCTGGCACAACCCGGCCCAGCGAGAAGAGTTCGTGAAGTTCGACATGAACCTGGAAGGCGAAATCGATGAGATGACCATCCGCTTTACCCTGCGCCCGTCCCTGCTGCAGGTCGGAGCATATCCTACCAGTTACTACCGTGATGTTCAGTATCAGAAAATTGATTGAGCCTCAATTCTCCCCTCCTTTTTAAGGAGGGGCCGGGGGTGGTTATCCCAGATCATGGTATTAAATTACCATACCATAAATTACAATACAGAAAAGCAGATCTCTTTATTCCAACACAGATTTTCTTCAAAAAAAATGAGTAACAAGGCAAATATCACACCCGACGACATCCTCCGCTTTCTCGAGCATGAAAAGGAAGTCTACGGCCCCTTTTCCGTCTCCATCCCTGCAGAGAAAACAGAACATACTGAAACCAACCTGAGCAGTGAAAAGGAACCTGAGCAGCCCAAACCTGTCTCCCCCTCACCCGCTCCCCCTCTCTCCCCTTCGCCGCAAACCCTCGAAGACCGTCTCGCCGCATGCACAACTCTTGAAGGACTCCGGTCCCTCTGTGAGGAGGCCGAAGAACTGAAGACCGACCTCGAAAACACCAGGCTGGTATTTGGTGTCGGCAACCCCGAAGCCGATCTGATGCTGATCGGCGAAGCTCCCGGTGAGCAGGAGGATATCCAGGGAGAGCCCTTTGTGGGAGCAGCCGGCCAGCTTCTCAATAAAATCCTGAATGCGATCAACTTTGAGCGTGAGGATGTATACATCGCCAATATTCTGAAACACCGTCCGCCCGGCAACCGCAACCCAAATCCGGATGAGCGGATCAGAAGCCTTCCCTACCTTCTGCGGCAGGTGGACCTGATCCGGCCTAAGGTGATACTCTGCCTTGGAAAAGTTTCCGGCACTACCCTTCTCAAGGCTGAAGAGCCGCTTCGTAATCTGCGCGGCCAGTTTTATCCGTTTCGGGATGCTCAACTCACCGTAACCTACCATCCTGCTGCGTTACTTAGGAATTCGCAGTGGAAACGTCCGACCTGGGAAGACGTACAAAAGGTGCGTAAGAAGTATGATGAGCTTGGAGGAAAGCCCTGAACAAAGTTGGTTGATTGACATACATTCATCCAAACACACAAATCTCACAATTTCATGACTGACCACAGCTCTGAAACAACCATCACAAACGACCGACGAATAGGCTTTGCGCTGCTGCGCATTATGCTCGGCATCAATATGTTCGGGCGCAGCCTGGTGCGAATCCCGCAGCTTGATGGGTTTGCATCCGGCATGGCCGACAGTTTCGCCGATACCATCCTGCCGGGCTCCTTTGTGTATGTCTATGCATTTATCATCGTGTTTACGGAAGCGGTGGTCGGGCTGCTGCTGATCCTGGGATGGAAAACACGCTGGGCACTGATTACTATGGGCTTGCTGCTCATCACCCTTGCATTCGGACAGATACTTCAGCAGAGTTTCGGTACAGTTGCCAATATTCTCATCTATGCCATCGCCGTCTCATTCCTACTGTTCAACACAAAGTACGATCATTTTGGGATTGAACGGGGGTTCTCGTTTAAGCAGAAAAGGTAAGTTATGAACATGACACTCTGCGAAACTCTGCGTGTCATCACCGCAACTCTGCGAGAACTCCATTCTGGTTGTCGCAGAGTAACACAGATTTTCCGCTGAGTCTCGCGGATGGTAATAAACAATTATTGCCAATTTGCAACTACGGTAATGTAGCCGCTTCTATCAGTTATAATTATTTTCTATTACAATACATTTAATTTTTAATCTCTTAAAAAACTATCATTGCCCCGCTTCATCACATCACCCGATGGACACAAGATTGCATACAACATGCTTGCCGGCGGCCCACCCACCGTGATCTTCTTCCCCGGATTTTTTTCGAACATGGAAGGAACCAAAGCCACTTTTCTCGAGCAGCAGTGCCGTGGGCGCGGACAGGCGTATATTCGCTTCGACTATCGCGGTCACGGGAAATCGGACGGCAGGTTTGAGGACGGTACTTTTTCTGAATGGCTGGCCGACGCGCTGCTGGTGCTTGATGAAACTGCCAGTGCACCGGTACTTGCCGTTGGCTCATCCATGGGAGGATTTATTACACTCCATTGCGCACTCGCACGTCCGGATAAAATTGCCGGAATGATAGGAATTGCAACTTCACCCGACTTTACCGAATCCATCTACCGGGAAAGAATGACGGAGCAGCAGCGGCAGATAATGCAGGCCCTTGGCTACCTTGAAATCCCAAGCGAGTATCAGGACGAACCGGTTAAAATCACGCATAAACTCATTGAAGACGGCAAAAAGCACCTGCTCATGAACCGCGACTGGATCGAGCTGGACATCCCCGTCAGCCTGATTCACGGAAAAAAAGATGCAGACGTACCCTGGCAGAAATCTGCCGAACTGCAGGAGAAAATCGGCCGTGAACAGTGTGATCTGATCCTCATCCCCGATGGTGAACACCGCCTCTCGCGCCCGCAAGACCTGGATCTAATTGGCCAGAAAGTTGAGGAAATGAGCAGGGTTATTTCAATTATTTGATTCAACTTACACAGTATGGGTTTCTCGCAGAGTTACGCTGAGTTTGGCGCAGATTTACGCAGAATATCAGCGAATATCGGTGGGTTCATCTGCGCTCATTTTTTCACCGCGAAGTCACTAAGTCACGAGAGTACTCGAAGTAAAATAATATCAACTTTATAGATTTTATATAATCTTCGTGCATTCGTGGCCCAAAAATTCGATTCTCAACCCCACCCACGCAACCTTGCACCATTCCGTCCGTATCACTAACATCGATTATCTTCACACCTCTGATCTCCGGAATTCGCATGAAAGCCTTCATCTTCTCCTCCTTCGGTTCACCATCGGTTCTTAAAATGCAAGAAGTTTCCCGGCCTGTACCCGGCGAAAAGGAAGTGCTTGTAAAAGTGATGGCCACAACTGTCACCTCAGCCGACTGCCGGCTTCGCGCAAGGAATATGCCCCGCGGATTCAGGTTTCTGTCGGGACTGATCTTTGGTTTTAAAAAGCCCCGCAAACCAATCCTTGGCAGTGAAATGGCGGGCGTTGTGACTGAAACCGGAAGCAAGGTTACCCGCTTTCGCAAAGGGGATGCAGTTTTTGGGATGGATGGCATGAATCTCGGGTGTTACGCAGAATATAAGCTGATTCGGGAAGATGCTGCCATTGTACTGAAACCGGAATCGCTCACTTTTGAAGAAGCTGCGAGTCTTCCGTTTGGAGCATTAACAGCTATCAATTTTTTTCGCCGTGGTAAGTTAAAAAGCGGTGAACATGTGCTGGTTAACGGTGCCTCCGGCTCTGTGGGAACCGCCGCAGTTCAGATTGCCGTAAACTCGGGTGCGGTTGTAACCGCGGTGTGCAGCAGTGCAAACCGGGCCCTGGTTCAATCGCTGGGATCCGACCACGTGATCGATTATACAACCGAAGATTTTACCCGGAACGGGCAAACTTACGACATGATTGTGGACACGGCCGGCACTGCGCCGTATTCCCGGTCGGGCTCGAGCCTGAAGCCGGACGGCCGCCTTCTGCTGGTTCTTGCATCCCTTCCAGACACGCTCAGCAGCTATGCTTCGGTATTGTTTAATAAAAATAAATTGGTTGCAGGCCCCGCAACCGAAAAACATGAAGACCTCGAATACCTCACCGGACTTGTGGAGCGCGAACTTTATAAACCTGTAATCGACAGAATCTATTCCTTCGAAGAACTCCCGGAAGCTCACGCATACACAGATAGTGGGCGAAAGAGAGGAAATGTTGTGATTATACTCAGCCAGAGGACAAAAACTGACGGAATTAAATTCTAATCTCCATTCCTGAAAAATCAGATCATCCGGTTCAGAAAAAAGCCACACTTTTTTTACTTTACATCTGAGTTAGACGGCGGCACACTATCCCTCCTCTCCGGCTCACGGGGATGCCTCAAATTGGCATGCATCCGCCCTCTTAAGTATCAATTTTACAAAACTTTATTTACCTGTAGCATGGCTACCCAAAACGGCTCAAACGGTCAAAAGCGACAAACACCTTCATCTACGGCTCACGATGGCGGACGCGTCCCGCCGCAGGCTGTGGAAATTGAAGAAGCTGTACTCGGAGCCATGCTGATAGAGCACGAAGCAGCAACCATTGCCTTACAGATGCTCAAAGCCAACGACTTTTACAAGCCGGCGCATCGACACATTTTTGAAACTCTTTTCGACCTTTATGAGCGCGACAATCCGCTCGACCTTATCACGGTTGAAAGTGAACTTCGCGACAAAAATCTGCTCGACACCGTTGGTGGCCCGGGATACCTGGCCGATCTGACCCGTTCCGTTAGCTCCGCGGCAAGCATCGACTACCACTCTCAGATAATTTCGGAAAAGGCGATCAAGCGCAATCTCATTCTCAACTGTAACGAGATCATCAAAAACGCGTACGACACCACCAGTGATGCGTACGATGTGCTTGATTCGGCCGAGCAGCGGATTTTTGACATATCCAACACCAAGTCGCGCGCTCAGGCAACCAAAATCGGCGATGTGCTGAAAGACACGCTCGCCTATCTCGAGGATCTGCGCGGCAAACCGGCAGGCGTAACGGGTGTACCTTCTGGCCTCGACGTGGATACCTATACCTCCGGATGGCAGCTGGGCGATCTCATCATTATCGCCGCCCGACCTTCGATGGGTAAAACAGCCTTCACGCTCACCGCTGCTCGGAACGCTGCACTTCACCCGGATGAGAACCTGCAGGCAAATGTGGCAATCTTCAGCCTTGAGATGTCGTCCCAACAACTTGTTCAGCGATTCCTGACGATGGAAGCCCGGATCGACGCACAAGCCGCGCGAACCGGCCGCCTGAAAGATGACGACTTCAAACGACTTATTGACGCCGCGAGCCGACTCTTTACAGCAAACATTTTTATCGACGATACACCCAGCCTCAGCGTTATGGAGATGCGAACCAAGTGCCGGCGTCTTAAAAGCGAGCATAATATCGGCATGGTAGTAGTCGATTACCTCCAGCTGATGACAGCCACCTCGAAAGATATCGGCAATCGGGAGCAGGAAATTGCAACTATATCGCGGGGACTAAAAGCGCTGGCCAAGGAACTAAATGTTCCGGTTATTGCCCTGTCTCAGCTGAGCCGGCAGGTGGAACAGCGCGGCGGCGACAAGCGTCCCCAGCTAAGTGACCTTCGTGAATCGGGTTCCATCGAGCAGGATGCCGATGTAGTGTGCTTCCTCTACCGTCCCGAGTATTACGGTATTACAACTACAGCCGAAGGTGAATCCACCAACGGCCTTGCAGAGCTCATAATCGGAAAGCAAAGAAATGGACCCGTGGGTTCCACACGTATGTTTTTTGTGAAAGAGTACGCCCGTTTTGAGAAACTGACACGGGTAGAAGCCGACCCGATGAACAACCCTGGACAGGATCAATATCTGGACGAATCGGATTCTGGCCCGCCCCTGCCGCCATTCAATCCAGGCGCCGGCGATGATGAGGCGCCATTTTAACTCACCCCGACTCACCCCCTGTCACCCTCTCTTCTGCGACTGATTCGCCCGCTGAACGCGGTCTCTCAGTCTTGAAAAGAGGGGGAACTTCGGAAGCAGTTTATAGCTCGAATTGAGATGCTTCTGAGGATATGAACAAGGAGTTCCCCCTCTTTACAAAGAAGCACAGTTCGCGAAGAGCGAACGAGTGCGACTGCGAAGAGAGGGGGACAGGGGGTGAGTCGGGGTAAGTCAAAACGAGGCAACACTCTCCTCCCGGGCCAGTTCATCAAACAAGTTGTCATATCTGTCTATCATTCTGCTCCAGTCGAGATGCTTGTTGATGTTTTGCAACGATGCTTTCGGCAGCGGTTTTGATTTTCCCGTAAGAAGATTTTTCATGATGCGAAAGAGATCATCCTCTGTGTCGTAGAGCACCGGAGCATGCAGCAGTGGCTTGTGCAGTGAATCAGGTATTAATTCCGGATAGTGCAGCTTATTTGGCACCAGCGGATGGCAGCCGCAATAAATCGCCTCCATAATGGCTACGCAGAAAAATTCATATGTTGCTGTGGACACCACTATATCCCCCGAATGGAGCAATTTGCTGTAGTTTTCAACATTCTCGACGTATCCAAAGTGGGTAATCTGATCTCCAAATCGACGCCACGCTCTCTCAAACTCTTCAGGTTTTTGATGCTGCGTATCTCCTGCAAGAATAAGGTCGAATTCAAGGTCTATATCGTTCAACCTGTTTAGCACTTTGAAAAACATGGCAGGATTCCGGTCGAACTGCCACCGTTGATTCCAAACAATCACCGTTTTCCTGTTGTTCTGACGAGTATCGGACTGTTTATCGAATACTTTCAGATCAAGCCCGGGATACATCACCATACTTTTTTCACGTATCTGGTCCACGGTGTTGTAAGTCTTGTCATCCGGAAAATTTTCTAGAAATACAGGCAATGCCTGAAGCAGATCGTTCATATGGAACGAAGAGGAGAAGAGTAGTTTATCTGCAGAAAGCATACTAAGATAGTTGATGTAGCAGTAGGTAAGGTCTCTTTCCTCCCCTTCGGGCAGCGGCTGTGTAAGCTGGTTTTCATGCATCACCATAACCTTTGGTGTGTGGGCAAACCGTGGGTTGGTGAGCGCTAAAAACGCAGGCAGGTTAGTCATACTGCTTACCAAAAGAAGATCAATCTCCTCCTTAATATGGCTCGTCATCTCGGCCAGTTTTACAGAGTCTCCGTGCATGCGCCACTTCCACCCTTTGTAATTCAGTTTGATGGGAATGACCCTGTGACGAGAATGCTGCTGCAGACCTTTAAGAAAAGCCTTGTGTGATCCGCTGTAAAATGGCTCAACCGCGAGTATGTTCAATGATCTTCGAATAAGTATAGAGTTTGCGAAAGCCTGAAATAATGGAGTATGACGGTCAGAATCAAATACGAAGTTCAGCTGGCGTGATTTTTCACACGTTGCTTACTTGAGGATTAACTGGATGTACTTAGACGGTGTTTTTGGGTTTGTACAGCGAGTGTACACTTTTCCGTTTCGGTAGCTGAAGTGATTTTAAAAAAAAAGCTCCCTTCAGTGAAGGGAGCTTTAGAATGCTAGTTAGATTTGAAACCGTCCTATTTCACGAATAGCATTTCGCGATATACAGGCAGCGGCCAGTAGTCATCGGCGGTGTACCGCTCGAGGAAGTCGACCGAATCACGGATCTTGGTCATGGCCGGTATCACCTTCTCACGATACTCTTTACACTGCGCTACCGCATCTCCGCCTTTCAGCTTATCCTGAACCTTTTTTAGGTTGTCAAGAGCGTCAGTTAGATCGTTTAGTGCACCATTTACGGTTTTCAGCATTTTCGCTGAACCACTATTATTAAGACCCAGAGCTTTGGTTTCCCGAACAGTTTCTGCCAATTCGTTTATGTAGCGAACCGCGGCCGGATAAACCATTGTCTTGGCGATAGCCTCTGTAGTATCAACTTCAATATTGAGGTTGGTTACATACTGCTCAGCCCAAATTTCAAGGCGAGAATGAACTTCTCGCTCGCTCAGAATCTCATACTTTTCAAAAAGCTTGACATTCTTTTTGTTTTCAAGATGTGGCAGCGCATCAGCGGTGGATCTCAGGTTAAGAAGGCCGCGCTTTTTAGCTTCTTTTTGCCAGTCGTCGGAGTATCCGTCTCCGTTAAACACGATTTTGTGAGTCTCTTTGAGGGATTCTACCAGAACCTCTTTCAGTGAGATTTCAAAATCCTGTTTCTTCACCTTTTTCTCGAGGCTGGTGCACAGCTCATCAATAGCCTCTGCAACAATCGTATTCAATACTACAATCGGAAATGATACCGACTGGCTTGATCCCACTGCACGAAATTCGAACTTGTTACCGGTGAAAGCGAAAGGAGAAGTACGGTTACGGTCACCCGCGTGCTTTGGCAGCTCAGGCAGAACCGGAGTACCAAGCCCAAGCAGACCGCTCTTCATTGACTTTTTAAGACCGCCGTTCAAAAGCTGTTTGATGATGTCTTCCAGCTGCTCGCCAACATAAGCCGAGATAATTGCCGGAGGAGCTTCGTTTGCGCCCAGTCGGTGATCATTCCCGGCATGCGCAATAGATATACGCAGCAGATCCTGATGCTTGTATACTGCCCTAAGAACAGCCGTGAAGAAAAACAGAAACTGCATGTTCTCGTGTGGACTTTCACCAGGCTCGAGAAGATTCATGCCCTCTTTTGTGCTAAGAGACCAGTTCAGGTGCTTACCGCTTCCATTCAAGCCATCAAATGGTTTTTCGTGCAGCAGGCACTCAAATCCATATTTCTTGGCAACTTTTTTGAGTATAATCATCATCAGCTGCTGATGGTCTGCAGCTATGTTGCAGTTCTCAAATATCGGCGCTATTTCAAATTGGCCGGGAGCTACCTCGTTATGACGTGTTTTCACCGGAATACCCAGCCTGTAAAGCTCTTTCTCAGCCTCAAGCATAAAAGAGAGAACCCTGTCGGGTATGGATCCAAAATAATGGTCGTCAAGTTCTTGTCCTCGTGGTGGTTTTGCGCCCACAAGTGTCCGTCCGGAAGTCATCAGGTCAGGCCTACGATAGAAAAACTCCTGGTCGATCAGGAAATATTCCTGCTCACAGCCAACCGTAGAGCTAACGCGGCTACTGTCGACACCAAAAAGTGCCAGTGCACGCTTGGCTTGCTTATCGAGCGCTTCGACAGAACGCAACAGCGGAGTTTTATGATCAAGAGCCTCGCCTGTCCAGGAAGCAAATGCAGTTGGAATACATAGATATTTTCCATTCTGATTTTCAATCAGGAAAACCGGAGAGGTTGGATCCCAGGCTGTGTAACCACGCGCCTCGAATGTAGGGCGCAATCCCCCGCTTGGAAAGCTGGATGCGTCCGGTTCACCCTGAATCAAATCTTTCCCGGAAAATTCAGATATGGCACCTCCACCTTGGTTGGGCGTGATGAAGCTGTCATGCTTTTCCGCAGTAGCTCCGGTTAGGGGCTGGAACCAGTGAGTAAAATGCGAAGCACCCATCTCAGTAGCCCACTCCTTCATAGCTAGTGCTACAGCATCGGCCACCGACAAGTTTAGAAGTTGGCCATCTTCAACTGTATTTTTAAGCTCTTTCCATACAACTTTTGGAAGTCTCTCTTTAAGCCCATCGAGCGTGAGCGTGTACTCACCAAAAACTTCGGTTACATGCATCTGCTTGAACTCCCCATTGGGAATAGGTGCCCAACTTCGGGCAGCAGCTAATGTATCGTATCGGCGAATTGTTTGTGACATTGGTCTGTATATCGTTATGGTTATCGGTTGGCGGCAAATTTTTTTGCCGATTAAAAGATATCAGACCACAAGTTGAAATAAAAGAAATAAGACAAAAAATTATTAACAGTTAATATTATGGCGCTCTTTCTCCTTTCTGATTTAATTTTTTATATAAAAGCGCTTCCATAGTTCAAATATCCAAATCTTATTTATGTATCATAATCACATACTGAACTTTTTTAGGGGATACCCTATTACCTATCTTCAGCAACTTACTGTTACCCACAACTTATACACCTTAATTCAGCGTTGAAACAAGAAGATTTTTTAACGTGGCTGAGAGCTGCACGGCCGCAAACTCTTGCCGCAGCTATCGTGCCGGTAATGACGGGTGCCGCCCTTGCGGTGCATGCACAGACATATCGCTGGGATACAACAATGGTGGCTTTGTTCTGTGCATTTGCAATACAAGTCGGCACCAACTTTGCCAACGATTACTTCGATTTCGTGAAAGGTGCTGACACGCCTGATCGTATTGGATTTGAGCGTGCTGTTGCGGGAGGACTCATACCCCCAAAAACCATGCTCAAAGCTACAGTGATTGCCATGAGCCTTGCATTTTTCGCCGGTCTCTATCTTGTCTGGATTGGCGGCTGGGTCATCCTGGTGATAGGTATTCTCTCACTCTTGTTTGGCGTGCTTTACACAGGCGGCCCCTTTCCACTTGGATATAATGGACTTGGCGATTTATTCGTTTTTATCTTTTTTGGTATTATAGCCGTTATGGGAACCTATTACATAAATGCTCTAGAATGGAGCATAACTTCATTTTTTGCCTCCATTCCGGTTGGTGCGCTCTGTGTCAATATCCTCGTAGTAAATAATCTGCGCGACGTTGAACAAGACAGAGTAAGCGGGAAAAGGACCCTCGGAGTTTTAATTGGCGAACAAGCCCTGAAATGGGAATACCTGATTATGCTGGTATTATCGTTCTCGGTTCCACTTTGGCTTTTTTATTCAAACAGCTTTGATATCTGGATTTTACTGCCATTTGCCGCAACACCGTTTGCATGGTGGCTAACACGAAAAGTGTGGAATCATACTGATAAACGCTCCCTGAATCCGGTTTTAGAACGAACTGCTCAGTTTATGCTGCTGTTTGGTATCTTGTTCGCAGCAGGAATGATTTTATAGGCCAATGCTTGATGTTTATTCATACAGTATCCCTTTTAGACGCCCATTTGTTACGGGAGCTGGCTCATTTAGCAATCGAAAGGGTACCATTTTGGTCTTCAGCAATCAGGATGAAAATTGTGTTGCAGAAGCATCCCCCCTCACTGGCTTTTCATCCGATTCACAGGAGCAGATATTGACTGCGGTCTCTTCTCTAAAAAGCCAAATAGACAATTTTTTTAAGTCAGATTTCTCAGCAGACGACCTGAAAGTATTTACTCATAAGACAAAAGAGCTGCCCTCTCTCCAATTTGCCTTGAGCTACATGGGCACTGCTCTTCTCAATCAAAGAAGAGATGAGTTTTTACCCACCTTATTTGGAAAAAAGCCATCAGCCGATATCAAAGTAAACTACACGATTGGCGGAGGTGCTCAGGAAGAAGTTTTACGGGAATTGAAACATGGCTTCAGTGATGGGTATCGAACATTTAAGTTCAAAGCTTTATGGCCGGTCGATAAACTGATCCGGTTATTGAACGAAACGGCAGCTCAGTTTCCTGACATTCATATCAGACTCGACGCAAATCGATCATGGCCGGAACATTTAGCTTTGAAAACACTCGAGGAAATCCGTCATCTACCCATAGAATACGTGGAAGAACCGTCTGCCTTTGATTCAATGGATTCCTTTATCTCTTTTGCTGAACAATGCCCGATCCCACTGGCTGCCGATGAGTCACTTACTGCCGCAGAAGACACTCTGAAACTGATACGTGCATCAAATCAAATCATTCCTATTGTAAAGCCAACCCTGCTTGGAAGCATCCTCAGATTAAAAGAAACTTTTTCTGAATTCCGGAGTCCCTTTAACAATCAAAGCATTGTGTTTACAACAGCGCTTGAGTCTGGAATAGGCAGGCATATGGTTGCCTCTGTAGCAGCATTTTTAGGCAGCCCAGGCAGAGCTCACGGACTCTCGACAGGCAGATTTTTTAAAACCGATCTGATTGACGGGCCTTACGCGGAGAAAGGATTATTAAGCCCTGATTTTCGACCATTCGGTTCTCTTGACCTTACTTTGGCCAACACAAAACTACTTAAACCCATAAAATAGCATGCCTAGGGGTCCGCAAGATGTACCGGGATTTTCAGCACCTGCAGCAGACCTTGAGTTTCTGGCTTCTGAAAATTCTATCTACGATTACTCAAACCTTTATTATTTCGCGTCCCGCCTTGCTGAATCAACCCAGAGCCTGAACTTTTCAGAAAAAAGACCGCTGCTGATTTGTTCAGAAAGTTCCGACGAGACGGTGTTTTTGATAGCTTCATGCTTTCTTTTAAACATTCCATTCTTTCCGATAAGCCCGGACATTTTAGAGTTTGAGTTGCGTTCGATTCTGAGCCGGATAACACCTTCACTTATCTACACCGACAGAGAAGAGCTTTTCCAGGGATTAGAAGAGATTCGTTTCTTGAAAGTGGAGAAAAAGTGGTTTACCCGGGAAGCATTTTGGAAAAACAATTTGTTTTCTTTTGAGAAGCCGGAATCTACTGCAGGGCTTTTCCTTACCTCCGGATCATCAGGAACTCCCAAAATTGTACTTGTAAAGCGAAGACAACTATTTGTTGCATCGGCTGCCTCCGCTTATAACTTCAGGCCGGATCTAAACAGGTATTGGCTTCTCTGCCTTCCCTTAAATCATATAGGTGGTGTATCTATCATATTACGATCACTGCTCTACAACTCCGCCCTTTTTCGGATGAAACGGTTTGAAGTGGATGATGTAAAAATCTTTCTGTCGGAAAATCCGCTATTTGAAGCTGCATCGCTTGTGCCCACCATGTTTTTACGCCTGCTTGAAGACCCCCTTTTCCAAACCCATCCGGGAATAAAGGCTATTCTTCTAGGCGGCGGGCCTATCTCTGAAGAGCTGATAAAACTCTCTTCTGAACGCGGGCTACCCGTTGTTGTAAGTTATGGAATGACGGAAACCTGCGCCCAAATTTGTGCCAACCCTCTTCTGCGGCCCAGCGGAATCTACTATCCGAAATCAAGTGTGGGGCCTGTTTTTAAGCCGAATCAAATTGAAATTCGCGATGAAAACGGCAAGGCACTTCCTCCCATAGAAGATGGGTTAATATGGCTGAAAGGCCCGCAGATTTTTGATGGATACCTTGACAGCGAACTCAATAAGGAGGCATTCGATTCTGATGGCTGGTTCAATACAGGGGATTATGGACATTTAAACCGGCATGGTCATTTGTTTGTAAAAGCGCGCAGAACAGACCGTATCGTGACAGGTGGCGAAAATGTAAGCCCTGTTCAGGTTGAGGAAATACTTTCTAAAGCCAATGGCATAAAAGAATGCGCGGTATTAGGCGTGCCAGATAAGATTTGGGGACAGCGTGTCGTTGCGTTAATTATTCCTGAAAATGAGATGCCCGAGCCGAAAAAAATTAAGGATCAGCTCAAAACCATGCTTTCTGATTATCAAGTGCCCAAAGAATTTGTGCAGGTTCGCTCGCTGCCAAAATCATCGTTAGGTAAGCTTAGAAGGGATCAGCTTGAAGAAATTTATCATTCTCAAACCATCAATAAGTGACTACAAATTTTTAATTTGAGCTAATTAAAAAAGATTAACTGGTAATAAAATATGATTCTAAAGATTTTACCTGCATTAAAATTAAATATTTACAGAAAGAGTTAAAGCGAAGGATACATTAAATAGGTTCAGGACGGCAACATGAAAAAATGTCTGGTACTCTTATTTATTCTGAATGTTATACCTGCCCTGTCCATTGCACAGCAAAACGGTAATGTGAGTATCAATGTTACGGCTGTAGTTGGTGGCCTGGTCGAGACTATTACTATTCAAACCATTGATTTTCAAGGAATTGAGAGAGATGAAACGATTATAAACATTGATCCCGTAACCAGCCCGCGCGCCGGAAAAATGATTGCCCGTGGAGCGCCGAATTCCGATTTTCAGATAGATTACATTCGGCAAAGGGAATTAACGAACACGGAAGGCCCGGGCATACTTATTTTCAACTACCAGATCTCTGGTAATACAATCGACGAACAGGACACCTCTGAACTACTCGACCAGGAAATACGGGATCTGACATTTAATAATGATGGCGAGTATTTTATATGGATTGGCGGACTTGTAGACGTTGCTGATGTGCAACCCGGACGTTACGAAGGTGAATTTACCATAGAAATTGAGTATATCTAAACCGCATTAATTCTGGTTTGATAAGTAAAGAAAAACATATAAATACTTCGATTAAGCAAGATGCAACACGGTCGACTTGCAAGCTCGCGTCCAGAGCATTTTGTCCTTCGATTCGTTTGTCAGCACTTATCGCTGCTTTCTTTCTAATATTGTTTAACGGCACTATGCTGAAGGCACAGGAAATCGAGTTTGGCAGGTTTAGTGATGACTATACAATAACTATTGAAAATATATCAATGGGAGACTTCATTTTCGAAGGCCCGATAGTATCTGGCGGCGGTATCTACCAGGTAGAGTTGATCGACTCTTATGTGCTTTCCATTCTTGGAGTAAAAT
>PWWL01000117.1 GCA_003561515.1 Balneolaceae bacterium
AGGTATCTCAGCCCATTGTGAAGCGTGTAGCTGATAAATTCATTTCCGGCGGGTACATCAGTGCCGGCAACAGGGAAGATCTTGTATCGCACATCAATGAGCAGCTGCTAAAATCTAAAATCACGCAGATGAAGGCTCAGTTTACCGGCGGCAGTCTTTTTACCACCTATTTTGCCAGGGTACTTTACAACATTTCGATCCGGTACGGAAAAAAGGAACGGCGGTATGAGGCACGATTTCTGTTTGATGATGAAGCATCCGGGAAGGCTTCAGCAATGGCGGGCCCGCTGAAGCAAGTTGTACTGAACCGCCAGAAAGATCGGTTTGGCTATCTCCTGAAGCTGTATGGCAAGAAAGAGGGCAGGCTGGTGCTGCTGCTTAAAATTATTCTCAGACTGAACCTAACGAGGGAGGACGTGCTGAGGGCTTTCAGCGGGGCAGAATCGAAGGAAATGGATGAGCTTCTGTGCGTATTGGGGACTCCGGTCGAAAATAATCCGGAAAAAATCACCGATCACGATCTTTTTGAAATGATAACGCCGTGGTTTAACCGTTTTGAAAACAGGAACAATACACCCGATGCGTTGCGTAAGTGGCTCGACTATCAGCTAAATGAGCTTGCTGTATCGCTGAATGCGCCGCCATATAATGCGGAGTTCGACAAGAAAACAGTGAAACTCCTTGCGGAATTTTACTTTACGAGTCTCCATAATGACCCGGAGAATGAATCTAATTAGTATAAATGAGAAAGGACAACCATGCCTGCTGACATAACCACATATTTTGATTCAGACGGCAAGCTGAATAATGAAGGGATTGCTCTATGCGCGGATGCCCTGGTACTGGACCGCATGGAGGAGCTGCCGAAAACGATCAGAGAGCAGCTTGAGGTATCGGCCGAATGCAGAAAGCAGGTGATGGCCCTTGCAGAACTGCTCGACCAGGAGCAGGTAAAAGCGGAAGCTCACCCCTTTTTTGACCGGCAAAGTGAACCGGCAGGGGGATGGAGCCCTATTTTGAAAATTGCAGCGGTGCTGTTGATCGGTGTCATGATCGGTCTTGCAGTGTATGTGAACATAGATCCGGGCCAGGACCCGGATGTGCCGCCGGCTGAGGTCTTTGCCCAGAATTTTGAAAGAAATCCGTTTTATGATTCACTGGTCGGTCAAACACTCAGAACCGGTGTAAACGGTGTTGAAAATGTATCACCGGGCATTGACGAAGAGAAGAGTGTACCGGTAACGTTTGAATGGACGGGAATGGAGGAGACAGATCTCTTTCTGCAGCTGCTCAACAACCGCGCAGAGCTCATTCACAATGAAACCGTAACCGGTTCTTCATTCACCTACGATGGCAGTCTCGATCCCGGTCTCTACTACTGGCGGCTCGAAAGCGAGGATGAGCTGGTTCATGTGGGGAGATTTGTTATTCAGTGACGGGCTAAAAAATCTCATCAGCTGCCGATGTGGACAAAACCACTCCAGAATCCGGGGAAGGCGGTAGCGTCATCACTGATCATCGATAGTTTGGCATTTCTGAGAGCATTCTGAATGTTCTCTTCGTTCAGTAGCTCACTGTAGAAGGCGATCATCAGATCGCTCGTGTACTTATCATACACTTTCCACTTCGATACAAGAATGTTCCGTGCTCCGGCGTATAAAAGGCCCCTTGTCATGGCAATCAATCCTTCTCCGTTTGCAAGTCTTCCAACACCTGTTTCACAGGCACTCAGTACAACGAGAGAGGCATTCAGCCTGAGATTGAATAATTCACCTGAGTAAAGGATGTCATAATCGGTTGCGCCATGATTGCCGGCAAATGCCAGCCCGGAAAGTACAGGTGTAGCATGATTCGTAAAACCATGTGTTGCAACATGAAGAATGTCGAAATCAGAAGCATAACTGAGAAAGTTCTCTTTGTTTGCTTCTTCATGAAGAAATGAATGGACAGTAATATTTCTTCCCGAGAATAATTCGGATATCCCGTTTAACTCATCCCGCGTGAATGGAAGCGGTGGAAGCTCTCTGTCCGGGTTATTGGTAAAAGCGAACCTGAGTTGTTCTGGGTCAGGATTTCGGGTTGCCAGGGTAACTTCATCACCTGAGAAAGAGACGGGAGCGAAACCGCCAAAAGAGAGAGTGAATACGTCTGATATCAGGCTGCCGGTTTGATCTCTGTCACCTCTAAGGAACAGGGATGCAGAGTAATGATAGCTAACACTATAATCACGTATCAGGTAGGGGAGCGTGCTGAACCGGGCAAAGCCCGTTTGCTCAGGCTGTTCTGTCAATAGCGCTTCAAATGGCAGGTGAAACAGTTCCGCATCCGGGACAATGATCAATGATTCCCGATCTTTGAGGAGTTCACCGGCGGGTAATATCAGCTGGCTGTAAAGTGAATGTGCAATATTCAGATATCCGGCAGGATCGGAAAGCCTGAGAGAACGGGAAAGCTGCTGGATGCGACTATACAGAGGTGATTCAGAATCCTGACGAATAATGTTGAAGGAATTGTCAGTAATTATAAACAGGTAAAGCTCTTCGTTTCGAACAAAATATTGCAGATAAGCATCTGTTGAAGAAAGCATTAGAGCAACCTGATCGGGTGCCGGTGTTTCACTGCCATATTTTAACAAATAATAGTCGGGGTACTCCTGCTCAAGATGGTTTGTAAGTGCATGGTATTTGTTCGACAATTCAAGAAATTGCCTGCGCATAACGCTTAGTTCCTCATCCGGTAATTCCCCTTTCAGCAGCTCCAGTTCAAGAAAACTGAGGCTGGATTTTAAATCAGCTTCTTCATGCAGAATACTATCGGGAATGGCTGCGAAGCTTCGTGCATCAGATTCGATGAGTGAATTGTGAAGAACTGCCGACCTGTGTACCTCAGCATAGTAAAAAGCTTTTTCTTTGTACCGGATATCGCCGGCACTCAAATACCTGCTATATGCAGCTTCTATGGCATTTCCCATTGAAGAGTGAATTTCAGCGGATAGCTGCAATCGGGAACCCTCTGCCCGGTAACCTCTTCTGACTTCACCGGCAATAGCCGCAATCATGTCGTAAACATAAATGACACGATCACCTTCCGGATAAAGTGTGTTCAGTGCCCCGGCATAAGCATCCAGTAACATGAAGTAGTGAAAATTTGAAATGACTTCATCGGCTCCGGGCAGCCGGTCTGAAAAATTGTTGATGTCTGCACCCGGAGTCAGTGCCGCAATGCCCAATTCATATTGATGAATGGCCTCAGATTCTCTTCCCATTCTGAGATACAAATCACCAAGATTCTTATAGTTTCCTGCCAGATCAGGATGAATTTCGCCGAATGATTGAATCAGTATATCGATACTTTCGCTGTAGCTGGCTTCCGCTTTCTCCGTCTCACCTTTTTCCGAATAAATATGACCAAGTATTGTCCGGATATTTGAAGCGTTACCATGCTCAAGCCCCCATAAAGCATTAGCGAGTACAAGAGCTTCATTAGCGTATGAAAGGGCAAATTCAAGATCTCCCTTTTCCCTATACACATCACTGATTTGTGAATAGGTTGTAAATGTTTCACTTCCGGGATCATCAAATACCTTGTTCTGTATCTCAAGTGCGTTCATATGAAGTTCGATAGCCCGGTCAATTTCTCCTTTTCTCTGGTACGTGGTTGCCAGATTATTATAAATACGTGCTACTGCAGCGCTTTCGCTACCCGCATATCTGCTTATTCCATCGAGTGCTGTTTCGAAGTGTGATATGGCTGTATCATAGTCGCCCATTGCCCTGTAAACCCCCGCCATATTCTGGTAAATCCCATAAATATTGAATGCCAGAGGATCGGGCAGCAGCTGGTGGCTGGCAATAATCTGATGGTACATTTCAATTGCGCGATTATAGTTACCCATCGCTCTATTGAGGGAAGCAATGTTCGCATCAACAATAAGAAAAAAACGGTGTGGTTCCGGGAGTACCTGTTCGAATAAAGAGCGGCCTTTATGGAAGTGATTCAGTGCCTGACTGTGATTACCCATACTTCTGTAAACGTTGCCCGTATTGCTGTATCCGATTGCAATTACATTGAGGGGCAGGGATGCAGAGTTTCGTACGTCTATGGATTTATTGCAATACTCAAGTGCTGAGGCAAAACGGCTGAGTCTTGAGAGATTCCTGCACTTGGCATCGTACACCCGGGCATATTCGTTGTAATTAGGTTCATCGAGTGAATCAAGCAACTCAATGGCTTTATCTGCAATTTCAATAGCGTCATTGTAATTGCTTACGTCACCGTACATTATGGAGAGGTTAATGTAAATCTCGGCTGTAAGCTCGGCAGGTTCATCAAGTTTATCAGCAATTTCCCCGATCAATTCGAAAAAAAGTGGTTCCGCTTCCGCGAATAATCTCCTGTCGACATGCGTATTGGCGTAATTACGCCGGCTGATCAGATACCTCTCCCAGTTCTCCTTTTCTTTAAAAAGTTGTGCGGCAAGATCAAAATAAACTGCAGCACTGTCGAATTGCATTGACTGCACGAACTCTGATCCCTTTAGGAAATATTGCTCAGCCCGTGATGTATCTGATACAATCTCAGAGATGGATGGTATATACATCTTTTCCTCAAAGTGATGTTCAATATCACTAAATCCATACAGTGTACCCGCACAAGTAAGAACAAAGCCCAGAGACAGAGAGGTGAGTAATTTCAATGCCATATAGTTATCCCTCAAATTATGATCTGTTTTGTAAAATATGATAAATATCTGCCCCCATAATGGCAAAGGGATAAGTGCAATATGTTCTGTAATTCCGGTTACTGAAATTTTTTAGAAAAAATTCTCCATTACACCTGCCCGGCTGAGTCTAATAAGAAAGAGATCAACCGCAAACAAGCCGGGAAGAGATTTGAAATCGGGACCAGAAACAACTGCACACCTATGTAAAATCCTGAAAACCGCAGCCTTTCTGCTTTTTGCGGCAATGGTTCCTTTTACGGCCAGTGCACAGCTATCGGGCAGCTATATCATTAATCCAGAAGGAACGGGTGATTTTGCCACCATTCAGGATGTGGTGGACGAGCTTGCTGAAAATGGGGTAAGCGGTGAGGTATTCATCAGGCTGGCCGACGGCAACTACGAAATAAGTGAAATTGACATTCCGGCCATCCCCGATATCAGGGAGGAGTTTAGAATCTATTTTGAATCGGAGAGCGGCGATCCGCAGTCGTTGCACCTCAGGGGTGAGGGGCAGTATGTTTTCCGCTTTGATAACGCCTCCTATATCACATTCCGAAACCTGCAGATCAGCAACGACGACGGGCATGTGTTTCTATTTGATGGAGAAGGAAGCGGTATTCATTTGCAGAGAAATGTGATGACCGGCCGGGAAAATGCGCCCAACACTGCAGCATTGAACCTGATCCACTCGGGCTCTTCCATCTCATATCCCGGCACTCTCATCGAAGAGAATGTACTGACCCGGGGAAACTGGGGTATCCGTCTCAACTCGGCTTCAGGAGAACCCTCGCAAGGTCTTAGCATTGCGAATAATGTGATCCAAACACAGCGTGGAATGCACATCACAAACTTTATCGCTCCAGAAATATCTGCCAACCGGGTATTGGCAAATGCGAACTTTGCCTTCCTGTTCAACAGCAACATATTTAATTTTGATGATCCCGCGCTCATCATCAACAACCTGTTTGTTTCAGAAAACCAGCAGTCAGCCAATATAGTTACCGGAAGGAACATCCGTTTCTATCACAATACTGTGGTAACCCGTGGTATGGCTGCCAACGGAGCACTGCGCATCACACAAAACAATCAGCAGGTATTTGTGCGGAATAACCTGGTGGCCGCCATGGGCGGCGGCAGGGCTTTTGTGCAGACAACAGGTGGGGCTAATCTTTTGGGCGCCGTTCAGGAGTCGGACCATAACGCGTACTATTCCCCCGACTCCCATCGCTTTACGGTTGGATCCAACCCGCTAAGAAACCTGGAGCAGTGGGTTGATCTTACCGATCAGGACCGCAACTCCCGATTTATCTATCCCGCATTTTCTGATGATGACTCCTTCGAAACCAACTCGTTTTTTCTTGATACGGCCGGCGACGACGTCCTTTCGATCGTTGATGTAGACATCAACGGCAATGCCCGGAGCAGCACCCCCGGCATTGGCGCCTACGAGTATAGCAGCACGCTTACCCCCCTGTCTGCCGGCAATTACAGTGTGGGAGGCGCGGGTAACTATCCCGATTTGCAATCTGCCGCCGATGATCTGGCACGGAGGGGCATAGACGGTCCTGTGACGCTCACCCTGGCACCGGGGACGCACACCGACCGCGCAGTATTCTTTCCGGTACCTAATGCAAGTTTGGCAAATCGTGTTACAATTACTTCAGGAAGCGGCAATGCGGATGACGTCACCATGCTGCTTGAAGATGGAAATGACATCATCCTGGACCTTGTCAGTCCGAAATATTTCGATATCCGCGGTCTTACGTTTAACACAGAGCAGGTCACCGGCAATAACACCAGGCATGGAATTCTGATACGGGGCGGTTTCCGGGATGTATCTGTTACAGGCAACCGGTTTGAAGCCGAGGTAATATCCAATACAAATTTTGATCTGAGTTCACTGGCCTCGGAAAATGCTTCGGGCATTGGCCTGGAAATCAGGAGCAATGAATTTACAGGAGCCGGGTATGGCATAAACCTGGAGGGAGCGGGTTCCGGTTTCAGGTCGGAACAGGTGCGAATTGAGCAGAACAGGCTGCGAGATTCCAGAAGGGGGGTCCGTGTTCAGTACGCCACCGCACCTCACATTCTGTCGAACCGCGTACTCAATGCAGGAAATGACGGCATCAAGCTCAGAAGCGTAAGGGCGGATGATGAGAATGAGGAGGATCGTCCTCTTGTGGCGAATAATATTGTGACCGGTCGGTTTAGCGGCGGACCCGTACGAATCCTTATCAGTTTTGATGTTCGGTTTTATCACAATACGGTGTTGCTCACAGGCGGAACCGAAACAGCCAGGGTGCTTGAACTTGGCTCATCGGCCGGCAACCACGATATCCGGAATAATATTTTTGCATCCGACAGCCAGGGACCGCCGGTGCAGGATAACAGCAACAATACCCTGTTAGATTTCAACAACTACTTTTCACCGTCGCCGGTTATTAACCGAAGTTCCTCTTCACCCACACCCTCACTCAATACCCATTTTCGAACGCTTGAGGAGATACAGGCTTCCAGAAATTACGATTTCAACAGCATTTACCGGTATGTCCGGTTCATCGATTTTGAAGAACTTACCACAAATGCACCCTGGCTCGATGATTCGGGTTCAGACCTGAGCCAGTGGGTGCCGGAGGATATTAACGGGAATCCAAGGACGTCAACTCCGAGTATCGGTGCACATCAGTACATCAGTACGTTGACGCCAATACCATCGGGCAGCTATACAATCGGCAGCGGGGGCGACTGGCCCGATCTTGCAACCGCCCTCGATGAG
>PWWL01000364.1 GCA_003561515.1 Balneolaceae bacterium
AATTGGAATTCCTGAAAACTGGGCATCGGTAACAGTTGTTAAATTTGGGAGGTTATCTGTATAAGACACTCTTCTTTCTAACACAGAACTGCCTTTAGCTTCTGATATGGTAATCTTCACATACCTGATTCCCGAACTAAACCCATTAACAGACAGTGCATTTACATCGAGGAGTTTTTGATTTTTACCATTCACAACAGAATAGTAACTGTTCGTTTCTATCGATTTTAATTTGGGTTGCCGTAAATCAAACTTCACGCCGGGCACAACTACCGATTGAGAGAACGTTCCATTTCCTGACACAGCCCTGACAACAAGATCCAATTCCGAATTTGCGGCCTGCATGGGTATTCGGAAATAAGGTGCTGAATTGCCCAGTGAAACCAAATCATCGTTTGTGAAATCAATGGCTGGCGTATGACCCGTACCTTCTGGCCAGGCTCTAACTGCTGATCCATCCTCACTTCGATATGAGAACTGATAGCCTGCAATACCGCTCTCTGGGTCGTTGGCCAGTTGCGGCAGAAACACCCTCAACCCGTTATTTCTCGGCTGTACGGCAACTTGTGGAGCCGCAGGGGGAGTGGGATCGGGGTGTCTGATCTCATAGGTTTTCACATCAGAAAACAGCCCGGCATTGTTTTGAGCCCTTGCATGGACATACCAGGTGCCAAACGACGGAAGCTGAACGTTTTCAAACGTAGTTGTTTGAACAACATCAACCTTGTCTCTGTTAGCGAACATCCCCTGGCTGCCTTCTGAATTTTGATTCAGTACCACCTCGATGTTCTTGATGCCTGAAACCGAATCGAAAGGATCTGCGATTTTGATGTCTCTTCTGTAGTCACTTAAATCAACCTCTTCAACGTGTACAACAGATGGAGATCTCGCCGGCATAACACCCTGAACAACTGTACCAGACATAAAACTTGATGGCGGTTGTGCAGGATTATCTACCCAGGGGTAGCCGCTGTTGTTATCGATTTCATCATCGTACCACTGTGGAGGTGTAGTATCCAAAATCAGGGTTCTGCTTTGAATAGATGAAGTGGCAGAACCATCGGCAGCTACTGCTCTTGCCTGAAGAATGTAATGAGTTTCATTTTCTGCAAATTCCGGTTCGTTCAGCGTTCCGGTAAGAATGGTATTGCTTCCGGCATAATCTCTCACTCCCGGCACTGTTTGCCAATCCATTATGGTTAACCCGTTTTGAGCAAGTAATCTTACTTCGAAACGGTTAACGCTTGCGCCGGATGCAGCCAATTCAAGCCGCAGTTCATCGGAATTATGTGTGTACCATGTCTGCCAGTTACCCGTTGTTTGAACGCCTGATAATACTTTGATACCATACAGGTTCGGTACTGCCGTTTGCATCACTTGCTGGCCACTGCCAGGCCATGCCGGAACTAACGCCATATGGCTGAAACCGGCGAAACTATCGCCCGCAGAGGCAACTGTTGATGAGAAATTGCCCTGCACCGATACCGGTATTCCTGCACGGCTTCTTGCCCTAAGGTTTACATGGTACGCATTTGTAAATTCGTTCTGGGCAACTTCCATGTCTCCGGCTCGAAGCCAGGAATAATGAACAAACGAGTTTGCCTTACTGATTGCCAGCGGAGCCGGGTTTGGGCTAGCGGAAATACCCAGTTCCACATTCCCCACCCCATCCATCACATTTTGCCACGGGCCGGAAAAATTCCATGAAAGTGTATTTCTGGATATGAAACGGTCCCTGAAGGTGTTTGACGGCGTAAGTTCTGAAAGTCTGTTAAAATTTCCGGTCAGACTGCTGATTGCCGGTGGCTGCAGCCAGTTCTGAAGCTCATCTTTAAACGAGAGAATCTCAGAAGTAGTATATAGCGGAGGCGATTCTACACCACGACTTGTGCCGGTTCGGCCAGAATCCCCATCCCTATCGAAACCGGCTTGAAGGAATTGTGCAAACGAATCTGTCCTTTCTCGTTCTTCCTCTTCATCGGCATCATCTTTTTTCTGGAAATTGACGATATCATCCTGATGTTCCTGGTAAAAAATTCTATATGCATCAATCAGGCTGTAGAGTGTTTCCGAAAGCTGGGTTTTCAGAGAAAATAGCTCAGCCATCTTATCAGTGTATCCAAGGTGGTTGTCCTTAAAACTATCGATCTCCCCTGCTGCGGCTTCATTGAAATCACCGGCGGCTGAATTGTATGCATTTCTAAGCTCACTAAACGCAGCGTAGTGGATGCCATACCAGAAATTCTCAGCCGTAGTTTCGAAACCCTCTTTGATGGTTTCTATGATTTCTAAGGTTGTATCAAGTGCAGCTTCATAAGTGCTGGTATTCGCCTGTGATGGCAATGTATTTATTAAGTTCTGACCATTATTAATCACAGAGTTTATAGAATAGTTTTGGTTAACCATTGCGGTAAATGGAAACACACCATCATTCACAAACGCAAATAATGTGTTTCTATACGTTGTGAGGGCCGTCTGTAAGCCTTCAGCAGCATTCTCGTAACCAATACCGGCAAAGCCCTGCATTTGTTGAGTTCGGGCGATGGCTATTTCACCGGCAACAGTTATACAGTCAATAAAACTGATTGTGCCTCCGCCTCCCACAATGTTTCTGCATTGGTTAGGATGCATTGTGGCTATACGGTCCCATGAGAATTCGATGGCCTCCATGATCTGGTTCTCCTGATTCACAAGTGCATCGTACAGCTCGGAATACTTTTGTAGATACTGCCGATATTCACTCACCTCTTCCCCGATATATTTGAGCATATTAGAATGTGCCGAGGCGTAGCGGTTTCCATGGTCGAGAAGATCCTCTTCGATGGCCTGATCCAAAAACTGAAGATTTGCAATGGCAGCAGAGATAGCCGTACGCAGCTCTAAATCCCGCTGTTGTAACTCCTCCGGCTCCAGCCCACTCAGACCGGCCATACTTTCATCGATAAACTGCATGGTTTCCTCTCGCGAAATGGTAAAGTTACTCTTCACATTTACCACCAATCCATCTTCATAGAGTAGCTGATCTTCGCCTTCTCCGGTGGGATCTGCCATCGGTTCTATGGCTTCAGAAAGCGTTTCGAGGCTTTCAATGGCATAAACCTGCACTTCCTGGTATCTCTGGTGTACTTCATCTTTATGGTCATTCAGGCTGGAAAGTGCGTTTTCCAGATCCGCCTTAGCCTGCGTTTTATATGAATCGTCTGGAAAATCGGGGTTCACCAAAATGTTTGCATTCACCCACTGAAAAGCAGCGGGCAACTGTTGGCCTTCATAAATTTGCTCCTCAATATTGATGACAGCGGCCAATGGTAACAGCCCTATCGTTGCAAGCCCTGAATGCTGATTACGTAATTGATTTACATTTTGTACGGCCTGCCCGGCTGCAACAAGTTCTTCTTCCGACATGTTCACATCAAAATCGGGCAGCTGGAACAGGAAGTTTACCGCATCACTCATGGCAGACTCCATATCTGAAGCCTGGCCTGATGCATCATCTACGAGTGCTTGCAGCTCCGGGCTGAGCGAATAGGCTACCTCAACTTTAATATTTGGCATTTCTCCAAGTACATACAGCATCTCAACAAGGATAAATCCTTCGATGGATGCAAAGTCGCCTGCTTGCAGCGCCGCCAGGGCAAAACCTTTCAGGTAGGTTGAGTTTGCTGTTTGTTCGTATGCAAGCTGAAGCTGCAGAGATACAAAATCAAAACCAAAGGCTGATGCAGAAATCGACGCGCTTGCAAACGCTCCGAGGTTAGGGTTGTTAATGTCGGGTACGGCCCATACTTTGGCATCAAGGCTGCCTTCAAGTGCGGCAAGGCCCAGGTTTAGATCCGCCGTAACGTTCATGCTCGCAAAAAGGCCCGCGGGCGAAATAAAAAATTGACCGCTGCTTTCAAGGCCCACAATCCATGCCTGGTAATTGCCCCAGAGTGCCCAGTCTACCGTTACCGGGGGCCCAAAAGCTACCTCCACGGTGTACCCAATATTTCCGCTGCCCTCTAATACAGGGTAGGTTATACCCGCATAAATTTCTCCTCCAATTACTATCTCGCTGGAACTCCATTTTACGCCTGTACCAAGATCGGCTGAGATATTACCCTCCTGCATCAGCAGCACGCCGGAAGCATTTAGTTGTATAAACTCGTTGGTTAATGCAAATAGGATATTGCCCTCCATAGCATACACTCCGGCCTGACCCAGCATGCTGAAACTTCCATAAGCCAGGACAGCGAATTTAATATTGTCAGAAATATCCGGCATCCCCCAGTCATTCAGGTTGGATACATCCACGCCAAGAAACGGCGAGCTGTATATGGCCTCTATTACATCGCTGGTTGGCCTGTAAAAAATGCCCCCGCCAATTCCAGTAAGGTTAATTACAGGTGGTGCTTGTGGTATAAGCGGAATGCCTGGATTAAATCGCCCCGCTATGAACAGGCCCATGCGGAAGTCGTTGCCATCTTTCTCAAACTCGCCTGCAAGCATAAAACCATTGGGGCCAATACTTGCACTGCCCGCCGCCATTATGTAGAACCTGTCGTCGCTCGATTCATAATTGAGCGTGAGGTTCATAGAAACCAGCCCATCCGCACCCTCAATCGAAAGGTTGGCATTATCGATAAACACCCGCCTGTCGCCTTCGGTTGTTTCGTAGATTTTGATCTGATCCACGCCGCCGCTAAACAGACCTGTGAATGATACTTGGAGTGCAGAACTCTCATCATCCGCTCCTTTAAAGTGCAGGAAGTAGTTTACAGCAATCTCTTCAACCATTGGTTCCGGATTGTCCGGCACATCATCAGGGTTTTCCGGAATTTCATCGACCGCCATTTCAACCACGCCTCCAACAACATATTCGTACGTTCCCAGGCTTACATTCACAATTCCCATAATCGAAATTTCCACTCCCGTGAGAGTGGGCCATTGTATGATGGGATTTTCATCCAAACCGGGAGGAACACCAACTACAAAATTGTCAAATCCAATGCCTGCCCCGGTGCCTCCCGAATTATTGGAACCCTCCACGTTGGGAATGTTAAACTCAAATGAGCCGCTTGCATCCAGCACCAGCGGCCAATGTTGTGCATGTTCCGGCAGATCATCCCTGGGCACAGTTTTTATGTTGGCTAAAGTCATTTTGAATACCCCTAAGTCTACTTCAATACCTGTTGCCTCTACATGCCAGGTGAATGACTGATCACCTGCATTGTAGCTGAACCCGGGTAAATCCGGATTATTAAAATCACCAAAATGCACCACTTTGTCTGTTTTCCAGCTACCGCCATCCTGTTCAAAATAAAGCCCGGCATACCCGTAAAACTCTGAATCGAGAGGGCTCAACAGATCTACATTTACACCTAAACCGCGTACTTCAAATAGAAAGAAATCTCCAAGCTCTATAAAGTTAAAGGCATCAGTGCTCTGATTGTCTTCCATATCGGCAAGGGTCTCAAAGCCAACATAAACACCCAACTCCGATACGACCTGGCCATTGTTTTTCTGCGTAAGGCTCAGAGATCCGCTGATTTCATCTACACCCGATCCGTCTGCAATTCCATCGGGCAGGTTCAACCCCACACCACCTGTAAATCTTAGCACATCATAACCTTCTTCGTCTTCACCTTTAAAAAGCTCAATTGTATCAATCCATGCGTAGTCTTCCACAATATAGATTGAGTCTGCCAGGCTCACGTCAATCTCAAAATCGAGATTTGTATTGATTCTGAGTGTGTCAAAAACAACTTCTGTATCGAGAATGGTTAAATTACCAGCAATGGATATGCCGATAACATCATTATCGAACACAAGGCTGGCTCCGGTAATATTTCCGGTCATCTGTTCATTAAAAAGTGAAAAGTCAGGTTTCTCTGTTTCACTACCCCCTGTATACGAAATCGATTCCGCGCCTACACTTATTCCGTGTTCATTATTCACGGTTAAACCCAGTTTTTCGGCATGGAGCGAAAATTCCGACCCCAGCAGATCCGAGAATCCGATCGCGCCTGTAATCCAGGTGTGCAGTTCGCCTGAGCCGTTTTGTGTTGACATGGTGATAGAACCTCCAAATGCTTCCACACCGAGGGATGCCAGGCCAAGATTTATTTCCTGTTGATCTTCAAGATTCATCGTTAAATCCCAAAGATAATTTCCATCTTCTCCTTCCCATATGGCATTGTAGTAAAGGGGATTGCGGTCGTCACCCGATGCCATATAATCCAAATCGAAGTAGCCGGAGAAGCGCAGCGCATTTTCACCGCCAATGGCCAGTTCTATTCCGTAGATGGCAAATTCCCCTCCAACCCCCTCACTGATCGATTCGGAAATGAGCGGTTCTGTTTCTGTGTCATAAACGTATGTGCCAAGTGCAAATGAACCCTGCTGAAAACCGCCTTCGGTCAACGTAATTTCCTCAATCTCAAGCTGATCAGCACTCAGCCCAAAATGATTCATCATTGATTCAGGCAAGTCGAGCCGTGCAGACATCGACAACTGAAATCCGGACTCAGTTGAGCTGTAATCGAGCCCGGTTAATGTGAGCGGGAACCCGGTTTTTTCCAGCAGACCGGGTGCGTCAAACGATACATCGAACGAATGCACTGCTGTAATTGCCGAATAGTCGTTGTTCAGTGCCACATCCAGGTTATCTACTGTAGCAGTTATTTGGTTGCTTACCCCAAATGCATCTATTACAAGGGAAACGCCACTTGCCGCTAACCTGCGATTCCCATCCACCATTTCTTCACTGATATCGCTGTTTTCGAGGTCGAGATAGGCTATGGACTCGGATGGCAGAGGAATGCGGTTGGGCAACAGTGAAGCCAAAATATTGATACCCATGAACTCAAGCTGGTTGTTTTCGTAGTACGCCAGCACGGTTTGTCCTTCCATAAGGTTTATACGCCCTGATTCCATACTTACCGGCAGCAATGCTCCCGGCTCATTCAGAGCGAGGCGGAACGGTTGCCCTTCTTCATCTTCTACAACCTGAATGTTCAGGTCACCAAAAAATGACTGGCCGCCTTCTGCATCAACGTTCATACCCGCAATATTCAGCCAGCCTACCGCGTCGCCGGAAAGTGAGATGCCATTCATGTCAAGAGTCAACCCTCCGTTAAACACCGCGCTGAAGTGGGCTTCATCGGGAGTATCAATATCCACATTCCCTACATCCGGCACAGAAATATTCCACGAATGGCTGCCGCCTGTCAGGCCAACGTTAATCTGAAGAGCGCTATCAATAGAGAGTGATCCGCCGGTTATAGCAAAGGTCTCGAACGAAAATTGCAGACTGTCCAGTGCTACATCCAGCGAAGCCGTCTCGCCAAGCAACAGGTTCGATTCACCTGAAATAGTAAAACCGTCCGGATCGAGCCAGGCCTGGTTTACCTGTAAATCAAGAAACGGGTTTTCCAATGATGGAAGTGAGTAGCGGAATGGAACATCTACGTCGATCGATCCGCCGAGAATCTCAAAGTTGAGAAGGTCGAT
>PWWL01000161.1 GCA_003561515.1 Balneolaceae bacterium
CGACTGGTCAGATTTTGTTGAAGAGTGCTCGGTGGTTGAGAAAATCCTTCGGCTTGATCCTTCAGGAAGCTATTCCGAAATGGATTTTCGAACGCGCGATAAATACAGGCGCACTGTGGAGCGGTTAAGCCGAAGATCGGATTATGACGAACCCGCCGTGGCAGAACAGATTCTGCTGATGACTGAAGAGGCAGAGACAGGAAAAGAGAGTGACCTTGAAGGCGCAACGGGTGGCATCGACATCAGGCAACATGTCGGGTATTACCTGCAAGACGAGGGCTACCCTGAGCTTATAAAAAAGCTCGGGTACAGAATGCCAATCCGTGAAAAAATTCGACGCAGACTTGAAAATAACAGCGCATGGTATGTTTCTGCTATTATCCTTACCACCATTCTTTTTATGACCCTGCTGTGGTATGTAACCGGATCGATGGAAAATCCAACTCTAATTGGGGCACTGATACTGCTTACGGCCCTCTTCCCGGCACTCGAACTTTCCATTTCTTCGCTCAACCGCTTTTTTGCCTTTTTCCTGCCTCCAAGAATACTTCCAAAAATGGATTACAAACAGGGTATTCCGGATGACTCAAGGACTATGGTTGTTGTTCCCACAATGTTTACTTCGCCTCAGGATGTACGCAGGCAGGCAGAAAATCTTGAGATTCGGTCGCTTTCCAATCCCGACCCCGGGCTTCAATTTATTCTTCTTTCGGATTTTACCGATGCGCCGGAAAAAAAGATGGATAATGATGACGCCATTATTGAGGCGGCGCACAGGGCCATTGAAGGCCTGAATAATAAGTACAGATCGAAGTACGGCGACAAATTCTTCTTTTTACATCGGGAAAGGCTATGGAATGAATCGGAAAACGCGTGGATGGGTTGGGAACGTAAAAGGGGCAAACTCGAAGAGTTCAACCGGCTTCTCTGCGACTCAGCTGCTGAAACGACTTATACATACGTTGGAGGAAAAATTTTTGATGCGCTGACGGGTTCGCCCGTGAAGTACGTTATTACCCTCGACTCCGACACGAAACTGCCGCCCGACGGTGCGCGAAACATGGTGAGGACAATAGCACACCCGCTGAATCGGGCGCGATATGATGAAAAAAAGCAGAGGATTACCAAAGGTTACGGCATTATCCAGCCAAGAATATCCATTCCGCCTGAGTCATCTAACAAAACCGGTTTTTCAAAAATATTTTCTGGCAATGTTGGACTCGATCCCTACTCCACAGCCGTGTCAGATATTTATCAGGATCTTGCCGGAGAGGCAGTTTTTACAGGGAAAGGAATCTATGACGTTGCCGCTTTCCATAGAGTGCTCGACGGAAAATTTCCCGAGAATAGAATTCTGTCGCACGACCTTATCGAAAGCACATACCTTCGGGCCGGTCTGGCAACAGACATTGAGCTTTTTGATGATTACCCCTCAACCTATGCGAGCTACAGCAAGCGCAACCATCGATGGACACGCGGCGACTGGCAGATTGCTGCATGGTTGTTGCGCAGGGTACCCCTCAGCACAGGTAAAGAAAGAAACACTGTTAATCTTCTTTCAAGGTGGAAAATTTTTGATAATCTTCGGCGATCTCTGAATCCGTTCTTTCTTACCGTGTTCTTTGTTGCAGGCTGGTTTCTGCTACCGGGTACTGCCTGGATTTGGACAATTGCCGCACTTGGTATCCTCGCATTCCCGATTTATATCAGTCTGTCGAGCGATATCCTTAATCGACCTGCACGTGTGCGATGGAAACTCTACATGGATAAAGTTCGGACAAATCTGAAAATAAACTCTGTTCAGGCACTCTTTACGATCATCATTTTGCCAGGCCATGCGATGGTGCAAGTCGATGCCGTGATTCGGACACTTTGGCGGCTGAAGATATCCCGAAAATGGCTTCTTGAGTGGACAACGGCGTCTCAGATAGAATCTACAAGTCCCAACTCGCTCAAATCGTATGTATTGAGCCAGTTATTTTCAGTTGTACTTGGCTTTGCGATTCTGATAACCGCCATTTTAACAGCTCCTCAGTATCTCTGGATCATAATTCCATTTTCTATTCTTTGGGGCGGCGCACCGTACTGGCTATGGGCCGTTAGCAGACCTCTAAAAAAGAAACAGCCCGAACTCTCAGAAAAAGATCTCTTGCAGCTCCGTTTGTATGCACGGCGTACGTGGTTTTTCTTTGAGCGATTTGTGAATGAAGAACATTCGTGGCTGCCACCCGACAACTATCAGGAAGAACCGAACATCCCCGTAACAGAAAGAACCTCACCTACGAACATTGGGCTCGCGCTGGTCTCGACTCAGGTGGCTTACAATCGCGGATATATTACAATGGGTGAGCTTCTGGAGAGAATCTGGAACATGCTCAATTCCATGAATAAGCTTGAGTTGTACAGAGGACACTTTTACAACTGGTACGAGACCCGACTTGGTGAAGTTCTCTATCCAAAATACATCTCAACCGTTGACTCCGGCAACCTCATAGCAAGCCTGATCTCAATTCGGGAGTCTGTCAAAAAAACCATGAACAGTAGAGGTATCAATCAAAATATCCGGGAAGGGCTTACTGATACCATCAGTTCGGTTCGCGATGTATTACATCAGTACCGGAATGAAAAGTTACTGCCGGGCGATTTTCAAAATCGCGTAGACACGCTTTGCGACAACATGCTCTCAATACTCAGTAAGAAGAAAGCGGAGGATACGGACTTAAGTCTCCAAGAGCTGAGACAGCTTAAGAAAGATGCAACGGCTCTTTCATCCATCGACCTGCGGCCTCTTGGCAGTATTCTAAATGACAACATGATGCAAGACATTCTGTTCTGGCAGGAAAGTCCGCTCAGGCTTATAGAAAACGCAATCAACGAAAAGAAATCTCTCTGTAACTGCAAAGAGCTGGATGTGAAAAACTACTCAGCAGAGGAGTTGATAGCACTGGCGGGTGATGGAGTAATACCGCGTAAAGCGTGCGCAATTTTAACTAAATGGGGTTATCTCGCCGATGATATTATTGCAAAGGCCGGAAAAATGATTGATGAGATGGACTTTTCGTTTCTCTATATCGAAAAGAGAGGCCTGTTCAGTATCGGTTATAACGTTGAGAAAGCTCAGCTTGACAAAGGCACGTACGATTTGCTGGCAAGCGAGGCTCGAATAGCATCCTACATTGCTATTGCCAAAGGTGATATTCCGGTCGAACATTGGTTCAGACTGAGCCGCCGGCTCACAAGCCTTAGCCGCAACGAAATATTGCTATCATGGGGCGGCACCATGTTTGAGTATCTCATGCCGCTGCTTTTCCTGAAATCCTACCCCAACACACTGCTAAGCCATACCGGTGAAAATGTACTGCGCTGGCAGCAAGAATACGCCGGCAGGCGTAATCGCCCCTGGGGTTTCTCGGAGAGTGCGTACTACTTTTTAAATATCGAAATGCACTACCAATACCGGGCCTTTGGTGCTCCCGGACTTGGTTTACGCAGGGGCCTTGCAGAAGAATATGTTGTGGCACCTTACGCATCCATGCTTTCGTTAATGGTAGAACCGGTTGCCTCGCTCAAGAATCTGAAAAGACTTGAAAAACTTGGCGGTTTCGGCATGCACGGTTTCTACGATGCGGTTGATTTTACTCCGAGCCGGATGAGTGAGGACGTTTCTCACAAATGGGCAAAAACCTTTATGGTTCATCATCACGGCATGAGCCTGCTGGCCATAGAAAATGTGATCAACGATTGGGTGGTACAGCAGTGGTTTCACAATGATCCGAGGATCAGGGGCTGTGAACTGGTACTTCAGGAGAGAATCCCAAGAGGAGTGCCGATTAAGGAGCCACACCCGATCGATGTTGAATTGGAACCGGGTGAGCAGCAGTCGATGGAATCCATTGTTGAGCATGCCGGCATCAATGAGCTCGACATTTCGCCACCCAGGCTTCATCTGCTTTCGAACGGTACATACTCTCTGTTCCTTACACACGCCGGAACAGGAACCTCTAACGTTCACGGAATCAGCCTTACTGGCTGGGATCAAGATCAGACGCAAGATCCTCTGGGACTCTTTTTCTACATCAGGGATAAGAATAGCGGCGAATACTGGTCTTCAATGCATCAGCCCGTAAAAAGAAAACCCGACAGGTACGATACGTGGTTTCATGACGGCAAAATCGTGACTTCGAGAGTGGACGACTGGATCGAAACTACGACAACGGTTGCGATTTCTCCGGATGACCCCATTGAGCTTAGAAAGCTGACAATAACAAACTACTCGGAAGAAGTGAGAACACTTGACGTGACAAGTTACGGGGAGATAGTTTTGAACCGGGAAGAGAATCATAAATCACATCCTGCCTTCTCGAAGCTATTTATACAGACCGACTACCTGGCGGAGCAACATTCGATTCTGGCAAAACGAAGGCCTCGCAGTGATAGAGAAAAACCTCTTTGGTTGATCCATACCTTTGCAGGCGACGAGCACGATAATCTTTCTGAACCTCTTGAATTCGAAACAGACAGGGGAAGGTTCATAGGTAGGGGGAGAGACTTGTGCAACCCAGCTGCTATGGAAATGGGGCGCAAACTTACAGGATCTCTTGGCAACGTGTCGGACCCGGTGGTGAGTCTGCGTAAAACCATCCGCCTGGGCCCGGGCGAAAAGAAAGAATTGATCTTCGGGCTGGGTTTTGCAGAGTCGAAACACGATGCGGAACGCCTTTCATCCATTTATGAGAACCGCCATGCGGCCGACCGTGCCTTTGATCTGGCTGCGGTCTACAGTTCGGTTGAACTCGGTCATTTGGGGCTTACCTCAAAAGAGGCACACAGTTTTCAGAAACTCGCCTCCTATGTACTTTACTCCGACAGAGCTTTCAGAACGGACGATCGACGATTGAGAGAGAACCGGCGTAAGCAGCAGGATCTTTGGGCATATGGTATCTCAGGCGATTTCCCGCTTATCGTATTCAGAATACGAGAGATGGATCAGATTAGAGATGTGAAAACCCTGCTTAAAGCCCATGCTTTCTGGCGGATGAAAGGAATAGAAACGGAGCTGCTGATTATGAATGACCACGCTCCCGGATATATTGATGAAGTGCAGGAAGCCATCGTTCAGGCAATTCAGTCTTCAGCGGAGAGAGACTTAATGAATAAACGCGCAGGTGTATTTGTACACAGATCTGATAAAATGCCCGTTGAAGACATTCCACTCGTGCTAAGCGTTGCACACATCGTGTTTGAAAATAAACTACCGGCTCTGTCGAAACTTCGCCGTGAGAAAGAGACCTCTTCATGGTTAACCAATCATGAACCGGATAGGTACAGTCTGCCAGCAAGAGCTGAAAAAGAGAACGGCGATACTGCTCACGAGCCCGTATCAAACTTGCAGTACTTTAATGGATACGGTGGTTTTTCGGAGCATGGTGATGAGTATCATATTTTGATCACGCCCGATCCCGATACCGGTATACTTAGGTTCCCGCCGGCGCCATGGATAAACGTGATCTCGAACACCAAATTGGGTTTTATCACGTCGGAGAAAGGGGCCGGCTACACCTGGAGCCAGAATAGCAGGGAAAATAAGCTTACGGGCTGGTCGAACGACCCTGTGAAAGATCCTCATTCAGAAGCTTTTTATATACGGGATGAACAATCGATGCGGTATTGGTCTCCGGCTCCGGGCCCTGCTCCGGGAACCCGGCCCTACAAAGTCGTGCATGGGTTTGGATTTACTCGTTATGAGCAGGAGCAGGATGAAATGAGACACCAGCTGGTACAGTTTGCGGACGAGAAAGAGGCGGCGAAAATCTCCATTCTCAGCATTGAGAATACCGGAGATGGCATGAAAGAACTTTCAATTTTCAGGTATACTGAGAAAGTGTTGGGTGTTGAGAGAAATAGATCCTCCCGCACCGTAATCCAGAACGTATCGGATGATAAAACCAAGATATTTGCCTTTAACCACTACAACAATGAGTTTGCGGGAAGGGTTGTCTTTTCATCGCTTGCCGGCCTTGAGGAAAGTGATTACCAAACGTACACTCTTTGCAGGATGGCCTTTATTGGGCGTAACAGAACACTTCGGGAGCCGCAGGCGGTTTGCAACGTCGCACAGCTCAACGAAGAAACGGATATTGCTTGTGATCCCTGCAGCGCTTTTCAGGTAAAACTGACCATAAAACCAGGAGAAACACGAAAGCTCATATTTATTGAGGGCGAGGCTGAAAACAGGGATGAAGCAGCTGAAATCCTTAAAAAATATGATTCCATTGAAGACGCATTGCAAGGCCTCGAACGTGTGCGAAAATCGTGGAAATCAAGGCTCAATAAAATCAGAATCAAGACACCCGATAGTTCTCTGAACCTGCTCATGAATGGCTGGCTGATGTATCAGAACCTTTCCTGCAGAATGTGGGCCAGAACCGCGTACTATCAGGCAGGCGGTGCGTACGGATATCGTGATCAGCTTCAGGATTCGACCGCTGCCTTCTACTCCGATCCCGAAATGACAAGAAAACAGATTATCCTTCATGCTGAAAAACAGTTCAGAGAGGGAGATGTGCTTCATTGGTGGCATCCTCCGACCGGCAGGGGCATCCGTTCAAAAATCACGGACGACCGGGTTTGGCTGCCGTACGTCACAGATTTTTATATCCGATCGACGGGCGATAGCTCCATTTTTGATGAAACTGCGCCCTGGATAACCGCGAGAAGTCTTGAGTCGTACGAACATGAGGTGTACCTCATCCCCGAAAAAGTGCATGAGAGAGATACAATTTTTGAACATTGTTGCAGAGCGATAGATGTAACGCTACAGTTCGGAGAACACGGCCTGCCTCTGATCGGTGCGGGAGACTGGAATGACGGTATGAATCGTGTAGGCGAGAACGGCAAAGGGGAGAGTGTCTGGCTCGGCTTTTTCCTCTTTGGCATTTTGAACAGGTTCAGTAAATATGCCGCTGACCGTGATGACACCGTCCGCGCGGAACGGTACCGGAAAACGGCGAAGGAGCTCAGGCAAAGGCTGAATGACGAAGGATGGGACGGAGAATGGTTCCTGCGGGCTTTTTATGATGACGGGACTCCTCTTGGTTCATCTGAAAATGAAGAATGCCGTATTGATGCCATCTCACAGGCATGGGCGGTGATTACAGGTGCCGCCGATCCCGATAAAGCCGAAAAAGCACTGCTCTCGGCAGAGAAACATCTCATATTGGAACGCGACCGCATTATAAGGCTTCTCACCCCGGCTTTCGACTCAACGGAAAAAGATCCCGGCTATATCAAAGGGTATATACCCGGGGTCAGGGAAAACGGTGGACAGTACACGCACGCGGCGCTTTGGCTGATCAAAGCTTTGGCGGAACAGGGTATGGGTGAGAAAGCA
>PWWL01000256.1 GCA_003561515.1 Balneolaceae bacterium
ATTGCCACTATCAAGCGGCTTGGCGCCGTTGTTGAGGCATTTGATGTCCGCCCGGTCGTTAAGGAGCAGGTGGAAAGTCTCGGCGCGAAATTCGTGGAGGTACCATTAGAGGAAGAAGAAGCCGAAACGAAAGGAGGGTACGCAAAGGAGCTTTCAGATAAAAACAAACAGCGGCAGAGGGAAGTGATTCACGAACACGTGAAGAAATCCGATATTGTAATTACAACCGCCCTGATTCCGGGAAAGCCGGCCCCGCTTCTCATCACGAAACAAATGGTAGATGATATGAGTCCGGGATCGGTTGTGGTGGATATTGCAGCCGAACAGGGAGGCAACTGCGAGCTAACAAATGCGGGTGAAGTAGTGGATCACAACGGTGTACTGATCGTCGGTCCGCAAAATATACCTTCAACACTGGCTTACCACGCCAGCAAGCTCTATTCAAAGAACATACTTTCGTTGCTGAAACTATTGATTCAGGATGGTAAACCGGACTTCAACTTTGAAGATGAAATTATTGCCAACGCTACAGTAACCCATAAAGGCGAACTGATTTCACCCTTTGTGAAAGATAATCTGAAGTAATCAATATCAATCTTAAATACCTGACCTGAAGTAACGGGCATGTAAATTGTAAATGTTCAAGGACTATTGACTCATTACCGAACAGTATGGAAGATCTCATTTTCAATCTCTTTATTTTCGTTCTCGCCGCATTTGTCGGCTTTGAATTGATCTCCAAGGTTCCGCCAACACTGCACACCCCGCTGATGTCGGGAGCCAATGCCATATCGGGAATTACCCTGATCGGTGCACTCATCATTGCAGGAGGCCCTGAAAGCGTGTATTCGCAGTGGATTGGTTTTGCCGCCATTATTTTTGCAACCATCAACGTTGTAGGCGGGTTCATGGTTACCGACCGGATGCTGGAGATGTTCAAAAAGAAGGAGGATGAACCATGAGCCAGTTTCTGCCCGAGTTTATCCAGGCTTATATTCCAAACACCATCCAGCTGCTCTACCTGGTAGCCACCGGCTTTTTCATCATCGGCATCAAGAAACTCAACTCGCCGGCTACAGCGCGCAAGGGGAATCAATTCGCATCGTTCGGCATGCTGCTAGGTGTGGTTGTAACCCTTTTCGACCGCGAAATTATCAGCTTTGAATTTATCATAGCCGGCATTCTGATCGGCTCATTGATTGGCATCTTTGCTGCCAAAAAGGTGAAAATGACGGCAATGCCCGAAATGGTGGCCCTCTTTAACGGATCGGGCGGCGGCGCCTCGGCGCTGGTGGCCTGGGGCGAATTTTCCCGATTCGACCCGATGTTTTTCGATCTTCAGAGCCTAATCACCATCGGGCTCAGTATCCTGATTGGTTCCATCACCTTTACCGGCAGCCTGGTGGCCTTCGGAAAACTGAGCGGGTACGTTCCCGGCGGGCGCGTGGCTCTGCCGGGCCAGAACATCATCAACCTGGTGCTTACGTTTGCGGCATTCGGACTGATCGGCTGGTTTGCAGTTGATCCCGCCTACCAGCTGGTATTCTGGAGCCTGTTCGGCCTTGCGCTGCTGATCGGGATTCTGACCGTACTGCCAATCGGGGGAGCCGACATGCCTGTGGTTATCTCTCTGCTGAACTCCTATTCCGGCATTGCGGCTTCGATGGCCGGTTTTGTGGTTGGCAACAACCTGCTCATCATCAGCGGGGCGCTGGTGGGTGCAGCAGGACTGATTCTCACAAACATCATGTGCAAGGCGATGAACCGTACCCTGCCCAATGTGTTATTCGGCGCCTTTGGCGGTGATGCCGGAGGTGTAGTTGCCACGGGCGACACCGACAAAACCATTCAGCAAACCTTCGCTGATGATGTCGCGATACAGTGCGCCTACACCCGTAAAGTGGTTGTTGCCCCGGGGTATGGCCTTGCCGTAGCACAGGCACAGCATGTACTTAAAGAAGTGGCCAATCTGCTTGAAGAACGCGGTGTAACCGTGAAATACGGTATCCATCCGGTAGCGGGACGCATGCCGGGTCACATGAACGTGCTGTTGGCCGAAGCCGATGTGCCGTACGATCAGCTCCGTGATATGGATGAGATCAATCCCGAATTTACGTCAACCGACGTAGTGCTGATTATTGGCGCGAACGATGTGGTAAATCCAGCCGCCAAAACTACGCCCGGCAGTCCCATATACGGCATGCCAATCCTGAATGTGGATGAAGCAAAGCGAACCATTGTTTTCAAGCGAAGCATGAACCCTGGCTATGCGGGCATCGATAACGATCTCTTCTACAGCGAGAAAAACCAGATGTTCTTCGGCGATGCGAAGAAATCCCTCCAGGAGCTGGCTGCCGCGATTAAGGAGCTGGATTGATCATAAATTGACTATTGATTATTGGTGTAATCCATTCGTTGTCAGTGGGTTTTGCAAACTATTTCTGCCAAACAAAAAGGCAATAGCATTTTTCAATATAGAGGTCTGATTGAATGAAGTTTGAAGTATCGGGTGGTTTTTTGATGAAAGTATTAGGCTTTCTGTTTGGGGCACTTGTGGGCGGCGGATCTGTTATTCTTTTTTTAACTCTGAGAGATACTCTTTCGCTTTCACCACCCTCGGTATTTCTATTTGTACCAATATTGGCGGCCGCACTTTTCCTCACTGTGCTTATACATGAGCTTGGTCATTTCGCGGCGGGAAAAATGGTTGGCTATCGTTTCTATATCCTTACAGTAGGTCCACTCATGGTTGAGAAGAGATCCGCCCGGCTGCGATTCAGGCTGAACAAGTATCTGAACGTTGCGGGCGGCCTTACCCTGATGCTTCCCGATGGTAATCACTTTAGAAATCGTGAACTGGCATGGTTCATCGCCGGAGGTCCCGCTGCATCCATTCTGGCTGCACTGCTATTCATCTACCTTCCCTTTCTGCTGCCCGAAACTGACGGAACCGGCCTTTATAACCTTCTACTTTACTCAATTCTTCTTACTGGAGTTGTAAATGCACTTATTGGATTCCTCTCTTTAGCGCCGGAGCAAAGCGGTGAGCTCGAAACCGATGGAAAACAGCTCCTTGACCTGCGCCGCGGCGGACACAGAGCTGAAGTAAGGCAGCTCGTGATGCAAATCACTCTTGATTCGTTCAGCGGTATCCGACCTTCCGACCTTGACCGTGACCTGATAGAACGGCTGCTGATAGCTACTTCTGACGTTCGCGACTCAGACAGGATCCTGGCGCATCTCTACGCATATCTTAGCGACATTGATTCGGGACGGTCCGAATCGGCTGAAGATCACTTGAACAGGGCTGTCGAATTATCTCATGAAGCAGAGAAAAAGAGTATAATTGCACCAACTACATTCCTTGAAGCGGCATTTTACGAGGCATTTTACAAGAAGAACCCCGACCGTGCCAGAGTACTTGCCGAACTTGCCCGTAAAGGATACACGGAGGAATCATCCGTTATCAGGATGGAGGCTGCAATCGCAATGGCTGAAGGAGATACTGAGACAGCGGTGGTAAAGGCAAACAAAGCCATAGAGTTAACCAAGGGTGGTCACGACAAGGGCGGTGGCATTTGGGAAGAAGAGGTGCTCAGAAAAATTGCCGAAAACAATGTTGGCACTCCGACAACTCCCGGTCAGCCTTGATGGACGCATGCAATTCGTCAGAGTTCCCCAAAAGGATCCCTTTCGGAGCGACATGAGAATTTATTGCAAAGTGTCCCCCTAACGAAGGGTCGGCACCATGTTTGGTTTGAAGGGGCAATGGGGGCTGCCTGACTAAACGCTTTGGCAGACAGGGATGAAAGTGGTTGAATTCATGACCAATTTGTGGTTATTTGAGCCAAATCAATGCTCAGTAGGTCATCCCCCTGCTCTCTTCGTTCGTTTTTCGTGTAGTGGTTAATGGTATAATCGTGAATCTTTATCTGAGTTGCGTCAAATAGGATTCTGCTTTGCACGACCGAACTAACTAACAACGTATAACCATTACAGGATTAACGATTTACTAACTCACTCCACAGGAATAAGACGATTTAGCGTGCCGTTCGATTCGTTGGTAAAGTAGATGAATCCGTCGGGGGCTTCGTGTACATCACGGATTCGGCCGATGCCATCAAGGAACCGCTCTTCATGTACAAATTCCTCTCCGTCAATTACAATTCGTGCAATGAGCTGATAGGCAAGTGCACCATTCAAGATATTGCCCTGCCAGCCGGGATATTTATCACTGCTTACGAAGGTCATACCGGATGGCGCGATTGAGGGTGTCCAGTGCATTACCGGCTGCTCCATTCCTTCCTTTTCGGTATAGGGGGTTATTACGGTGCCGTTGTAATTGATGCCGTAGGTGATCTCAGGCCAGCCGTAATTAGCTCCCGGTTTGTCGTGGAAATTCAGCTCATCACCGCCCCTGGGACCATGAAGGTTGGTCCAGATTACGCCGGTTTCGGGATGGGTGGCCATGCCCTGAATATTCCTGAGCCCATATGCAAAAATTTCATCGAGCCCATCCTGCCCCACAAACGGGTTATCTGACGGTACTGAACCATCATCATACAGCCTGAACAGATTGCCGTTCGAATTAGTAATGTCCTGCGCAGTATTCATCTGACCCCGATCACCAATCGAAAAGTAGAGATAGCCATCGTGATCGAATGCAATGCGGCTTCCATAGTGTTGACCTCGGGTACTGAATGGCGTGCCCACGTAGATATCCTCCCGGTCGGTGAGAGAGTGTGAGCTTGCATCAAAACGGGCCCGCATAATAGCCGTTTGTGCACCGCCGCTTCCGGGTTTCGAGTAGCTGATGTAAATCCAGCCGTTCTCCTCGTAGTTGGGATGAAGTTCAATATCGAGTAGTCCGCCCTGTCCCTGAGCACGTACATCCGGCACATTGCCAACGGGTTCATTAACAAGCTCCCCTTCACGAACCAATCTCAGATTCCCATTCCGCTGAGTGATAAGAACCTGGCCATCGGGCAGAAAAGCCATTCCCCAGGCTACCCCGAGTCCGGATACAACCGTTTGCACGTAAAAATTCTGTTCTTCGGTTTCGATGATAGTTCCCTCACTGTCGGGTAAGGGAAAATAGAATGAAGAATCGAAGGTGTAATCCGTTTCGGAATCTCCATCATTTTCAAGATCGGTTTCTATGGAGTCGGCACATCCCGCAATTGGCAATGAAATGACCAAAAGTAGTGTAAACATTGCTGAGAGAGGCTTATTCAAAAACATAATCGTCGGGTTGGATTGTGATTATTGAACTTATACTGATTTAAGGTTAAAACAGGAAAATTAGTTCGGTTATTTGTTAATCGTCTAATGGTTAATGGTATAATCGGATTTTATTAAACCGGCCTGTTAACGAATACACTATTACACGAATAACGATTACACAATTAACGATCAGTCAAGTGTATAACTCCCGCTGAGGTCGAATGGTATAAGCTGGCCGCCGGGGAATCCTTCCAGGTCGGCGGAGACTTCCGCAGATCCGGTAAGTTCGTAGTTAAATGTGGAGCGTCCGCTCATCAGGTCCATCAATGCCGAACCCATCTGGGCAGCATTGAGCCTGATAGGAATGGTGATGTTTCGGTTGTCGGAACCATCCACCCTGATCGTTTCACCCAGTGAGGTGTCGAGCCATTCGCGGCCGTTCACCCGAAGTTTGTAATCGGCTCTGTCTAGCGAAATACCAAAGCTGTTTGGATTGGAGACCCTGAACGACACTTCCACCTCCGCCCCGGTGAGTGAAACATTCTTCAGGTCAAACCCGCCAAAATCGATCCGCGGCACACGTGGTATCGGGATTTCGCCTGACGTACTGACCGGCACTTTTTTACGTCCGGCCACTGGCAAATCGAACTCCACTTCGGTTGATAACATATAAGCCATTGCATCCTGCCGCAGCAGCGAGCTGAAAGTCTGGTACACCTCCTGAAAATTAAGTGTAACCGGTACCTGAATGATGCTGGTGGCTTCACTCGCAATCCGAAGTGGTTCTTGTTGAGTCCCGCTTAAGAATGAGTTCTCATTGATAAAAAATTCATAGCTGTACTGCTCGGCATTTACATTGAAACGGTTTGGGTTGGTTACATCAAAGTCGAACAGCAGCGTAACACCGTCGAACGTAATGTTCTGGATCGACATGTTGCTGAATCGTACATCGGGTTCGCGGATATCGGTGTAGTCGCGCAGTGAAGCACAAGAGCTTACCAGCAGCGCAACAGTAAGTAACAGAAGGCCTTTTTTCATGAGGTAAATTGGTTTGGTTTTAAAAAAGATAGTCATTCAAACGCCATCTTCAAGAAAAAGTTCTGTGGCGGGGTTATTATTCTTTACCGAACGATGCTGCAATGAAGAGAATTCAGTAATCATGATCATTACGCCAAACATGTCGCCCGATATGGCTTTGTCAGAAGCACAATCAGTTCTTAAGAGAGCGTCACTCGACAAGAACCACAAAATGAGAATCTTCAGCTTCTCCACTTCGGAACCCGGAAGCGGTGAATCGTCTGCAAGGATGGTAGTGCTTAGGAAAATAATTGATGATTCGACCATCCGATTCTACACAGACAGCCGAAGCACCAAGATTTCGACACTCCGGCAAAATCCAAACTGTTCACTTCTGTTTTGGGATCCGGGTAAAAACTTTCAGATCCGTCTGAAGGCAAACGCCTTGATACACCATCAAAACGGTATTGCTCAAGACGAATGGAAAAATGTGCAGGGTGATTCACGTAAATCCTACACAACAACACTGCCTCCGGGAGAAGAAATTAACAGGCCGGAGGATGGACACAATTGGGATCTCAGCAGCGGCCTCCAACATTTCACCGTAATCGACTGCGTGCCATTTGAATTGAGATGGCTTCAGCTCAGAAAAGAGGGGCACCTTGCTTTGAGATTCACACGGTGCGATACCAGTGAATCGTGGAGCGGCGGATGGATAGTTCCTTAATCTCCTGACTTCCGCATTGGGACACCTGTCAGGTTCTTCTTTTTTTGATTGAATCTACCGCCAATAAGCATGTAGACTTGCAAACTCTTTCCTGTACTTTTGGCTTGACCCAAAAGTACCAAAAAGTCAAGGCAGTGAATTCCCGAGACGTTCGTTTCGGCTCTGCGGAACGAATCCAAGGCCCCGCATTGATAAATATAAAGTCATGGTTAGATCAATCCCTGCGTGGCTTAGGATTCGTAAAGCACCGCCCCCGCCTTACGAACCGGAAATTCAAGGCCGGAGAGGCTTATTTCAGAGCTGGACTCATTTCCTTTTTTAGTGCTACAATGGTTCGGGACACCGGAAATGTTCTAGTAAAATTAGTAATCAGTTGATTATCAATGACTGAAAATTGTAAAGTAAAAAAGTGCGGAAGTCAGGAAGAGGGGCACCTTGCTTTGAGATTCACACGGAGCGATACCAGTGAATCGTGGTGCGGCGGATGGATAGTTCCTTAATCTAACTGCATAAGCTCTTTTAATTGGCCCCTGAACTTCGGGGCTCCCCCGTTGGCAGGATGACGCACCCCGGTGTGTTCAATATCCAGTTCACCCAGGCTCTGTTCGCATTTTCTGCCCACAGCAATGATCTTCACATCCCCGAAGAGCGAGATGAAATTCCTGAGATGCTTCAGCCCTGCCTCCATCTCACCGGCAAGCGGCGTCCGGTTTGTGAGGTACCCCTCGCCGGATTTATAGGGATGCCAGGGCACCGCATTCCACAATACCGCATCGTAGGGATCGAGTCCGAGCTCGATCATTGCGCCCCACATGATGGTAGCCGTCGGTTCGCTCATTCCCTGCTCGGTTAAATCGGGGCGGCTGGTTCGAAGCGGGGTTTCATTGCGGAACACATGTTCGGGTTTTACACCATACTTCTCTTCCTGGAAACCGAGAAGAATGCGCTCCGAGGTCATGGCAATACCCGTAAAATGCCCGCCCTGGTAGCCGAGCGCTTCGGCAATGAAAAGATATTTTGCCCTGTGCTGACGCTGGGTAAGGTAGAGCTCGAGCTGGCGGCGGCGGATGTCGGGTGCATCGGGAACAAGGTCGTTGGTTTTGTCCCGGTGAAACCAGGGGTTAAACAGGCCGCGCGGGGTTGGTTTGAGGGAGTTGATGAATTCTGGAATCGGCATTTGATTTCTGAAGTTTAGATCGCCGGTAAAATAAAAACAATGTTTGAGAGAATTAACCCGTTATCTATATTGTTTGTTACTAACAATGTTATTACATCATTATGATTAAAAAAATTCAGAAAATCGGAAACAGCCAGGGAATCGTACTCGACAAAGCGCTGATGAAACTATTAAAAGTTGAAGACGACGACCGGGTAGAAATAGTACCCCACAATGAGGGCCTTTTGATTAAAAAAGTTGAAGCGAAATCAGCATATGAAGAAATCAGTAAGAAACACCGAAAATCTCTCGATAAACTTGGCCAATAATGAACGAACCAGTATTTCTCACATTAGATGAGATACTTTACTTCCATAAGAAAGAGATGGAATTGTCGGGTGGTGCCGCAGGAATCAGGGACAAAGAGGGAATCGAAGCTTGTGTTGAAGCCCCTAAAGCGAGTTTCGGGACTATCTGTTTGATCTCTTTGGGATGGCTGCAACATACATAAGCTGCCTCACAATGAGGCATCCTTTTATTGATGGCAATAAAAGAACCGCATTGGCTTACACCCTGGTTTTCCTCAAGCTAAACGGATTCGACGTTGAGGAATCTCATGATGAAGAGCTTGCTGATCTAGTTCTGAGCTTCGTCACAAAAGAGATCACCAAGGAAGAGATGGCAGTCAAACTCAAAGCAATGTCGATCGAAAATTAAGGCTGAAAAAGGATTACTTTTTCCTAAATTCAGGACTTTTTAATAGTGAAATTTTCTGGTATGAATAATCAATAGATTACACCTTTGGAAATGAATGGTTAGGTGTCCCATAACGATTTTAGCCCGTATTCGACAAAAATAGGTCTCCATTTCTGATGAGTTCTGTCGGCCTTGAATTCCCGGTTCGTAAGGCGGAGAGGTGCCTTACGAATCCATAGCCACGCAGGGTATGAGTTCACTATGATTTATAAGCCATCAAGGCGGGGCCTTGGATTCGTACCGCGTAGCTGCAACGAACTGCTTCGGGAATTCACCGCCTTGATTTTTTGGCACTTTTGCATCAAGGCAAAAGTGCAAGAGAAAAGTTAGCTACAACAATACAGTGATTCAGTAGATTAAGATAAAAATTGATGTCAGGCTGCTGGTGTCCCAATGCGGAAGTCAGGAGATCACCAAGGAAGAGATGGCAGTCAAACAGAAATCAATGTCGGTCGAAAATTAAGGCTGAGAAAGGATTACTTTGAGAGAAATCAATTACCATTCTGCGCCATATACGCCAATTGTAAAATTCTAAGCTCGTTGTAGTCAACCGTTTTGTCGAGGTCTTCGTAAATGGGTTTCAGCATTTCCGGGCCTACCTTTTTCATTGAGGCATACACCTCATCGATCTTTCTCTGCGAGAGTTCGGAGGCTTCAAGGATTCCGTCCGGAATGAGTGAGTTGCCCTCATCCAGGTACTTTTTCAGGTTGCTGAGAATGGTCGCCGATTTCACGCCAAACTGCTCGGCAAGATGATCAATCGACTTGCCCGAATTGTATTCCTCACCCACAAGTTCGTGCTTCTGTTTGGATGAGGTTTTCACCACCTTTTTGGTGATGGCCCCCGAACGCTCATCGATCCCGTTTTCTTCGCAAAACTCGCGGATTATTTTCAGAAACGGCGATCCGTATTTTTTCAGCTTGGCCGACCCTACCCCGTAAATACCTATCATTTTCTCCTCATCCTGAGGGAAATAATAGCTCATCTCCATCAGGGTGGTATCGGGGAAAATGACATAAGGAGGGATTTCCTGTTCGTCGGCCAACTCCTTGCGCTTTTTCCGAAGCTCTTCAAACAGGTGCTCGTTGTATCTGTTCTCAACATCACTGCTGGTTTTCGGGCGGCTTTCACCCTTGCCGGCTGTCTGGGTGCGGTCCAGAACGCCGGTTAACCGCTCGTCCCCTTTCAGCACCGCAGCAGCGTCAGCGGTCAATTTCAGGTATCCGTGATCGGCATCTTTTTCGAGGTAACCGCGCCGTATCAGCAGCCTTGAGAGCTGAATCCACTGGTTCTTGCTCCACTCCATCCCGATTGCGTAGGTAGAAAGTTCATCATGCTTTAGCTGGAGAACCTTTTTCGCTTTTGATCCACGCAGCACGTCAGCAATGTGGTAGGCACCAAACCTCTCCCCGGTTCGAACCACACAGCTCAGGTATTTCTGGGCCTGAACGGTATAGTCCTGCAAGTCTCCCTTCTGGCGCAGACAGTTGTCGCACATTCCGCACTCATCTTTTTTGTACTCCTCACCGAAGTATTTCATCAGGGGCTTGCGCCGGCAGCCATCGTACTCGAGGTAGTGAATGATGTCCTCGAGGTGCTTCTCGGCCACCTTCTTCTCGTTTCCCTCTTTTTGATTGATGAAGTACTGGATCTTCTGCTTGTCGGAATAGCTGTACAGGAGCAGACAGTCGGCCTGCAGCCCGTCGCGTCCCGCACGGCCTATTTGCTGGTAATAGGCTTCGATATTCTGCGGCATGTCGTGATGGATCACAAAGCGCACATCCGGCTTGTTGATGCCCATCCCGAATGCAATGGTTGCCACGATGATCCGTGCGTCGTCGCGGATAAAGGCATCCTGGTTGCTCGTCCGGTCTTTTTCAGACAGGCCGGCATGATACGGCCGCACCGAATGGCCTTCCGCCTTAAGGTCATGGTAGAGCTCATCTACCTGCCGGCGCGAAAAACAGTAGATGATGCCCGACTGTTTCGGGCGGGTATAGAGAAAATCGAGAATCTGGTCGGTGGGATTTTCCTTGTCAGCCACCTTCAACAGCAGGTTCTTCCGGTCGAAGCTGGCAACGAATACGGCCGAATCGCGCATCTCCAGAATCTGCTGAATGTCGTCCCGCACGCGCGGTGTCGCTGTAGCGGTAAGAGCCAGGCACACGGCATCCGGGAATGTCTTTCTCACTTCGGCCAGCTGGCGGTATTCTGGACGAAAATCGTGTCCCCATTCTGAAATACAGTGGGCCTCATCGATGGTGAAGCACTGCACATTCAGGTCAGCCAGCAGGCGCCGGGTGCCATCCATCATCAGCGTTTCAGGGGCAAGGTAAAGCAGGTTTACTTCGCCGGCACGCAGTTTGGATACGTTGTAGTGATACTCATCCGGCGTAAGTGTGCTGTTTAAATATACTGCCGGCACACCGAATTCATCAAGCTGTTCCACCTGGTCCTTCATCAGCGATATGAGCGGTGATATGACTACCGTAAGCCCGTTGAAGATCATTGCCGGAATCTGGTAGCAGAGCGATTTTCCGCCACCCGTGGGCATAATCACCAGGGTATCTCTCTTATTTAATACGTTTGATATCACATCCTGCTGCAGCGGCCGGAACTCTTCATAACCGAATGTCCCCTGCAGGATCTCTTTTGCCTTGTCTATCATAAAATGATGGGTGCTAAATCTATTTTAAAATTCCTTACTCTATTAGTAAGATACCGGAAATGCAAAAGCCTTACAGAAAAGTTTCCGATTTCGTTTAATTCCTCGTGTTTAATCGAGCAACAACCTTAATCTAACTAACTCTATTAGCCATCACGTAACTCATCATTAAACGATTTTCGTACATACCGGAATTCTCCTTACATTCCTTCACCATTTGCAAAAACAAAAAACGTACAAAATGAGAGCATTTTTTCTGGACAGGGACGGCACCCTGAACGTAGATACCAACTATGTGCACAAACCCGAAGAGTGGCAATGGTGCGATGGGGCCGTTGATGCAATTCGCTGGATGAATCAAAACAACTTTAAAGTGATCGTAGTTACCAACCAGTCAGGAATCGTGCGCGGCCATTATAGTGAGGACCAGGTACATGAGCTTCACACCTGGGTTGATGAACAGCTTGCTCGCGAGAACCTGAAAGTTGATGAATGGCTTGTTGCTCCCCATCATCCTGCATTCGATCAAAAACCGTACGACTATCCACCCGAAGACCGCAAACCGGGAAAGGGCATGTTTTTAAAAGCGATCGAAAAGCACGGCATCAACCCGCGAAAATCGTTTATGGCGGGTGACAAAATCACAGACCTGCAACCGGCGATTCAGCTCGGCATCACTCCATTTTTTATTCGATCGCGCCATGAACAGGACCAGGATAAAAACTGGCTGCTCAATCACGATATCGGGTCTTACCATAATATTCTGGAAGCCGTGAAAGAGATTCGGAACTATAAATAGTTAAGGCAAACAGCTCAGATCAGTTTTCTGCTTGCAAAAACTCTCTCCATTTCCGTTCAATCAGTTCACGCGAGGCAAAGAAGTTGTCATTGTGCCCGCCGCGCAGCTCCACAAACTGCTTTGGCTGCCGGGCTTTTTCATAGAGATACTCTCCGTGATGGAAACGGACAATAAAATCGTCGGGGCTGTGCATGATCATTACCGGTGTGCCGTTCAGCTGCATCAGATATTCCTCTGTCGGGAATCTGTACCTGGCAAGTGATGAGGGCACAAACGGGTACACGTCCCTAACCATCGCCCTCAGGTTTTTAAAGGCAGAATCGAGCACCAACCCTCCAATGTCGTATTGTGTGGCAGCGTATGCTGCAACGGCACCTCCAAGCGAGCGGCCATACATAAATATTTGCTGCTCGGGGTATTTTCTCTCCTCAATCATATAATCGATAAACGCTTCTATATCCTTATAGAGCCCCTTTTCATTGGGTCGTCCTTCACTTTTGCCGTATCCGCGATAATCGTACATCAGCACGGCAGCGCCGGCATCAAGCAGCGTTCGGGCAATGTCGATGCGGTAGCTTATATTTCCGGCATTGCCATGGGAGAGAACAATCACCTGGTCCGAATCGGGATTCGGAAAATACCAGGCGTGCAGTCGTACGCCATCAGAGGCCTCAACCCAAATTTCTTCTGCCTCAAGGCCTGCCCTTTCCGGAGTTTGCAAAAAGCCGGATGATGGCATAAAGAGAAGCTGACTCTGAAAAATATACATCAGTATCAATATGATCAGATAACCACCGGCAATGGCTGCAATGATCGACATAATGGACTTCATTGGTGGTTTGTTAATTGGTGAATGTTGATTGCAGATTGCAGATTGGTGATTGTTAACTGTTGATTGTTGATTGTTGGATTTTTTTGGGTTTTGAGTTTCGGATTTCGGATTTAAAACTCACTATCTACCTGAATATTTTGATAATCTCATGCACACTTCCTTCAGGTTTTATTATGCTCTTTTTGAGGGAAAAATGATGTACACGGAATGAAATGGATTCATCTGCGTCAAAAATGTCCGGTTGGTGTTTGGGATTGAACCTTCCTTTAACCCGGGCGAGAGTGATGTGCGGGGTGTATGACCGGCTGGCTGCTTCCGGGTTGAACCGCTTCACCGCATCCTGAATGGTTTTCTGCAATTTCATCAGGCTATCACTCTTTTCAACTCCGGCCCAGATCACCCGGGGTTTCTCCTTGTTTGGGAAAGTCCCTGTACCGCGGATCTTTATTCCGAATGGCTCAAACGGAATTTCGTCAAGCAGGTCAACAATTTCATCTTTTTCAGCCTCGCTGCATTCTCCAAGAAAAAAGAGTGTGAGATGAATCTGTTCGGGGTCCGTTTTCCTCAACCCCGGCAGCCCGGGTATCCATGAGGCGAGATCAAGCTGTGCCTTTTCGGGCAGGTCTATGGATACAAAGAGCCTCACCTTCGAACGCTAAAATCGTAAAATGCCTCACTCTGCCCCTCAATCGCAAGCTCGTCGATGCTGGTTACGTGTGCCGCAATAGGTCCGCTGTGAAGCAACTTTTTCATTCTTTCCACGCTTTGCTTACTGCCGCTGATAAAAACTTCAACAGTGCCATCGGGCATGTTTTTTACCCAGCCTCTAACACCGGTTTCTTCCGCTTTTTTCGTGGTAAAGTATCGGAAGCCAACACCCTGCACTCGGCCGTAAATTTTCAGATGTTTTTGAACCGGGTCCGATACTGTCATGGTTTCCTAAAAATTTTCATAAAACTTTTGTTAACTGTGCCGTCGGAAATTTTGAAATCAAATTACGATATTGTCTACGCTGTAGTTCTTTTCGAGTTATATAACTTAAGGTATCAGAAATCAATAATTAAATAATTCCATGACCCTCACACAACTCTCGTACATTGTTGCTGTCGATAAGTACCGTCATTTTGCTACCGCCGCTGAAAAAAGTTTTGTAACGCAGCCAACACTCAGTATGCAGATTCATAAACTGGAAGATGAACTGGGGGTTACATTGTTCGACCGCTCCAAGTCCCCGGTGATACCTACCGAAATAGGACAAAAAATTATTGAGCAGGCAAAAGTCATTCTCAAAGATTCTAAAGAGCTCACCGATATTGCCAACTTTAAAGAAAGCGAACTGAGAGGCACGTTTAAAGTTGGCATCATACCAACGATTGCTCCCTACCTGGTGCCCTTATTTTTACGTTCATTTGTTAAAAAGAACCCGCTTATTGAGATGGTTTTCGAGGAGCTGCTCACAGAAGAGGTTCTTGAAAAACTTGGTGACGATCAGCTCGATGCCGGCATCATTGCCACTCCCGTTGAGCAAAGCTTCATTTACAGCGAAGACCTTTTTGTTGAACCTTTCCTTGGCTATCTTTCTCACAGCCATCCGCTTATAGAAAAAGACAAACTCACGGTTGATGATCTCGACCGTACCAATATCTGGCTGTTGAATGAGGGGCATTGTTTTCGTGATCAGGCTGTGAAGCTTTGCAAAGATGAAGGCAAGGAAAGATTAAATCAATCAGCAATCGAGTTTAAAAGCGGTAATCTTGATACGCTGAAAAAACTCGTGGAACAGAATTTCGGCATGACCCTTCTGCCCTGGACTGCCGTGCAGGAGTTGAACGGCAGCAGTTCTAATGCAGTAGTGAAAGAGTTTGTTGATCCGGTACCATCGCGAAAGGTTCGCCTCGTGTATGGACGCAAGCACCTCAAACAGACTATTATCAGCAGTTTTAAGGAATCGATCTGCAGTTCCATTCCAAAAGAGCTGAAGTCCACGGAGAAACGGGTACTCATTGAGTGAGCTTTCAAACACCGGAAACATGTATATTGGCACCGAGAACTTTAATCTAAACTCTTATTCTGACGACCGCCGCAGATTAACGAATTGAAACTTGCGGCTAAAAAAGATTCATGGAAAACTTCTCCGCTCAATGGTTCCTGGCCTATTATTTTTCGCTTGGGGCGCTATTGGTTAGTTTTGGGATTTACTTGCTCGCCAGGAACCGGGATATTAGAGACTATCTGATCGATGCCGCCGGCCGCGACGCTCCGCCGAAGGTTTGGAAAACCGTTCTTAAGTACCTTCTGCTTTTTACCATTCCATGCTTAATTCTCTCCTTTACTCCGTTCTCCTGGATTGAACTTCTCTTCTCGCTATGGAGTTTTATCATCATATACATGGCCGGACAGCTCATACTGCTGTGGCAGCACACTGCAAAAGTAATTTTGAACCTGGGCGATGAGTTAATCAGGAAAATAAAAATCGCGGCAGCCAACATGATTTCTATCGGTATTGTCCTGTTTCTTCTGGCCTACATTTTGATTCAGCGAACCGGTACAGTCTGAGCTGGATTTACCAATTACAAAACACAACTTTAAACCGGGCAATCGCCTGAATGAAAATTCAAAAAGCCGGATATCACGGAATATACTTTCCTGAATGGAACCTCTGCCTTGACGGCTATCATCCCGATGCCAAATTCAATTTTGTGAGTCATGCACACGCAGACCATATGCCCAGGAACCGTAAGGCTAAAGTGCACGCCACCGGCGCTACGGTTGAGCTCATGCGTCAGCGGGGTTTTGCAGGTGAAGCCATAACTCTCAAGTTCGGGGAATGGGTTGAATCAGACAGCTACCGTTTTCGTCTATTCCCGGCCGGCCATATTCTCGGGTCTGCCATGCTATATCTTGAATCAGAAGAAGGTTCGCTGCTCTACACCGGAGATTATCGCACCCCGCCCTCGCCGGCATCAGAGGGATTCGAAGCCCCCAAAAATGTAGATTATCTGATAACGGAGGCTACGTTTGCGCTGCCAATCTATAAGTGGAAATCTCACGATGTACTTGCAGACCAGGTACGAGGCTTTGCCAGCAATTCGCTCGATGAAGGGTACACACCGGTATTTCTTGGATACAATCTCGGCAAAGCGCAGGAACTGATGCACCTGCTTGCACCGCTGGGCCATCCGATGATGATACATGGTGCCGGATATAAGCTATGCAGCGTTTACACCCGGCACGGCTTCGATCTTGGAAATTTCACTGCTTACAATCACGACACCTGCGAAGGCAATATCCTCATAGCACCTTCATCTGCACTATCAAACGGGTTCGCGTCCAATGTACCAAAGAAGCGCATTGCGTATTGTTCAGGCTGGGCCGCCAACGAGTCGCGACGAACCCAGCTCACCGTCGATAAGCTGATTCCCTTGTCCGATCATCTCGATTTTTTTGAACTGATCCGGTTTTGTGAAAAACTATCACCGAAAAAAGTGTATATCACGCATACACCTAACCCGGATGTTGTAAGGCATTATCTTGATGAGCTGGGTATAGAAAACGGGTATCTCGACCTCGAGCGTGAAACTGAAGATTAGTAAGGCTTTGATTGCAATTTTTTCTATCGCTGGTTCTCTAGAACGGGTTCTTTATCATCTTCGCCTCGACTCTCATCTTCTTTTGTTACCAGCGGAATGGTAAAAATAAATGTTGTTCCAACTCCCACTTTACTTTCGAACCAGAGTTTGCCGCCGTGGCTTTCGATGAATTCTTTACAGAGCATAAGCCCCAAGCCGCTGCCTTTTTCATTATCGGTACCCCGCTTGGTATAGTGTTGCTTGGATAAGAGTTTTTCCTGGTCCTCTTCTTTTATCCCAACACCTTCATCTACAACCCTGATTTCAGACATACCGGTTTCATTATCGGATATAGCTTTCACGGTAATCGTATCGCCTTTCTCACTGAACTTAATGGCGTTTGCAATCAGGTTTCGCACCACCAGTTTTATCATATCATAGTCTGCATTAACCTCAATAGACCTCTCGACATGCATCTCCAGCTTCACACCCTTTTTCTCGGCCTGAAACTGTATTTGATCTGTGACAGATTTTACGCCTTGCTGCAGTGGAAAATCACGTACATTCAGTTTAATACCGTTCATTTGCGCCTGCGCCCATGCCAGCAGATTATCCATCATACTTGCATTTTCGTGAAGATTTCTTTCCACGGTTTTCGAAATTTCGTCTATCTCACTCTTCGATAAGTTGTGATCGCGAATAAGGTATAATAAACTTTGAAGTGAACTCAGCGGGCCTCTGAGGTCGTGGGCAATTATCGCAAACAATTTGTTCTTGATATCATTGATTTGCTCAAGTTCCTTATTTTGCTCCTGTACTGTATTATTCATCGAATTGAGCTGCTCGTTGGAGTGCTGCAGTTCCTCGTTAACTTCTTTACGCTTGTTATTCGATCTCACAAGGAACAGGGCTGTAATCAACAGAATGGCTCCCCCCGACAAAGCGAATGCGATAAACAATCTTTGAAGCCGAAGCTGCTCCTGTGCCTGTTCCTCGCGTGCTCTCAGAACCTCTGCTTGCTGTTCGGTTCTCTTCATATTAAACAACGTTTCATACTCCGCGAGCAAACGAGCTTTCTCGGTTGTATTCAGGCTGTCATTTATTTCATTGCGTTGTTCAAGCCATCTGAGTGACTCAGAAAAATTTCCCGCTTCCCTGTATGCTCTGTGAAGATTGCCATACGATAGAAGCCTGAGTGTATTGAATCTATCACTGTCGAGCACCTGATTTGCGCGGGCAAACCACCGGATCGCCTGCACAGTGTTACCTTGTCCAAGCTCAAGGTTCCCAAGGCCCGTTGCACTATAAAATTCAGATTCTACAAGGCCGGCATTGCGGCTTTCATCCAATGCAAACATGAGTAAGCGTCGAGCCTCACCAAGGTTGCCGCGATGGTTTTCCATCAGCCCAAGATTATAAAAATTCTGTATTTGAGCATCTGTATCATCCGTAGCGTTTGCGAGCTGCAGCGATTCGTTAAAAAACTCTTCGGCTCCGGTATAATCACCCTTTGATGTGTAAACTATACCAAGATTTATGAGTGCAGCTTTAAGGGTTGTATTGTCGCCAATAGAACGGCTTACATCCTCTGCTCGGTGTAAAAAATACTCTGACTGTCCGGCATTATTAATGTCCTGGAATTTCCAGCCTACAAGGTTGTTGGCAATCGCCATTAAAGCTGAATCGCTCTGCTGTTCCGCAAATTCGAGAGCATTATAATAGGCCCTCAGAGCCTCGGTGTGATCGCCCAGTGATGAAAAAGTATTTCCCATCATAATATTCAATCTGGCTACTTCTTCACGGCTGCCCAGCGAATCGGATAGTGAAATTGCCCTTTCCAGCTGTTCGAGAGCCAGTACGGGCCTTCCCTTCTTGTTGTAAGTTTCGGCCCTGAAATTGTAAAGACTATTTCTCTCATAAGGAGTTGTAGCCACCAACTCTGCCTGCAATAACATAACAGAAGCTGAGTCGGGCTGACCTTGAGCCAGGTAAAAATTACCAAAGCTCATTAGAACATTAAATGTACCCTCACGGTATTCGGCACGTTCTGCCGCTTCATAGCCAAGCCTTAGCCATTCACGCGCTTCGTCGACCTGGCCGTTTTCAATAAGCAGAGAGGAAAGTTCAAGGATGGAAACCACGGTTTCCGGTTCGGGTATAGCGGGATTGATATGCGTTCTAAGGCTATCAATAGTCCCGTTTTGAGCATACATTGAGACGGGGAGCAGTAAAGCAACCAGCAAATGTAATAAAACCCGATTCATTCGACCAAATTTTGTGAGACCTCAATAATAGCAACTTAATTGATTAAAACAAGTTTAGATGTCGCTTTTTATGTTGTGATTCTGTTAATACACCCGAAACGATGTATTTTCGCCCTGCTCTGCGATTTCCCTGTTTAACTTTTCACGAAACATCTTCTCTACATCGTTGAGGGTATTTACGTCGGAAGGTGACATATCCCACCTGATAGCCCTGAAACGCGGAAATCGCATGGTATAACCGGCTTTTGTTCGTCTATTAACCTGAATGTCATCGAATTCAATCTCTACCACAATCCTGGGCAGCAGTCCGAGCGTAGGGCCGTAGCGCTGTACTGCTGCGTCTTTCACCTCTCTGTTAAGGCGTTTCAACTCCTCATCGGTGTAGCCCCCGTAAGCCTTGCCAATAGGGATAAATTCCTCTTCGAACCGCTCATCATCTTGCACTGAAATTCCAAGCGTGAAATCGGAGTAGAGTCCGCCTCGCTTTCCGCTGCCTGCATGTGCGTACATGATAATCGTATCGAGCGTACCTCCGGGATTCTTCACTTTTAACCACGACTTCCCTCTTTGGCCATACTCGTAGCTGCTCTGCCTATGTTTAAGCATAAGCCCTTCATTGCCGTGTGCAACGGCAAGATCAAATAACTTATCGATATCCTGATCCGAACTCAGCTCCATTTGCGTAGTAACAGGAAGTGAGTAACTGCTTGCAAGATTTTCGAGTTGCCGCCTTCGTTGTTCAAGCGTTTTACTGAAAACAGGCTCTCCATTTTCACAAAGCAGATCAAAAGCGACAAAGAGCGCCGGATATTCTGAGAGTATTTTGCTGCCCGGTTTTTTTAACCCCATACGCTTCTGGAGCAATTGAAAGGGCATGATTTTGTCGTCCAGGAAAATGCAGATTTCCCCATCGAGTACTGTACCCTGCATATTACGCTTACAAAAGAACTCAACAATTTCCGGAAAGGATGATTTGATCTCGTTCAGATCACGAGAATAAATTTCTACTTTATCCCCGTCTGCATGAATCTGAGCTCTCATTCCGTCGAACTTCTCTTCGGCTATATACTCGCTCATGTCAGACACCGAGCGACTCTCAATTGGAGAGGCCAGCATAAATGAAAGAGGATGAAAAAGGCTAAATGATGCTTCTGAAAGATTACCGTTTTTAGCAAGTATGGCTGTTTTACCAATGCTACCTGTGATCATATGCGCATATCTCACTTCCTCCTTATCTGCGCCAAAAGCCTTTGAAATGGCCGCAACAACGCTTTTTGTTTCAAATCCGATTCTGAGCGACCCCTGCCCCAGCATCCTGATCGAATATTTAATTTCGACGGGAGTCATCTTACTCCACATCCGATGCAGTAAAAGCTGTTTATCTGCGCGTGAAGATGCCTTTTCCAGTTCTTCAAACCACTGCATGATCTCTTGCAGGCTATTTTTTTCAGGATCTCTTTTGTTGCAGGCTGCCTCAACATTTTCCATTAAACGGGCAATAGTCTCTGATCCGCTGCCTGTAGCTGTTCGAGATGGTTTAAAAACAAGATCGTAATCGATCTCACAAAAATCTGCAGCAGCAACTCCAGCCGTTCTGCTGCCTACAGAAGCTTTGCGTCCGCTGATATTAGAAAACGCGCCTTCACCAATAAACTGTGCTGACAGCAGGAGATCACTGTCATCCTCAATCCCTGATAAAAAATCAGAACAAATATCTATTTTGGCGTTACTGCCCCGGATTTCCCTGATTTTCTGGATGGTTTCACAAAGACTTCGAAAGCTTGTCATGCACTGAAACCTGATTTATTAACCACGACAGCAGGCATGTATCTTTTTTCCGCATGCCTGCGGTAGTCAGTGAAGATCATATTGGCCCTAATTTCAATAGTTCGTTCTAATCAATTCCAAAAGTTTACCCATCTCCGTACGCATTGCATTATTTCCAACCACATAATTATTGTTAATGATGCTGAAATTTAGCCTCCGCCCAGAGTCTGTGTACAGATAACCGCTCAATGCCGTATTGTTTCTGAGCGTTCCGGTTTTGGCATATACATATGGCGGTTCTCCCTCCGGTGCATGGTAAAATCCACGAATGGTACCGCTAACACCCCCTGCCGGGAACCAACCCAGAGTTCTTTCTTCACCGTATTCGTTCATAAGCTGTTCAAGCAGAATGACAAGGGAATGAGGAGTTACCAGGTTGTACCTTGTCAGTCCCGATCCGTCGTTCCAGCGCGGAGTTTGCGGCAGGCCATTCAGATAGTTTTGCACCGAATGCCTGATGGCACGCTCCACATTCATATCTCCAAATAGATGATCGGATACCATCAGCATGAGCTGTTCTGCCACCAGGTTGTCGCTGATCAACATCATTCTCTTGTAAAGGGTGTCGGCCGGTGTACCGTAGTGGGTTTCTGAAAATTTTATCCCGGGGTTTTCAGCTATTGCAACTTCGCGTCCAAGTGTATCTGCGAGCAGTTCGGTAAACAGTTCACGATTATATCGGAATGGGATATTTCGTTCCTGGCGTGCGGTATCTGCCTTTGGTACATAAAGAAGCTCATTGCTTTCCCGGCTGCGAGTCACAAGCTCGATTTGGCCTGTGTTCCACCCATTGTTGTTTAGATACCTCTCAAAAAACCTAGGCTTAACCGGCACCTCTTCATCAAGCATCAAAAGCGCCACCTGCTGCGCCTGCAGCCTCATCATATTTCCATAAACGGGGAACGGCGACTTTTCGGGAGCATAGGGTGCCGGGTACCAGTCCCAGGCCCACCCCGACCCGAAATGGTCGTCTTTAAAATGGCCGTCGTAGTACGCCAGCACTTCCGTCCTGTCTTTCAAAAAATCAATTGCACCATTGTTATCGAAAACCGGATTGAGAAAAGCAGGGTCACCGGTACCGCGGAAATAAAGGGTATCGTTGCGAACCTCGTATCGCAGAGAAGGCAGGGTATCGGGCAGCACCTTAAGAGATGCATACAGTGTCAGAATCTTGGTATTGGATGCCGGAGTAAAGAACCGATCGGCGTCACGGTTATATAAAAGCGAATCGGACTGCGGATCGTAGAGTGCAAAGCCGGTGATGCTTTGTGCAAAGATTTCAGAAGCATCAAAAAATGCGGTGATGGGATCTTGCGCTTCGGGCACTTCATCAGATATCGTTCTTTCTGCAACCTTGCAGCTTTTAATGAACAGAATCAGCAAAACAAGGAGCAAGAGCGATTTAAATCGGTGCATTTTAGAACGTAATTTAGAACTGGAGAGTACAAATAGGAGGCGGCTCATCAAATGGACAATTATATTGATGATAAGTTTTAGAAATTTTGCACAAGTAAAATATATCATTGAAAGTTTGACAGATAATGTACAATATAAGCACTGTTACTTAAGTAATAACTGCTTGTTACGAAAAAGTGCTGATTAATGTGTGTAAGGGATCAATCTATAGGCAGAATAACTATTTATTTTACCTATGCTTGCCCCCTACCCACCCAACCTAAACTACAGAAGAAGAATTATGAGAAAGCTGCTACGATTCGACATTTTGTCGTTGCTTGCCTTCATGTTTCTGTGCTCAGCCGGCCAAACCTTTGCACAAGGTACGGTTTCGGGAACGGTTACAGATCGTGAAACAGGTGAGCGACTGATTGGTGTGAACGTCATCATACCTGCACTCAATATCGGCGATGCTACCAATGTGGATGGCGAGTTCATGCTTGATGGCGTACCGGCCGGACAGCATAACATTGAAGCCACATTCGTTGGCTTTACTACAGTGCGCCGCACCATTAACGTAACCGATGGACAGGAAACCACTGTTAACATTGAAATGAGCGTTGCTGCAAGCGAACTGGATGAGCTTGTTGTTACCGCATTTGGTGTACAGCGCGAACGCCGTGCCCTGGGATATTCAATTCAGGATGTTTCTGCTGAAGATATTACACGGGCAGGTTCCAACAACCTGCTGAATGCACTTCAGGGCCAGGTATCCGGTGTTCAGATTAACCGCGGCGGCGGTGGCGCCGGACAAGGCTCTCAGATATTTATCCGGGGCTTTACTTCCCTTGACCCATCCGCAGACAATCAGCCTCTGTTTGTCATCGATGGTGTTCCGATAGATAACAGCACCCAGGAGTCATTCGGGCGTGCCAGGGGCATGTCGAACCGTGGCATTGATATCAACCCAAACGACATTGAATCGGTATCGGTACTAAAAAGTGCACCGGCCACGGCTCTATATGGTGTTCGGGCAGCTAACGGTGCTGTTATCATTACCACCAAGCAGGGTGCTCCCGGCGATGTACAGGTCAATTTTTCTACAAGCGTTGGCCGCCAGGACATCATAAACACACCTAATTATCAGAGTGAATTTGGCCCAGGTTTTGGGTTTGCTTCCGCACCTGACGGATTCTGGCCATCCTGGGGAGCCCCATTCAGTGAAACACCGGAGCTCGAGTATTTCAACAACTGGGTAAACTCGATGAGAACCGGGATCACCAATGATAATTCAATCAGTGTATCCGGCGGTACCCAAAGTGCCACATTCTTCACATCTGTTTCAAACTCCTATAACAGAGGCGTAATCCCAAACAACGACTGGAACAGAACATCTGTTCGCGCATCGGGTGAACTTTTTAAAGGCCCGCTCACTGTTCGGGCAAGTGCCAATTATATCAATTCTGGCGGCAGCCGTGTTCCATTCATTAATTTCATGGAACGCCTCTCGTACTGGAATACTAGTGCAGATGTAACCGACTGGCGCTTTGATGACGGCACAATGCGATCTGACAGCCGAGATGGACGCGGTACAGGCCGTAACCCGGTATATGATGCCAACACCAACACCTACAATGATGACGTAAACCGGATTATCGGTAACATTCGCGCGTCCTATCAGCTTGCCGACTGGATCAG
>PWWL01000363.1 GCA_003561515.1 Balneolaceae bacterium
TCGATGCTACATTTCCATCGGAAGAAAATGAAGCTTTTATCGAGTTCATTTCTGCACTTGAAGGCTATCCCAATACAAACCGAGAAGCATCTATGGAACGCCGCAACCGGCCAACCGATATCAATTACCGGGCGGAAGGCAACAACAATGTGGACTTTGAAGATGCAGAAGGTGATATGAGGGGAGTGCAGGTAAGGGATCCGTTTACAGGGCCGAATGGTGAAAATACAATGGTTTTTCATCTGCCCACCACCGGGTTTGAAGACGTTGTTTTTTCTTTGGCATCGAAAGATGAAGACGCTGCGGATGGATTGATCTTCGATTATTCGGTAACTGACGGCGACCCGGAGTGGATCACAGGCGGGCTCGACAACAGCCAGATCTTCCAGGACCTGGAAACGGATGAATACCAGCTCTTTGAGCTCGATTTCAGCGGCTTAGAGGCGGCAAATGACAATCCTGATTTCAAAATACGACTACGCTTTGATGTAGCAGATGGCGAAGCCAACGAAGGAGACAGGGTAACGTTCAATAACGTGGCTCTTGATGGAAATGCGATAGACTAACAACCAGAATCCCGCTTTATCAGCTGTTTGAAGGCGCCGCCCTGATTTGTTTCGGGGCGGCTTTTTTTATGGGCGGTACGAGCGAATTACTTGATTAGTGTTTAAGAGATCAAGGAAAGGTTGGACGAGCCGCAAAGGCGCGAAGACACAAAGGTACACGAAGCAGATTTTTGTCAAACCTAAAACCTGCAGGTAAAAGCTTCGAATCACTTCTGCTTGTAAGTGTAAAAATTTCGTGATTTCGTGGCTCAACAAATTCCTGTATCTAAATCAATTCATTCAATCCCGATATCGAAGCTGAAAGCGGGATTCGGAATCGAGTGTTACCCTTGCCACCACTTTGTTTGAGTATGGATTTACTTCGGAATCGGCTCTGCATTTGCCGTCCGAATCACAAATGGCCAGTTCCCACTGATTGCCAATGGCAACAGGCCCGGTGTACCAGTTCTCTTTTCCGTCGGGGGCAATGTCGTTTCTGTAGAACAACGTCAGGTTACCCTCTACCGGACCATTACTCGAAGTGAACGTCCATTCGCGCTGGATTCCGTCAACCGATACGTTTTCCGGCAGTTCATCAACGGTAACCGATATGGTGGTTCTATGATCTGAATCAGTCGGCTCAAATGCGGCAATTGTCCAGCCCGCGGAATCAGTAAGAAGAATTCTCTCTCCACCTGAGCCGGAATGAATCGTTGCCTCGGCGCGGTAAAGGTCACCTTCCACCGGATTGAGCAAACGGTCGAGGTATGCATATCGGAGTTCAATATAGTCGAGAAGGTTTTCGGCATGAAGGTGAAGCAGTCCCTGTTCTCCATGATGCTGGCGTTCATTGAGAATAAAGCGGTCATCGCCCGGCTGAAGCTCCATCAAAGGGGAAATCACGCTTTTATGAGCATCAATCTTTTCGCGGAAATAATCGTACGTGAATACGTCGGTGATAAGGTGCTCTATTTTATGAAGAAGCTGATCTCTAAGCTGAGGTGTTTCGAGAAAGGAGGTGATCAGCTGGTTATCCCATCCCCCGTCATCAATAGGGTACTCGTATGCAAAAAAGTCGCTAAGCTGCCTTAGTCCGTCACCATACTGACCCAGCTCACGGTTGTCGGGTACATCATCGCGCTCATTCCTGCCAAAACTAAGATCATGGTCCCACGGAATAAATTTCCATTTGCTGCCTGAAGAGGGACTTTTGTAGAGCCAGTAATCATCACCATAAGCATCCACATCCCCGATGATATAGTGAATTGCAAGCCAGTCTATGAAATTCTCCGTGTCTACCCTTTCCGTAAAACCGGCGTAAAATTCATCACCCGGCGGAGTGTCGTGCACCCATTGAAGGAAATCGGCAAGAGCGTTCCAGTCGGATGTCCAGCGGCTGTTGAATGCCTGCGACAGAAACCCATTCACATCAGCTTCGCTGCCAACATCGTGGCCGAACATCGACTGCCTTTCGAGCCCGAGCAGACGGTTGTTTCTTCGGGTGAGATCACGAACCATGGTGCCGTTCGGATTAAGTCCGTTTTGTGAAAGCAGAACTTCATCCACTCTCTGGATGTGAACCCCGAGCCCTTCATAGTTCCCGTTGATGTAGAGCGCAAAGTAGCGGGTTTTGGATGCCGGCTGCCCAAGTTCATGAAACATATCCCAGGCCAGCTTTTCGCGCATTCCGGAGGGATCTGTGTACATGGCGTTGAGGTTCATCCGTGAGCTGTTGAACAGAAAAGGCTGTGCGTGCTCAAAACGGATATTGAACGACTTTTTTGGATGATAGCGGCTGGTGTTGCCCCTGAACCGAAAGCCGTTTCGCAATGTTCGGATCCGGCCGGTTTCACCGATCCTTACAAAACCTTCAACCCGCTGATCCGATCTTGGGTTTCGGGCGTAAAGCTGCCGGAGGTCTCTGTCGTCGGCAAAGAGGTATAGTTCGGTGATGGGCTCTCCGGGTATTGACTCGGTATCGGAGACCAGTATTTGTTCACTGGCGCAGCCTGCGGCAAACATTAACAGCGGCAAGAGCACCAGGACGATCCGTCTTTTTAAGTGATCAGGTTTCATGGAACTCTTTAAAATTCAATCTGGAACCGGGCTGCAACCACACTGCCTTTCGACTGTTTTCCGTTAAGCCTTTCGGCTTCGAGGTACATGTAATTGATCATCACCCGAATTTCCCTGTTCAGGTACCAGTTGATGCCCAGGGTAAAGTGATCCATTTCACCGCCATCGTAATCCTGGTCGTTAGAATCTACGCGCGAATAACGGGCAGCAATTTCGATGGCGCCGGGGCCAAAACCGGGACGGAAATTCCGGTTCGGAATCAGTGCACCCATGTTGCCGCGGTAAGGTCTGTATGTTCTGGATTCGCCGGTGAGAAAATAACTGGCCTGAACGTAATAGCCGCCAAGGCTGAGGTCAGTCTGCCCGAAATCGCGTGTCATGTTCACGGATGTAAGCTCTCCCTGCACCGAAAAGGCTCCGAACCCGAACGCAGCCTCGGCATTCAGCCGGGTCCAGTCAACCGTATCCTGAACATCGTTTCTGCCAATAAACCGGCCGTCAATGGCTCTTGTGCCAATTCTGGTACGCAGCCGGATGGGGTTGTACTGCCTGTCGAACTGTCCGTCTATTCGTTGCGTGTATGAGTTTACGCGATAGGCACCACTAACTGCCAGGTGGGTATAGGTAGTGCCGCGATTGAATGGGGAGAATGAAGCCCTGCCGGCAAAAGCATAGCCATCGGTTACATCTCTTTGCCTGAAAAGTTCACCGCCGCTCATTAATGCCGCCATGATATTGTAGTTCGATCCCCGGTATTCGGCTCTCATACCGATATTCCAGCTTGGCTTGTAGGCATCGAGCGATGCGGCGCGTTCCATAAAAGTAGTTCGCCTTCTGGAGGTCATCCATTCGAGCCCCATCGGTTCCTTGATGTTACCGACCATGATCCTGAATGGATTGAGCCGGATATACTCGATATACGCTCCTCTGAGGCGCACTTCCTGGTCCCTGAAATCAGCTTCCATTCTCCAGAGAAAATCCTCATACATTACTCCTTCGGCTCCAAGCCGCGCATTGCGGATGATGGTTCCATAGTTTCCAAGATCGCCTCTTTCGTCGCGGTTATCATCAACAGTGTTTTTATTGTCGTCGAGAAAGAGCCCGGCTCCGTCTATATAAACCCGGCCGCGAAATCTGAATATATCCCTGCCATCTTCAGAGCGCACCCTGAACCGCCTTGGCCTCGTTTCAACCGGTGTATAGCCGGTGTCATCGTCTTGGTCGAGAAGGTCGAGCATTGGGTCCCTGTCGGCACGGCGCAAGAGTGCATTGTATTGGTCGCGTGTTATCACCCCGTTTTCAAGAAGTATCTCAAGAAGTTCGGAGCTGATCTCTGTTGAGACCGTGTCGGCTGGGGTACTTCCCGGTTGAGAGCTAGCGTGTAATGGTAAAAGTAACAATGAAAGCAGGCATGCCCCAAAGAGTGAGTAATAATTCATGATATTCAGGTTAGTTGTTTAGAAGATGACAAATTCTAAAACATCGATAACCTGCCTGTTAAGTGAATGTTAACTGGATGTTAACATCAGATCATCTATCTCAGTGCAGTTGCGAAAAATCAATGCCCATCATGAGCAGGACCTGTATTAATCATTGGTCAGATACATTTGCCGGACATATTGAACAAACTTCTGGTGTCGGCTCTTTCCGTCAAGAAAATGATTGTCAGGATTTGACTATATTCAAGGATCATTGAAACAGGAAGAAATCATACTTATGCTATCATTCGACATCGTCAACGAAATCAACGCCCAGGAAGTGGATAACGCGGTAAACAACACACTGAAGGAAGTGTCAACGCGATACGATTTCCGCGGGCTGCATACCGAAGTGGAGTTTCACAAAAAGGAGAACCGCATTCATATTGTGGCTGCCGAAAAGATGAAGATGGAGGCGGTGAAGGATATGCTGATCAAGCATTTCATCAAGCGGAAACTGGAGCCGAAAGCACTCGAGTTCGGCGACCTCGAGGGCACCAGCCAGGGCCACGTTAAGACGGACGTCATCATCAAAGAAGGCATCGACCGGGAGACGGCCAAGAAAATCGTAAAGGAGATCAAAAACCTGAAGTTGAAGGTACAGCCGGCCATTCAGGACGATCAGGTTCGCGTTACCGGGAAAAAAATCGACGAGCTTCAGGAAGTGATTCAACACCTTAAAGGCAAGCGTTTCGACGTACCGCTGCAGTTTGTGAATATGAAATAGAGGTGAGTCTTGAGTCTTGAGTCGTGAGTCGTGAGTCTTGAGAATCAAGTAACGAGTATCGAGTACTGGGTAGTGAGATTTTTGCACAAAAGTGGGCAGCACTATTGAAGATGTGACAGGCCGAAAATCCCCTCCCCGTAGTGTCGGGATTTCGAAAAGCACTCAACTTGAGAGGGGACAGATTGTGGGGCGTTTAGCGGAGCAGTCAGGGGTGTGTAAAGCATGCAACGAAGCCAAACCGGGAACACACCCCTTGTTCGTGCGAACAGGCTGCGCCTTTCGCTCTCACTTTTTCGCTAACGCGTTCAAAGAATGAGCCCTCTCAAGAGGGGATTTCCACTATTTCTCAAGACTCAAGACTCAAGACTCACGACTATCAAGGAACAACCCTCTGCAGCCACTCTTCGGGATTGATAAACGCACTGCCGTCGCGAACGGCAAAGAAGATAATTTCACCATTAAGAGAGTCATCGTCGCCGGAAAGGCCTATCACGTCGCCTCTTGTTAATACCTGGTTTCTCCGCACATAAATTTCACTGAGATTGCCATAAACCGTGATGTAATTTCCATGATGCACAAGTACCGTTTCGCCCCATGGCTGGATGAATTCTATACCGAAAACGTAACCGTCATTTACAGACCTAACTGTTGATCGGGGGGGTGTTGATATTTCAACGCCGGGATTGTTGGTCTGGGTATTGTAAACGGGGTGCAGCCTAAGCCCGAACCGTGACGTAATGGTTCCGTTATCTACGGGCCAGGGCAGCTGCCCTCTGCTTTCCCTGAAGCTGGTGCTGAATGCGGCCAGTTCATCATTGCTAATGTTGAGTTCGCGGCGAACGGCACGGGTCCCGGCTGCTTCCTCCCGGCGGATTCGCGCCTCCTCGGCAATCAGTTCTTCGATAATTTGGTTGAGTTCATCAATCTGCTGTTGACGGATGGATACCTGGACCTGCAAGTTGTCGCGGTCGCGGCGAAGCAGCTCTACGTTACGGCGCTGCATCTGCTGTCTTTCGGCAAGGCTTTGGTTTTCATCCTGAATTGCAGCAAGAGATTCGTCATTTCGCTGTCTGGTCTCCTCAAGGTCGGCCCTGGCAATTTCAAGCTCTGTTTGCGTTCCCTCAATTTGTGATACCTGCTGCTGCCGGTGTTCGTCAAATCTGGCCAGGTAATAAGATCTTATCATCAGCTGGTTGAAAGAGGATGAGGTAAGCAGCAGTGCCAGCTCGGTGGTACGTCCGTTTTTATACAGAAAAGTGAGTGTCTGCTTGTATTCCTCAATCAGGCTACGAAGCTGGCTTTCGAGGTTTTCCATATTTTCTTCGATCAGGCGAATTTCCTCATCGATCTGGTTACGTTCGCGGTTCATCTGGCGGATCCGCTCCTGCTGCAGTGCTATCACGCGTTCCAGCTCCTGGAACTGCCGGTACATCTGCTCATACCGTTCCGTGGCAAAACCGAGTCTTTCATTGTAGGTTTCAATCTGTTCCCGGAGATTTTCGATTTGCTCACGGGTCGATTGCTGGCGCTCGGCAAGTTCGGCCCTCCGTTCTTCGAAACTATTACGATCCTGAGCCAGGCCCAGGTCGGCCGCAATCAGCAGAACAAGTAACGATAATGTGAGAATGCGTAGTGTCATAACCTGTATATAGGAATATCGTCGGGTAAATCGATGCGCAGTTCCGGCAATTCAGTGTTAACCTCAAGTCTTTGAACCAGAAAAGTTGCTCTTGAGCTGCCATCACGGCTAAAAATGGTGATTTTTCGAGGCAGATAAAAGTCTTCTATACGCGCATGGCCTTCATATTCAATGCGGCTGTAGGCGGCGCGGGCGCCGGTCTGAACCACATCCTGCACAATGCCGTCTCTTTTGGATATGGTTACGCGCGTATCATCAAACAAAACGGCTACAAAGTATCTGTCATTTTCAAAAATGTAGGCGATCTCATCCTCGGGCAGCGAATAACTGAACAAATCGAGCATGTTCAGCGATGCCAGCGAACCGATGCTGGTAAGATTGCTCTGGTGAATGGAGACCTTTTCGGCGTACCCATCCACCTTATTGTAAACCAGGAGAGAATCGGTATCCACCAGGATCTGTCCGCCTTCAATACCCACGCTGGTTCGCACGGTTATGAGACTTGCGTCGCGGCCGGTCATAAACTGAAGCGTTACCCTCTCACTGCTTCCCGGCTCGCTGATGATGGCGCGGCCGCTCCCCTCAAGAGTCAGGAGGGTTGTGCTGTAATCGGGCACCATCGCGGCAAGCTCGGCCGGTGAAATGTCCGACCGCTCCATGTCGTCAATGCTCACGGCAGTCCGTGGAGTGCTGCAGGCAGCTGCAACCAACAACAGCAGGGGCAGTATCAGAAGATGTTTGTATGTCAAAATGAAGGCGTCTGTGTTGTAGATGATTTTTTTAAAGAATATGTAAACTAACGTGAGTTCGAGATAA
>PWWL01000180.1 GCA_003561515.1 Balneolaceae bacterium
AACATCTCGGGTTGAGTTTCTCCGGCTTCGTGTCTAAAAAACTTCAATCACGAACCTATAAAAAACAGCAAAACCCGGCCCTTTCGGCACTAACAAACATGAGATGTTAGCCAAACTCCAAACTTGTGGACAGCTCTGCTGTCCACAAGGGCTCCGTGAAGCTCTGCTTCACCCGATGAGCCAGGATAAAAGATCTGCACAATCCCCGCACAAAATCCCTACCCCTCCATCAGCCTCAACAGCTCGCTCTCAATCGAATTCTCCCCCCTAATCAAATCAAACTCCTTGCCGATGGTGCGGTGATCCTCAAGCACGGTGCGGATCACCCTCGCCACATCTTCCCGGGGGATTTCGCCGGGATCAAGCCAGCGGGCCATTTTCACTTTTCCCGTACCGGGGTCGTTGGTCAGCCGGCCCGGTTTCACAATTGTATAGTCGAGTCCGCTTTTCCGCAGGGCATCATCGGCTTCGGCCTTTGCCTGCTGGTACACCTGGAACACCTCATCGCCGCGCGGAGTATCGAGGCCCATGGCGCTGATCATCACATACCGCTTAATACCATTCTTCTTCGCCGCCTTCATCAGCTTAATGGCACCGTCGCGGTCAACTGTCCATTTTCTCTCTTTTCCGCTTCCGGGCCCGGCTCCCGCGGCAAATACAACGGCGTCGGCCTCGCCCACGGCTTCCGAGATGTCGTCCTCATTTTCAATGTCGGCAATCACAGGTTCGGCACCGACCGCTTTCAGCTCGCCGGCCTGTTCCTCTTTTCTGATCAGGCCCCGTACCTGATGCCCGTCCGTTTTCAGTAGGGGATGCAGAAGCATGGCTATCTGTCCGTGTCCGCCCGCTATGACAATCTTCATAAATTCAGTTCTTTAATGGATTCCGGCTGAGGCAGCAAAATCCTGCTGTCAGCGATCTGTTTTCGTAATCAAACAGCCCTTCAATTGGTGGCGTTCATGGTGATTTGTAAAGCGGATAGAGAAGGCGTTATTTTGGGAGAATGTTTAAAACTAATTTTGTAGTTTGCAGGTTCATTACACTCTCCCACAAGTACAATCCCATGAAAGCATGTATCTTGACAGCCAGCCTGATCAGTTGTTCAGTAATCCTGATCACCGCGTGCTCCGCCGAAAGTGAAGAGATAACGATTATGGATCTGCCGGAGCTGATCCTGAGCAAGTCGCACACAATCACCGAATCGGATGAGCTTCTGCTGGGATCCATTACCGCACTTCACGCAGATTCGGAGGGCAACCTTATACTGACCGATACACAGCAACGGTATGTACACGCAGTAGATCCTCAGGGAAACTACATTCAAACCATTGGCGCCCGTGGATCCGGGCCGGGTGAGTATCAGTTTCCGGGTCAGGTAACAACCGGAAACGATGACGCGATACACATACTCGACTGGAGTACACAAGCCGTTAGCACATTCCATAAAGCAGATGGAGGATGGGCATTCAGCTCCGATTTTAATGCCAATTTTTCTGAAACCGGATTTTATTCAGCAATGCTGGCTGCGGTTCCCGGTTCCATTTTTGCAGTTACAAGACCAAACGTACTCACCGATGAAGATGCGATGTCTGTATTGCGGCAAATTGATCTGGAGGGAAATATTGTGCAAGACAGCCTGTATGCATTTCCACCGCCTCAGCAGTTTACAATAACACAGGATGGAATGGCCAGAATGTCGATGTCGAATCCGCTTATGCATCGGCAGGGAAGGGTTGTGGCCGATTATTCAGGAAACCTGTATTACGGATGGACCGATTCTCTGTACATTAAAAGGAAAGAATCAGCTGCAAGCAGTTTCGAACCTCATATTTCGCTCGATCTGCCGGTACGTGAGTTTTCAGCTTCCATGAGAGACTCAATGATGAACAGCTTTGAGCCTATACTTGAGGGAAACAATCAGGCGCGAAGGGATTTGAGGGAGTCATTTCCGGAAACGGTACCGGCCTTTAACATCATGGTGGCCGACGATCTTGGCTATCTCTGGGTAAGTGTTTTCGATACAGATGGAAAACCTGAATGGATCATTTTTGATGCTGATGGAAATCCGGTATACAAAACCACACTTGATGATGGCTACCGGCTTGGGGCACTCAGGCATGGCTTCGCTTACCTGATCAGTACCGACGATGACGGTTTACCGCTGGTTACGGTGATGAAATACAGCTACTAAAACTATTGCTACATCACATCCTCGGTATCTGTCCCCGGATTTCCCCGCCCTGGTGGCGATTTGAGGAGATAATTACATACAGATTGCCATCGCGCAGGGCCTGCCGAATGGCCGGACGCAGTTCAAAGGTGTTCTTCTCACCGAGAAATTCACCGCTGTCCTTGTCTTCATTCAGGTCGGCCCGCAGGCGCAGGAGGCGATTACCGGATTCGCCTTCAGCACCGAAGTGAATGTAGGCAGACCAATAGTAGCCCCTGAGATCCTGAAAAGTACCGGTGATTATAAGGGTATCGTCGTGGATGGTAGCTTCCATCATACCGGTGGCCGTGGTACGAACCGGAGGCACTTTATGATAGCCGGCAAGGTCAAATTCAAACGTGGTTTGGGAAAAGAGATCCTGAACCATCAATCCCGATAGTATTACCACCATTAACATTGCTTTGATCATATCAACCTCCGTGAATTCGATTTTTTTTTGACCTCATTCCCGAAAATTCGGTACTGATGCAGATCCTTTTGGAAACTTTCAGAAAGAGAGCCATATTCAATTTGATTGTTCCCGGCTGCATGTGGCCTTACAGATAAACGCTGAAAAAGGGAAAAAGTTTACACCTGAAACATAATTAATTTTGACATGAATCTGCTAAAACCCATTCTCGCAATCACTTTCAGTATTTTTTTGTGTATCGGTGTAGCGTGTGCGCAAGACCGCCAGGTGGAGTGGCATCCTGAATTAACGGACGATTGGACCCCGGTCACAGATTCCGTGATCACCACGGGTGCCTTTCTCGAACCGCCATCGGATGCCATTGTACTCTTTGACGGAACCGATCTTTCGCACTGGCAAGCGGCTCCGGGCTATTTCCCGAGCATGGAGGGCGTGCCTGGTTACCTGGAGATAATCCAGCAGGAACATGGGCCGGCTCCGTGGAAAGTGGAGGATGGCGTGATGACGGTAGTGCCCGGTTCAGGGAATATTATGACAAAGCAGGGTTTCGGTGATATGCACCTGCATGTGGAGTGGAAAACACCGTCGGTGATTGAAGGCGATGGCCAGGGCCGCGGCAACAGCGGTGTGTTCCTGATGGGACTCTATGAGATTCAGGTGCTCGATTCATGGCAGAATCCAACCTACTCAAACGGTCAGGCAGGTTCTATTTACAAGCAAAAAGCCCCGATGGTAAACGCCAGCCGTCCGCCGGGCGAATGGCAGAGCTACGACATATTTTTTGAGGCGCCCTATTTTGATGATGACGGAAATCTCATTAAGGCTGCCTATGTTACCGTGCTTCACAACGGCGTGCTTATTCACCATCGCGAAAGATTACAGGGCCCTACGGTCTATATCGGGCTTTCTCACTACGAGCCGCATCCGCGTAAGCTGCCCATTGGCCTGCAGGACCATGGCGACTACGTGAGCTTCCGCAACATCTGGGTGAGAGAGCTGTGATGAACCTGTGAAAGTGAGGAGGGGCGTTTCGATCTACCCTTTATGAAAAGGCGAGAGTGGGTGAGTAGTTGAAGTACATCTCCGTCTAATAGCTCATTAAAGGTTTGTTACCCTCTTAGAATGATAAAGGGGGGGGTAACGGGTGACGGTTCAAGGCAAGTGACGTGTTCTCAATCGGCCAGATAATAGACGATTGTAGAAACCACTCTCACATTTTTTATGTGAGGGTTATTTCTATCACGGTCTGTGATGCTGAACTGACCCTGCGACGCAGTCTTGATTTTACCGAGCCGGCTGTCGGAATCCTCCGCAAATTTTTGCGCCACTTTCCGTGCTTCAATTGTGGCGGCTTCAATCATTTCCGGTTTGATGTCGTTGAGGCGTGTAAATAAATATTCGGTGCGAAATTGGTAATCGTCACCCGCAATAATAACTCCCTGTTTACCAAGCTCGCCCACATCCCGCATAACCGTTCTAACTTCTTCAACACGGTTTGAATAGACCGTTACCGACTGCGAGGCAACGTAGCGAAATTGTCCGCTTAAATCACCACTCCATCGTTGGGCAGACCGGTCTGTAACCATCGGAACATCAACGGTAATATCCTCCTCACTGATACCGCGTTCGGTTAAAAAGCTGATCACTTTCTGAGTGTTCTCTTCGAGCTGTCTGTAGATTTCCTCCTGGTCGTTGCTGGCCAGCGTAAACTGGATGGGCCAGATAACCACATCAGCCAGGTGTTCCTGCTCGGCAAGCCCGCGCACGGTTACCGTGCGTTCATAATCCTTGAATATTTTTACGGAACTGTTCATAAAAAAGCCAAGAATGAGTAATCCAATGATGATGGAGATACCGATAATGATGCGACCTGTGTCTCTGTTTTGGTTCATAATTTTTCAGATAAATTATTAATAGGAGTACTTAGAGGTAGTACGAATAGATCGTTTTGTTTCAAGCCCATCAGAGGTGAGATTGTATTCTCTATTCAGCATTCGTATTCAAGACGTATTTGGATTTCCTAACCGCACGTTACGCATCTGTCTGTCAATTAAAAAAATTAATGTAAGTTTCGATACACCCCGTTACAGTGCACTGACATTACTTTGGGGTGGCGGCCGCAAGAGTTGTACCATCTCTATCATTAAATGCTGCCGGCTTTACCTTCTCCTGGGCCTGCGCGGATGAGGTGGCGGGATTGGTGAAAAATTATTGAGTATTGAGTAGCAAGTATCGAGTATCAAGATTAGCCTGTCTCAATACTCGCTACCTGCTACTCTATTTACAGCGGTAACTTAAACGCATTTTCAATCAATAAACCTGCTCCACTAGCACACCCTCTTCGTACCGCTTCTGCTCTGTAATATTTCCCTCTTCATCGTAGGTGGTCATTAATCCCTGATACAATTTATTACCTGTGTACCCGGTATAAAACAATTCAACACTAAGCTTTCCATTTCTGTGCCATGTGCGTATGCGCCCTAAGCCATCTTCATTATCACTTGGCGGGATATCCTGATAAACTAAAACCTCGTTTACATACATTTCCTCAATATGGGGTTTACCCAAATAGATTCTGTTTTTATTTCGATGAATATTTCCATTCATAGTCATTAATGCGCCGGTATTGAGTCCATCCTCATAAAAAAGCTTCATGTGCAGGCTGTCAGTTTCTGCGTGATAGACTCTTTTAGTTCCGGTGAAGAGTTCTCCTGATGAGGTGTACTTAGCAAAGAATGGCAATCCAAGTTTCTCAGATCGATCGGCGTCAGAATACAGTTCAATATCGTAATATACTGTAGGTTGTATGATGTCGCTAAGATTTACTACCGTCGGTTCTTTTTCTTTCGTGCAGAACGTCAGCGTTAAGGCAGCAATCAAAGGAATCAGAACCAATTTTTTAGAGCCGGTTCGGGTCAATGAGTAGGGCTTCATCATCATAAGCAGTCGTTTTTTTGTCAATGAATAGTTAATGCTGCTGGTCACACTCAGGTTTCCATTTCCGGTGCAGTTCCGAATCAGCATGTTCTGATATTCACTTACAGAAGAGCTTTTCACAAGTACTGACTCATCAGCCAAAAACTCGTGATTCAACTGAATTGCACGTTTACAGAGATAGATGAATGGGTTGAACCAAAAGAATATTTTCAGGATCTCAACAAGCATCACATCAAATGAATGTAACTGACGAACATGTGTCAGCTCATGATTGAAAATTTCCGGCTCAATTTCTCCTGACTCAAATCGCCTCTTTTCAAGAAAAACAAACCAAAAGAATGATTGTGGAGTGATGGGCTCATCCAATAGCACAAATATTGATTCTTCGGTTTTCTTATGGCTTCCGCTATTTATTTTTCTTCGGATTTCTAATAACCCTGAAATAAACCGGATCAGAAAGAAAAGAGTCACCAGTCCATAAATAGCCATTACTATGTTCCATGTACTGACCGTAATTTTTTGCTTTACAGGTGAAACGGGAGCCGTTTCCGCGATTACAGGACTCTCAGGCTCCGGGGTTATCACAGTTCCGATGGAGTTGCTCACCGACTCAACAGGCATTGTCACCGCTCGCTCAATCTGCTGAACATTAATTCCGGCAATGGTCTTTTCTGGCTGTATCTCTATGGAAATTAATGGTGCACTTAATCCAAATACTAAAGCAAACAGTAAAAAGAATCGATTAAAGAGGTGCATCTTTTCGTTTTGAAGCAGAAATCTGTACACAGTATAGAATCCCAAGCAGTGTTGACTTTACTATGTATAGGATCATTGTTTTTTCCTCTCTATTTCTTGTTCTACAATCTTTTTCAATTCTTTGAGCTCTTCCTCAGAAAGGTTGGTTTCTGAGGTAAAAAAGGAAGCAAATTGTGAAGCCGAGTCATTAAAAAACTTTTTTATCAGCCCGTTAACATGCTTTGAAAAATAGTCTGACTTTTTAACAAGCGGATAATATTGACGAGAACGGCTCATTTTTTTGTAACCCACAAAGCCTTTATCTGTCATTCTTTTTAACAACGTTGCAACGGTGGTGGGAGCAGGTTTTGGGTCTGGATACTCATCAAGCAGATCTTTCATAAACGCTTTTTCCAGCTTCCAGAGATACTGCATCAGTTCTTCTTCAGTTTGAGATAACGACATAAACTGTACTGTTCGATTTAATTTCTACAATTGTAGAAAACAAAATTCGTACTTCAAAATTATTTATTTCGCAGCTGAACGAGACAAATTGAAACGCTAAAACTCGTCATTGCCTGTTATTATTGCGAGGCAACAAATTTCAAATATATTTAACGGCTTATTTGCAAAGAAAGACGGAATCGTTTATTTGAGATAAAAGCTAAGATGAGGAATGCGTATCGAATCGCAAATTAAGTAATGAGTATCGAGCAGCAAGTATTGAGTATCAGGGAAAGCCTGTCTCAATACTTGCTACTCGATACCTGCTACTCCCTGAACCCTGAACCTTGCGCCTTGCCATGAACATCGAAATCTACCGAAATTTCTGCCTCTCCTTTCCCGGGGCTACTGAGGACTTACCTTTTGACGAAAACACGCTTTGTTTCAAGGTAATGGGCAA
>PWWL01000022.1 GCA_003561515.1 Balneolaceae bacterium
ATGGCTCCCAGAAATTCGGGCGTCATGATGGCATAGGTGCCGATCAACAGCCCCATTACGCAATAGAGAAGCACCGTGGGAAAGCGGCAAAACCCGTTGAAGAGTAGTGCCTTTCGAACGTTGTTCATATCCTTGCTCGAGAGAATGCGCTGGGCCTGGCTTTGATCACATCCGTAGTATGCCGTGTAGAGGAAAAACCCGCCAAGCACCATCGGCCAGAATCCAAACTCCTCTCCGTCGCCGATGCCAAGATTTGAAAATGAGACCGCGTCGAGCCGGCTGCGGTCAAGATTATCCATAAATTCACCCCAGCCGCCGATCAGGTCGAAAGCCACATAGCAGCAGAGAAGGAAACCGATAAAGAGTATTCCCATCTGAATCACATCCGATATCACGATCGCCTTCATCCCGCCCATGTAGTCATAGATCAGAGCCACAATGCCGGTAATGAGGATGTTGATCCAAAGCGGAATGTCGAATACGGCCTCCAGCACAATAGCTACCGCATACACGGTAATGCCCGCCGCAAACGCACGGCTGAATTGGAAAACGGCACTCAAAATTTTTGTTGTGCTCACTCCGAACCGCTTGCCCAAGAACGAGTAGATGCTGATGATTCCCGATTTATAAAGCGGCGGGAAAATAAAGATGATGAGGAAGATCATTGCCAGCGGAACGGCGAATTCGTAGGTGAGCCACTGAAGGCCTCCGCCCTGCCTTAGCCCAACAAATGCCGGGGCCGATATGAAGCTGACCGCACCCAATTGCGTGGCCATGGTTGAAAGGCCCACCTGCCACCATTTAAAATTTTTGCTTCCGAGATAGTAGTCTTCGGTGGTGCTCTGCCCTTTGCTGAGGTAGTAACTAAGCCCTATCAGCCCCGCGGCATAGACCGCAATTACAATCCAGTCGAGTGCATTCATATTCCGGAGTTTGCCCTACAATTTCTTAACCCGATCAATATGAGATATTCCGACCGGAAATAAAACTCAGATTACTTTACGAATGTCATCTTTTGAACCCGCGACGTACTGCCGCTCACCATCCTTGCAATGTATAGACCGCTGCTGAGCCCGGAAGCGTCAAAGTTAACCGTGAAATTGACTCCGGCCGGGTGCTCGTCCACGTTCAGAATTGTGGATACCCTTCTGCCAAGCACGTCATAAATATCGATGCGTACAGGAGCCTGTTCGGGTACGCTGTACCTGAGCGTAGTTGAGGGATTGAACGGGTTTGGAAAGTTCGGTTCGAGCTCAAAATTATCGGGCAGTTGCTGGAATCCGGTTTGCCCCACTTTGAAAAAGACGTTTTCTTCGGCCGGTTCCACAAATCGGGACGTGTAGAGACGCAATTCGCCCGGTGCCAGATTATATTCTCTTTGTAGGGAAGCATCAACATCTACCGAAGTACCGGTCACAAATTCAAACCACTCCCCTTCAGAAGGAAAGTCGATATCGGCTTCATTGAACTCCACACCGAAGTTACCCACTATTACCACATCCATATCATCATGCAGAAGCCGTATCCACTTTACCTCGCCGCTCAAGCTTGACTGAAATTCGGTTTCACCGCTGCTGAATGCGGGACTGCTGTGGCGCAGCCTCAAAAGTTCACTCCATGAGCGATAAACACGGTGTCTGGCTTCATCTTCGTAGTAATCCCATCGAACCGGTTTTTCAGCCGTACGGCCCGGATCGCCTGCAGAACACTCCCCGTCGCTCCCATCACCCGGCTTAAGGCACTCGCCCGGCCCGCTTCCGTAACCCAGTTCACCAAACTGCCAAAGCATTTTCGGGCCCGGCACGGTAAGGAAAAATGCGGCCACTTGTTTTTGCCTGTTCAATGCAACGTCAAGATCCATGACATTATGATCGGGATTGCTATTGTTTCCGAAGGTGATATTACGATACATAAGCCACTGCTCGTCGTGGCTCTCCATATAACCGATAAGGTGTGGATATTGCCAGCCCGTTCTGTTACTGTAATGAATTCTTCTGAAATTGGAATTCGTGGTGTAACCCATTGAGGCCTGATTAAAGTTTCTATTGTGATTCCCCCACAGCAGCATACCATAATTCGCCAGCTCCTGCTCTTCACTGTTATCAGCAAAGTGCTCCAGAATCACGTACACCTCGCTGTCGAATGCCCATAATTCGTCAGCCATCCGTTTCAGGTTTACTATACGCTGCTCGTTACGGCCATCGAGAAGAGCCTGGTTGTTTACATTCGATGCGAAGCCTTTGGTCAGGTCGAACCTGTATCCGTCAATATTGTACGTCTCAACCCAGTAGCGATTCATTCTGTCGAGCCAGTACTTTATGTAAAAATGATCGTGGTTCAGGTGCCTGAATACGTTGTATGCGTGACCGGGGCCAAGAAGCGGGTTTCCGGCCTGAAATACACCGGCACGATTTTCACCGAACAAACGTACAAGGGGAGATGACTCTACCGCGTGGTTGTAAACCACATCCAAAATCACCGCAATTCCTCTTTTGTGGGCCTCATCAACAAAGCGCTTGAAGGCACGGCGGGTTCCGTACGATTTGTCGAGTGCACCGTGGAAAGTTGGATTGTAACCCCAGCTAAGATTGCCTGAGAATTCAGAAACCGGCATCAGCTCAATAGCGTTTATCCCAAGCCGCTCAAGATAGCCGAGAGTGTCGGCCAGAACATCGAAGGTGCTCTCTTCCACAAAATCGCGCAGCAGCAACTCATAAATCACCAGCTCTTCTTTGGGTGGACGCTGAAAATCGGGTACCTCCCACTCGTATACCTCTCTGCCGGGGTGAATCACCGTTACCGGGTGCTCTGTTAACCCCTGGGGATATTCAGGCATGTCGGGATACACAGAGGAAGAGATAAAGCGGTCATTGTTAGGGTCCAGAATAAGCTCCGAAAAAAGATCTGCAATGCGTATTTCACCATCTACAAAATACTGAAAACGGTACTTTTCGCCGGGCGTAAGGCCTTCCACCGTTAGCCAGAAGTGAGCCTGCTGTGAACCCACCTCTTCCAAGTTCATGAAATACTCTTCACTAATCTCCCAGTCGTTAAAATCACCGATCAGGTACACGAAATCTTTGGTCGGGGCAAAAATGGAAAACGTAACCGTAGAACCGTCATCATGGTAGTTGATTCCGTCCTCCACACCGTTGGGTCTCGGTGCAAGAACAACCTCCGGGTTCACCATCACAAATACCGAATCCTCGGCAATGTCACCTTCGCTATCCTCCGCTATTACATAAAAATCGGTACGCCCCTGATTGGTTACTTCATAACTAAACTCAAGTATGTCGCTGTCGTTTACGGAGGCTATTTCGGTACCACTTTCAAAAACGGAAATGGAAGTTAGTGTACCTTCAGGACTGAAACCTTCTATAACAAAATCAATTATTTCGTTAAGCTCGGCAAAGTAGGGATTGAGAGTAGTAACGGCCGGATTGAGAAAACGAACTGAAATCTGATCCTGAAAAATGTCAATAAATATATCCGGCCTTGTCTGAAGGTTGGTATCTGCGCTTCTGAAAACAAATGCCAGCTGATAGATTCTGTCAACACTCGTGGGTACATCATAAAAGTCTCTGATATTTTCTATTTCGAGCTCCCATAAATTATCACCCACGTTTGTGAGGCGCAGTTCAGGAAGGTTTTCGCCCCAACCGGAAACCACGTAAGACCAATTACCGGAGTTCATGTCAGACTCGGATATGATAACACCTGTATGGGCATAGACTTCTCCCTGGAAGCCATCGAGTTCGGTGGATGTGGCATCAAGCGTAATGGTGATGGGCTGCCCTTCCGTTGGCAGAGAGGGAGTGGTAGTAACTGTTTGTGATAAAAGCAGTGCCGGACTCAGAAATACTACGAGAAATAGCAAAGGAAAACGCTTGAACATCATATTGCTTCTTTTTTGGAAATCACCGGTTCTGAGGAATCCCGAATAACCAGCTCCGGTTCATGAGTTTTATGTGTGGGTTCATCATTTTGATGATTAATTCTGTGCAGAAGGTTTTTTGTTGCATCAAAGCCCATGGAATACATTGGCTGGCTCACCGTTGACAAGCCGATGTAATCAGAAATACTCAGATTATCGAAACTGATGATTGGCAGAACGATTCCACTTTCGCGCATAGCTTTCTGAGCACCAATTGCTTTAATATCTGACGTGCAAAAAACGGCCTCCGCTTCATGTTTGAGTTTCAGAATTTTTTTCATGGCTTCGTAGCCACTTTTTTCGGTAAAACCATCCCGTTCCATGGAGTCACCGGTAATAATGAGTTCTGCATCGAATGCAATTTTATTCGCTGAAAGAGCCTTCCGATACCCTCGTAGCCGCTGTTCAACGGGAGTTGAATCGGCTTTACCGGATAGAAAGGCAATACGCTTAAAGCCTTTCTTTATGAGATAGTTTGTTGCTTTAAATGCCCCCTCTTCGTTGTTAAAACTTACTGAATCAAAATGATCACTTTTATCATCTACAAGGCTGATGGGAGTTTTATATCTCTTCAGCGATTCCAGTTCCGCTTCACTCATATGGAGCGACACAAGAATGTAACCTTCAGCCCAGCTTTTTTTAATGATGTTTTCTACCTGAGGCAAAGGCTGTTCATCCGAATTGATGTTGACTATCGTGAGTTCAATCTTGTTGTTATCCAGGCAATCCTGGGTGCCGCGAAGAATTTCAGTAAGAAAGTAGTTCGACATTACAGGAACCAGCATCATAATTCTATTCTTTTGTTTGCTGGCTAGCCCTTGTGCATATACATGAGGCTGGTATCCCAATTTATCCGCAACCTGCAACACTTTTTTTCGCGTTGAGGGCTTTACGGTTTCCGCTTTGTTATAAACACGGGACACTGTGGCAATACTCACTCCTGCAGCTTTGGCTATGTCGTAAATAGTTTTTTGCAAAACAAGGTAATTAGGTTGAAATGGTCACCATTCGGGTTCTCAAAACCAACATATTTCATGATCAACCCCGATGCTTTTCTTGCTACAAAATATACGGATAAAGAAATGCTGCTTAAGTATCTATTTGATTGAGCCGTGGAGCTCTAAATCGCAGACGCTTTTGGAAAAACCATTCCCGTTTTACCTGACTAGTAAGCTATAAAGTTCAGGTACCTGCCTGAAAGCAGGTACCTGAATAAGTTGCTATCAAGTCTGATTATTGCTGCTCTATGGAGCCATCTCCTGTGCTGAAATTAAGCTCTATGGTATAATCACCGGCTGGATCGATGTTTACTCTATCCTGATCATCGCCGTCTCCACGAAATTCTATTTCTCCATCGAAGATCATGAATTCTGACTGCCACCAGTCGGTAAACCAACCGCCGCTGAACCATGCGTACATTCTTAACTCTTCGTCGGCCAATTCGCGGGTAATCGTAAATACATCACCGTCGATATCGAACTTACCGGCTTCGGCGGCTGTGTCCCAACTACCGATAGTTTCACCGATCAGGTACACTTCTGGTTCAACCACGGCAATCTCTTCGGTATCGAAGTTTACTACAACCATATAGTAGCCTGTTTCTCCTGGTACTGCGATATTATCTCCGCCGAATGCTGTAATTCCATCTACAGGATCTTCACCGTCAGCCCCAAAGTCATTACTCCATTCTCTTTGCGGGGCAAACTTGAACTCACCGCCTTCGTATAGCCATACGATCTTCCAAAACATATCCTGAGAGTGCACAGGTACCATTGGGAAGTCAGCTACATCCCAATCCCAGCCACTGTCATCTTCTGTAAGGCCGCTGCCCACCATGAAGAGATTTTCCGGGGTTGTGCTGGGCTCTACTTCCGGCTGATCTCCAAATTCAACCAGCAAATCACCGCCAGACGCTACCTCGACACTTCGATTTGGGTTTCCGTCCCATTCACCCATGCCCCAACCTTGGTTGTCTTCAAAATCCATGCCGTCAAACACGATAAAAAACTTGAATTCAACAGTTCCGGGATCTACAGTAATATTTGCAGATCTGCCCGCCCTTGAAAGGCGCAGTGAATTATTGGTTCCGGGCTGGTTCCAGGTTGCATCGCCTCCAAAGCTACCCGCTATAAATACGCGATGCTCTTCGGGGTCAAATTCAAACCTCTCTCCCTCGAACCAGTCAGGAAGGTCATCACCTTCAACAACTGCTCCATCCATTTCTACAGAAAAGGTAAAAGAATCTCCACCAGCTACATCGAAGGTTATAGAATAAATCGTTCCTTCCACATCATCCTCACCATTACCGGTATCGATAATGTTGACTCCGGTATCATCGCCACAGGACATCATCGAAAGGCCTACGATGATCGAAAAAATTAATAAGGTAAACTTTCTCATTTTATTACTCCTTAAATGTTAACTTGATAAAACTTTATAGTATTGTTTAAATGTTACTTATGCGATTTTTTAAAACCGCAAAGTGTAAGCGCTTACTGTAAGCGCTTACATTAATATCTGCAATTACGAATAAATAAACAACTGGCAATCAATTTCAGCCGGTTATCTGTGTGATTCGGTTAAACGAATAGTCTAAAAGTGGGGACGCAGGAACTAACGGCGGAAGCATGCCTGAGTATGCTGAGCTCACCACGTACCGGGTTTCCCCACAGGCGGGTAAATTTTTCTGTCTCGTTCAAAATAAGTATTGAGTGGAAATCGATTCGCTAATGCGCACAATATCAGTCTGAGATACAGGCAAGGCCCCGGCCTTTACTTTCATGGCATCTACACCATAAAAAAAGGGCTGTTGATTTTACACAACAGCCCTTTGCGTTATTCTTTGGTAAGATTCAGTCCCAGCCTACCGGCGTCATCATTCAAGATAACACCGGCTAGATTGAGGCTTACAGTTATTCTGAAGTGAAGGTTATATTATCGATGTAGATAATATTGTCCTGACTTCTTTCTACGTTGTCCGGGAAAATGGCAAGTCTCTTCAGGCCACCGAACTGTGCCGGCGGATTACGCAGTTCAGGAGCAACTGTGCAATAATTAAAGGTCAGAGTTTGCCACGCGTTGGTTTCCGTATTCGTTGCAGAAACGGTTATTGTACCCCAATCATTTGGCGGTGGACCGGCATCAAATTTAATTGTTACCGGACTTTCAACACTCTTCCACACATCCAACGTTATAACACAATTGTCTTCTGTGAAAAGAAACTCGCCCAGGTCGCCCACTGACGACTCAAAACCTGCGAATGCACCACC
>PWWL01000170.1 GCA_003561515.1 Balneolaceae bacterium
CATTGCCATTAGTGCAGAGAGCAGTGTACCGATCAGGATATATTCAGCAAACGTCCTGTTTTTGAAATCGGGGTAGCGAACCACTCCTTTGGCCGCGAGTATAAAACCGATTGCGGCATACTGCTGAAGGAGCACAAAAACGAAAATGAAGATTCGTTCGAGAAACCCGATCACCCGTCCGGTTCTGAACTGATGCTCGTTGATGGTGCCCCTGCTTCGTCCGATAGGAGCCAAGCCAAGCTCTTTCAGTATCAGCCTCACCATGATGTTTACTTCATTTAAAATCAGAAGTAATCCGAATAGAAAGGCGTGAATTGCGAGCCAGTTTGGAATGGGTGAAATGTCCCCGATCGCAAATACTCCTGCAAGCCATATTTCAAAAGATGGCAGCCATGAAACGGGTTGAAGAAAATAGAGTGGGCTGGTTAGCATCCCGATGACAAAAAGATGGATCACCAGCATGGTAAAACGGTTACGGTTCAGGTGATCGGTATCGCGCTCAAGCAGCATCGTCAGAAACGGACAAAGAATTAGATAAACGGCAAGCAGAATCGTGGTGGCATTGACCGATAAAAAAACGAGGGCAAAAAGCGGTATGATGCCGGTAATAAAATACTCGCGCAGATCCCAGAGACCGTGGTCGCGCAGGGTAAGCCGTACCCGCGCAAGCAGAATGAGATTCATAATCGCGAAGAAAATGGTGTAATTCATCTACCCGTTTTTTCTATTTATCATCAGAGAGAGTGCGTCTGTAAAAGCTTTTATGGCGTTAAGTGAGCCTGCATTGATATTTTTATAAACTGCAACTTCGGAGATGCCAAGAGTTCGGGCCGTTTCTTTCACATCTCGTCCCGCGTACAATGTATGAAGAATTTTGATACGGTTCAGTTTCCAGCTTCTCACCTGGGATGAGATAATGTTGAGCGCATTGTTCGCCATTTCATCAAATACCGCATCATCCGTTGAGATATGAAAAAGCAGATTATTTCTTTTCAGGATTTCCATTCCATCGCGGGCACGGTGAAATGCCGGGCCATCCATCCCGATGGCCTGTTCACGGTTAATGGGGGTACTGATGCCACCAAGTGCCGCAGACCATCGTATTTCAAGCGGGTGCACTGATGAGATCACAAACCAGATGTGGCGGAAAAAATGATCTGCAGAATGGTAAACGGCCTGAAACTCATCCCCAAGCGTAATGGTATATGGTGAAACAATGGAGTCATCTTCATCATTGATCTCCCCAAACAGGGATATGAGACGAAGCTGCAGCTTTTCGCGTTCGGCAGGCTTTATTTTCCTTGAGCCTGCAATATCACCGATAAGAACAAGATAATGGGCCACTTTTAACTGAAATGGTTAACTAAACCAGTATTTAACTAAATCAGTTTAAAAAGTCAATATTTAACCAATATAGTATTTTATTAGATCGTTTTGGTGAAATATTTAAGCAAGACATAAACAAGTTCCCGATCGTAATGGTGGAGTATTATAGTTGTTAGACGAATTTGCAAGTGCTATCAACTTCTGATTGAAGTGCCTCTGTTATAAATATGATTCCATGTTAAGTTAATGAGTTGTACAAGGCTTTCAGCCTGCTGTTTTTGTAAGAAATTACAGGCTGGGTCAAATGGAGCTATTTAGATAAAGCCTGTCACGACAAACCTGGGCGACACCCTTGGTAAGCAGACGAATTATCTTGGGCAGACTGAGATTTGAAAGAGTTCATATCTGTTTAATCTCAATATCGTTTCGAAAATAAATGCAAATTGGTGATTGTTGAATACAACAATGAACGTATTTTAATGACACAAAGAATAACTTTACCTAACATTACTTATACATCATGAAAAAGATTTGTTGATATGGGGGTTACTGCCCTATATTTATAAGTGTTGCACAAAACAAAAAGCCTCACCTCAAGCAACAACAAGCATTCCTTTCTTTAGAACAACTCTTTTTTAACGCATTACTGCGTCTCCTGACTTCCGCACTATTTAGAAGTGAAATTTTATCGGTATTAATAATCAATAAATTACGTGTCTAAAATGAATGTTTAGGTGACCCGAAAGAATTTGAGCTCGCATAACATCTCAGTAGGCCACCTTTTCTGATAAAATCTGTCGGACTTGAATTCCCGGTTCGTAAGGCGGAGCGGTGCCTTGCGAATCCTAAGCCACGCGTGGCATGAATGAACAATGACTTTATAAGTTATCGAGGCGGGGCCTTGGATTCGTACCGCATAGCCGCAGCGAACTGCTTCGGGAATTCACCGCCTTGATTTTTTCGTTCTTTTGTATCAAGACAAAAGGACAAGAGAAAAAGTTAGCTGCAACAACAACGTGACACAGCAGATCAAGATGAAAAGTAGTTATCAGGCTATTGGTGTCACGATGCGGAAGTCAGGAAAAAGCCCCTCCTCCAAGCAACCATAAGCTCTTCATTCTTTAGAACACCTTTTTTTAAGGAACTACTACGTCTGATCCAGGGCTTCGTATATGCTTTTCACGAATTCACTCAATACGCTTCCATCAAGCCATCGCGTGACGATTACAAGATCGCTCTCCTCATCTATTACGATGTAATTGCCTCCAAACCCTGCTGCGTAATAGACATGATCGGGTACGCCTTCCCATTGCGTCTCGCCTTTCAGTGTCCACCACATGTAGCCATATGATGGATTTGGTACCGACGGTGCTTTTGCCCTGTCGATCCATTCTGAGGAGATAAGCTGCTCTCCGTCCCAATTGCCCCGGCGCGCAAACAGGAGCCCGAACCGGGCCTGGTCGGTAGTGTTGATAAACAGGCCGCCGCCATGATGGCCGCCACCACTCACCGATTGCATTTTCAGTCCGTCGATCATGGTCCAGGAATCATCATATCCGAACCATCGCCACGTAGTGGATGCCCCGATAGGCTCCATAATTTCCCGTTTCAGCACCTGCGGCAGCGGCTCACGAAAAACCTGCAGAAGCGAATAGGCCAGTACGTTAACCCGCACATCGTTGTACTCGTAGTGGGTGCCCGGTTCCCTGAACTCGCGCATGCGCCAGTCGTCAATGCCACCTTGACGAGGAGGGCGGTCACCCCAGTCTTCCAAACCGAAGTGGGTGCCCGACCAGTCGGACGATTGATTAAGCAGATGATGCCAGGTGATTTTGGAGTTGTGCTCGCCATCAAAAGTGCGGTCCCAGACGAACTGTTTCACCGGGTCATTTAGCTCGATCAGCTTACGGTCCCAAGCCATCCCGGCAACAGTGGAAAGGTAGCTTTTGGTTACGCTGAAAGTCATATCCACCCTGTTCAGGTCGCCCCAGCTCGCGGCAACGTACCCGTTTTTTATAATCATACCTGCAGGTCCGCCACGTTCACGAGTGGGTCCAACCAGTTCATGGTAGGGCTCACGGCTGAAAGCGCGAAGAATGGCAATCCGTAAATCTCGTTCTACGCTGTTCTCGTTTTCGAGGGCAAAATTAACAACACTATCCATTGCAGCTGCATTGAATCCAAGCGCACCCGGCGATCGCTCCTGCCACTCATCACCCGCCGGCGGAAAGTATGGCTGTTGGGCAGAAAGCGAACTGCCAACAAAAAGCATGAATGTGAAAAGGAGTACTGAGATCGATTTTTGTATGAATGTCATAGCCCAAGAGTTCGGTTCCGGATTGAAAATTCAAGATAGATGTTTTTGAAAAAGAAACACGAACGTTCAGAACAAGAACAAACCAAAATCAGAACCCTTTCACCAATGACTAAATCGGTAAAAATTACTACAAGTTTTTCAAGTACTTGAAGTATTTCAAACTCCAAGTACTCATAACTCTAAGTAATTAAAACTCCAACCCCTTTACCGAATATTCAGCCTCACACCGCTCATCACCCACCTGCCGGGCATTGGCGGCCCCAGGATTTCCTGGTAGCTGGTATCGGTCAGGTTCAGAACCTTGCCATAAATAACCGCGGATTCGGCCAGGCGAACTTCCATATTCAAATTGGTGACGAAGTAGCTGTCCGGAACCCTGGCCCCGATCACTCCTGCGGTTTCTCCGTTTCTTACCCTATATGATGATTGTGAATTCAGATGAAAACGCCCGGCCGATATGCTGAGTCCCAGCGTAAGCTGGTGGGATGGGTGATTCGCGATGTATTTCGAAACTTCACCCGTATCTGCCGTGGTGCGGATATAGGTGTAACCCGTTTCGATACTGCCGCGGGTCTGCGGAGATAGCCGGAAGGAGCCTGAGGTCAGCAGTTCAATGCCCGAAGTCTGTGCACTTGAGATGTTTTGCGTGTGAAAGTAGAACTCATCAGGCTGCAGGTTGTCGGCCGATTCAATCTCGTTGGAATTGGTGAGAACGTAATCGATCAGGTTGGTCGATGTTCTGTAAAAACCGGTGGCCGATACCCTTACCCGGTTCATTACCTGCCAGTCGGCGCCGGCATCGAAAGTCCATGATCGTTCGGGTGCAAGGTCCGGGTTGCCGATGTTGCGGCCAGGGGCAAGGTTGGGGATCAGTGATGAGATGTAGCGTTCGGTGAAATCGCCCACCCTAATCGCGCGTCCCGCTGAACTGCGAAGGGTTATTGCTCCCATCCGGTAGGAAGTGCTGAGCTGCGGAAGAAACTCAGTTCTTCCCCGGGTATCGAGCTGAAGGCGTGAACTTGCAGTCATACTCAGGCGGTCGGCCGGAGAGAGCTGGGCAATGAGGTAGGCACCGCCCATCAGGTCTTCGTGGTCGCCGCGGTCGGTGCTGCGGATCCGGTTGTTGTTCATCTGAATGCCGCCCATCACCCTTGAAACGACTGCACCGGGATCGGCTGCCGAGACCTGGTGAGAAAGGTTAAGAAAAATGCGGTCGGTGGTATGTTCATTAACAGGTGTGCCAATCCGTGAATTGAAATCGAAGATGTCGTCCACATTTCTCCACGAGGCATTGAATTCTGTTCGGTGACGTCCGCTATTCCGCGTAATGGATGAAAGCACCCAGCGGCTGGAGATTTCCTCCATCGATTCGTCAAACTCGCTGCGGGTATAAAAATAGCGGGCACTGAAATCGCGCTCATCCAGTCCGCCCCTCATATAAAAAGACCATGTGTCAGACAGCCTGTAAGAGAGCCCGGCGGAGACGTTTGTGACATCGAAGTAATTGTGGTAAAACTCTTCATCCGAAATGCCGGCATTAAAGCCGGGGTTACGCAGACGTTCGCCGTCGGAGCGGATGGTTCGGAAGGAAGCGCTGACCCTGAGGCGGTTTCGCTCAACCTCAAATGCACCATCGGCCGAAAGCAGGCTGTGCTGGCCGGCTGCTGCATCGAATACGGCCCGGGAAACCGCATCCCCGCTCTTTTCGACCTCGCGCTCCATGTACATCCGGGTTTTAATATGAACCAATCCGCCCACGGCATCAGCACCGTAGGAGGCACTGGCAGGTCCCCGAACAATTTCAATCTGCCCGATTTCGGCCAGCGATACCGGGATATTTGTGTTGAAATGGGCGGTGAGAGGATCGTTCAGCGGAACGTTATCGAGCAAAAAAAGAACCTGAGAATAGGTGCTGCCCCGGATGCCCACATCAGCCTGCACGCCAAAACCCTGGCGCGAATTCATGTTAATTCCGGGGAGACTGCGCATTAGTTCATCGACTGAAGTGATCGGCATCTGCTCGATTTCGGCGCGGGTAATTACGGAAACGTGTTTCCCGCTTTCAGAAACGGTTGAGGAGATGCGGGAAGCGGTAACTTCAATAGAGTCGAGCCGGACAGTTTCCTGGGCAAAGAGATTTGGAAACGTGACAAAGACAAGGACGGTAACAAGAATAAATTTTAGCAGCATCAAGTAAAAGTTGAACGGTGTAAACAGGTATTGGGCCGTTGGTATGCGGTTAAACTAAGTTGATATTTATTCGAAAATAGAATTTTCAGAAAACAAAGTTTCAGAGAAATTCCAAGATACGACTTCTTTGCATTGAGATGACGTGAATATAGATGTCTTGATTCATAGCTTCAAAACCGCAGAAATGTTACGTCAGATAGTCAGGAGCGTTAATTGAACCGGGAACCGTGCAGTGGTGTGATCTAAGATGGGTTTCTCTCAAACGTATGTTTGTGTACCTGCGTCAACCCGGTATAATTACAGAGGCAATTCATGTAATCATTTCAGGATAAGAACGAATTGACAAAAATCGGTAAAGGCGTCTTCATCTGTCAGGATCCTGTTCGGGGTGCTTCTGAATTGGCAATGATTTCGGCAGCTTTTTCGATAGCTGATATCAATTTACCTGAAAAAACCGGCTTGGAGAGAATGTCGAAGAAGTATGTTTTTTTAGCTCTTTCGAAATTGTATTTATCGGTATTTCCGGTAATGTAAATCACCGGGATGGATCGAATCTCCTGAATTTTTGTGGCAGCAGTAATTCCATCAATCTGGTCCATGAGAGATACATCCATCGTGATTAGGTCTGGAACAAGTTCAAGAGCAAGCTTGATTGCGTCACTTCCTTTCTGAGCTTTTCCAACCACTTCGTATCCGTGTTTTTTTAGCAGATTTTCTAGAACCATGGCCTGGATCATTTCATCCTCTACAATTAAAACACGCTTAATGCATTCGTTGTTTTTCATCTGATGAGTAGTGATTTAAGGTTTTTTTCCAGGACCGTTATCAGCTTTAAACCCGTATTTAGCCATCATTCGCCTCCAAATTGATTTTTTAGAATCAAATCGGCTGGGATGTACAATGTGGTCCGTTGAATGTTATCGGCCATTATCCCGATTTGATAAGTCGGCCTGTATAAGATTTTAATATAGGAGGGAGGTGGTGATGATTATCAAGATCATCGAAAACAGTTTCAGCTAAATCAAGAAGGGTTTTTCAGGGAGCTTTGGTGTGTGATTCAGCGGTAGTCCGTTTTACGGCTTCCTTTACTTTTTGATAGCTGCCTACATTTTTCAGAATAAACTCCTCGGCATATCGAAGCAGGTCGTTCAGTTCATTTGCAGGGAGAGACTTTCCGGAATAAACGATTACAGGTATAGAGGCATAGCTTTTATTCGATTTTAATTTTTTCAAAAAACCAAGGCCGTCTTCGTCGGGTAAAGTGAAATCCAGCAAAATCATCGATACATCGTGCGCTTTAAGAAGTTCACGGGCTTCAGTGCCAGAAGAAGCCAAATGGCAGGTTGAAACATGATCTGACAGTAATTCAGCAATCACTTCACTGTGGTATTGACTGTCATCGATAATCAAAAGCTCATGATTTACTTCTGATTTTGGAGCGGGTTCTTTTGATGAAACAATACCAGTTTCACCTGCAGATTTGTGATCTTCGATGCCGGTATCTTGCAGTGGCAGTGCGAGGGTAAATATGCTTCCTTGTCCGGGTGAGCTCTCAAGTGAAATTTCTCCTTGAAGTAAATGCGCAAGCTGCTTACAAATCGCCAGGCCGAGTCCCGTACCGCCAAAAAAATCATCCGTTGAACTGTATGCCTGCCGGAATACTTCAAAAACTTCGTCATGTTTATCGGGAGGTATTCCAATACCTGTATCCTCAACGCGAAATGTGACAAACTTTTGAGCTTCTTCTTTTTTAAACTGATTACTTTCGCTTTCGGTGATTTCAACCGTCAAACTCACATATCCTTCTTCGGTAAACTTACATGCATTTGAGAGGAGGTTGCGTAGTATCTGTTCTACCTTGATGCGGTCGGTAAATACTAATTGAGGCACATTATTGTTCACATCTACGTTTAGCTCTACTCCTTTGGATGCGGCAACATGAGCAAAGAGATCCTCTATTTTTCGAACCGAAGAACGAATATCGGTTTCAGAAACGCGAACTTCCATTCGTCCGGCCTCAATCTTCGATAAATCCAGGATTTCGTTAACCATCTCCAGAAGCCCTTCAGCCGAATCTTGTATTACGCTGATATGCTTTTTTTGATAAGCATCAAGATTCTCAGATTTCTTATCTATAAGCAGTCTCGTTATCAGTAAAATAGAGTTGAGAGGCGTGCGAAGCTCATGGCTAATATTTGCAAGAAACTGTGATTTATAATCGCTGATGCGTTCATATTCTTCGGCAAGTCTTTTTTGCTCATACAGCTTTTTGCTGCCTTCCATAACATCGGAGAGATTGAAACCAATTGCGGAGTAGCAACTGGAACCATGATGAGAAAAAAGCTGAAAACACATCTGCATCGGGTAGCTTCTTCCATCAATGCGTTTATGTATTACAGATAGCCTCACCTGATCGCTCTCACTGTCTTCAAGCGGTTTTAGAATATCACGCAACTTCTCTTTGTTGCATCCCAGTGCAATGCTTTGATAGTTTCGGCTAAGTAAAGCATCTCTGCTGTAGCCAAGATTTTTAATTGCAGCACCGTTGGCATAAGTGATTCTAAATGTTTCTGCATCAAAGATATAGATCTCGTTCAAGCTCTTGTCAATAATCTGCAGAACTGTATCGCTGTTATTCCCGGCGATCTCTTCATTTGTTTTAAGCCCGGACTGGTTGAGAGCCCTTTCGATTACCGATTCCAGGTTTTCGAGATTATCCTTCAACAGATAATCGCTTACACCGTTATTCATCATTTCAACAGTCAATTCTTCACCGATGGGCCCGGCGATCAGAATGAAAGGGGTGTCAGGAGTGATCTCGCTGACCAACCTCAGTGCAGTGCGCCCATCGAAACCAGACATCTCATATTCGCTAATAACAAGATCCCAGGAGCCACTTTTTAAAGCGTCTATAAGTTCAGCTTTCGTAGTGCATAGACGGTGCTCAATTCTATATCCAAGCTTTTCAACCCTTTTTAAAATAAGCAGTCCATCTTCCTCAGAATTGTCAATGATGATAAGGCGGATTTTTTTGGTAGTACTCATTTTCAGGAGTAAGTGTCAAAAAATTAATTCATTGAGTCATCGTAGTGAAGGTCTAACGGCATAATTTAAACCTATCGAATTAAAAACCAAGCGAAACTTGATAGCATATGCCAATTTAACTTTGGAAATGAGCGGGCCGATAAATGAACTACCGGCCAGGCAGTTGGCAAAGAGAGTTCAAACCGGAATACCATCCGGAGAATACAGGTAAGAACGATGAAAAAGATACCTACAGACTTAGAAATATTGACCGTTATTTACAACAAGTACGAAGATACTTTCCGCGAATACACACGCGAAGAACCCGACCGAATTGCACGGATCAGGGTACCGATTGATATACATGAAGTTGCCAGAGAGTGCGGAGTGGAAGAGGATATGATTTTCGGCAGGCTTTACTATCACTTCAATAAGAAATATAGTTATAAAGATGAAGGCGGTGATCGTATCACGTTTTTTTCTTCTCTAAAATTTGAGGGAATGAGTGTGAATTTTCCTCTTGTAGCTTCCGTACTTGCCGATTTAAAAACGGAAAATTTAAAGTTTAGAATCGCAACAGCGATCGCCTCCCTTGCATTTGCAATTTCTCTTACGTCACTGGGTATTGTGTTATTTACATGACAAAAGACCAGGGCGCATGAGATATCGTTGTCATTGGAAATGCATTCAACTATTTCATTACAGTAGGAGCAAAAAAATCCACGCATAAGTCAGCCTTAAAAGCATAATCCATATCTGGACGAGAAGAATTAGCATCCAGCTTTACACCTCTGTAATCGGCGTTCTCTGAACGTTTTAAGCTGTATCCAGTAATGATATTCAGGACCCGGGTTGGCCCTGAGCTTCTCTTTGCTGTTCCCAGGAAATATTTTTTATTGCTCAGATTGGATGCCTGCGTAAGCATCGTTTATTTCTCAATCCACTGGGGCATAGATGGTTATTGCATATCAATAAAGCAGGTGGGTGAGATCATACCTATCAAATCGATTGTTATTCGAGGATGGGTGCAGGAATTTTTTTATTAAAATTTTCTAATTTATAATTTTTGTGCTATAATGCGCTTCACGTATGGCAATCCGTGTTGCAGCTGCCTACAAAAAAAGGCTATCAACCGGATATAAAAACAAGACCAATGAAGGGTGACTTATGGATTACACAGACGGCACTGCCCTGAAAAGCAGTATGTTGGCAGGTATTGCTCGGAAAAAAAGAAAACATTTGCAGATTACAGATAAGGAGAAGAAGCACTTAGAAAAAAGATACACCAGTCTCAAAGAGCTGCATGAGCATCAACAGAATAAAGTGCGCAACTGCATGCATGATGTGATGTCTCCGTTGAGCGCGGTATCGGGTTATCTGGAGCTTATGAACATGAACCTGAACAAGGGAGTTGACACTGAAAAAATTAAAAAATACAGCAGTAAAATCTCCGATGGCCTCCAGGAAATAAGCGAGTTGCTGGAGCAGCTTCAGGAATTGTACAGTGTTGATGATTCCAATAATAAGGCTGATATTGCAGGCATAAATTTAAATCTTTTAGCTGAAGAAGTTGCTTCGATCATACAATCATCAGCATCAACACGCGCTTCGGCGATTGAGTGTAGAAAATCGTTTCACCCTGTATTTGTTCAAACAGATTTATTCCAGCTGAAGCTGGTGATCTACAATCTGATCTACTGCATCGACGAGTTTGCGACAGACAGCACCGTTATTGTGATACAGGCCGACAGCATCAACAAAGAGGCTGTTATAACCATCCGCTGTGAGGGCAAGATCAATGTGAATCACAATATGCTGAATATTCTGTCAACGTTTAAAAGAAACAGTGCAGCACCTCCATTTGATAAATCGACAATTGCGTCGGGGTTGATTATGAGCTCAAAACTGGCAGATCAGATAAACGGTGAGATTCACTTTTTCTCTGAAAATGATGAGAATCCAAGGTTTTTATTTACCCTGCCGACAGGCTGATTCCGGGCATTTCAGCCAATAATATGGCAATAAAAACCTTTTGGAGTTCGAAAAAGCTGAACGTGAACTTCATATACGTTTTCTCTGTGCATGTCAATGTCGTGGTGAATTTCATTGATAGTCGACATCATAGTTAGCCGATTCAGTCCGCGTTCCTTCCAAATCAGTTGCCGTATCCTAAAAATGAATTGGTGATCATCCACTAGAAATACTTCTGCCAGTTCCGTAAGATCGGTATTCAAAATAATTTTGAATATTTCGGGCAGTAAAAGATCTTTCCTCTCTTCGACCTCCTCGTTCGAGATTATACTTATACCCTCCTCGTCACCTTCGTTTCTATCCCTTTCTGGCAAGCCCGAAGCGATGAGCAATTTTGGGAGCTGTGTATTGGGAGTAAATGCCCGCACAGGCTTCACACTCTCTATCGGTTCACCTGATGAATAGTTTGCAGGCTGAATAAAATGATTCAGCATTAAATTTCTGATAAATGTTCTCTTTCTGATTAATGATCGCTTATCGACACAAATCATTAATTGATTAAGCATTTGGTTTCAGAAAAGGGGATTTAGCAAATCAATCGTGGGTTTGCATCTTGCAATAATAATCTGATTCTGCTGTAAAGATTCTGAATCCAGGTGACGATAAAAGATCAAAGAGCATCTATCACATGTGTTAAAAAAGTTTTGGCGACATAAAGTAAATCCGTCATGAGAAAAAACATTCTAATAGTTGAGGATGATCCGGCAATGAGGGTCATCATAAAAAAAACACTAATCGAAAGCAGTGTACCGATAGGTGAAATTTTTGAAGCATGCAACGGCAAAGAAGGGCTTGATATGCTTGAAAATTACACTGTTGATTTGATGCTGGTGGATATCTACATGCCCGTAATGGACGGCCTTGAGATGCTCGATTACGCCAGCGATCACCCCGATTATTGTGAAATACCCGCTATTGTGATATCAACTGAAAATGATGAAAATCGCATAGATACGATTATGAGAAAGGGGCTTGGTTTTATCCATAAACCATTAACCCAAAGCTTATTGGAGGATTATATTTTAAAATTCGATGAATCAAACGCTTAATCAGTTAGTCATCGGGCAGGATTGATTTTGAAAGTAGATTAATTGCCCAACCCTCTGATTCTAAAAAATTAAAAGTATCCCTTTGCAGGGAAAGCAAACGTAGTGAGGTGGGGAATGATTCTAAAGGTGGTGATGCGAGTAAAAAATTTTTAGAGACTAAAGTAGTACAAATCATCCATCATCGCCCCGTTCTCTCACTGGGCTCCCCTTGGGAAAAGCAGGGCACTTTAAAACAAAGCAAATATTAACTAAAATATTGATATTCAATTGGTTAAATGGTTAACTGTGCCCGGAGAAATTCATTTTTGAACACGTAGAAAAGATTGATCTGCATATTTTTTTGAAAAATGTGACATCTAAAGATGCTTAAAACGGATGTAACCAGGCAACACTGCAAAAAGAACTCTTTACTATCATAGACTATACTGCCTGAGACTTTAGAATTGTTTGTTAATAGTCCGTTACAACACTAAGTCTGGCACAAGAAGTGCCCCTCCAAAAGGAGGGCGCTTTTTTTTCGTAAGCAACGATTCAAAGTACTATTTTTGACCAGTCTAAAATATTCAGTCTTTTTGGTTGTGATGACAAAACCCAGATTTTTCGACATTCTACCCGCACCTCCCGAGAACCTAAACAGCTATGCCCGCAAATCCTGGCTTAAAAACGGAACGCGACTTCTTGATGAAAACCGGCTCACAAATTTTACCATCGAGGAACTGAAAAATCTGTGTTTTTGGGAGCAGAGAAAGTCTGAACTCTTCGATAAGTTAAATTCCGGAAACGTACCCGGTATACCGGTCAAGCCGGGACCGGGAACAGCCGAAAAATCTGAAAAAGCCACACTTAAGAGTCTAAAAGCGGTGCAAAAAGAGATTGATGCAATCACTTCGGCGCTCAGGCTCGATGATGATGCAGAACAATTTCCTTCAGGCTTGCCGGCTATTCCGGCTGATGTTCACGATGCCATTCCCGGACTGTTAAAAAACTGTTGTTCACTGATATCGGGTCAAACTCATAAAGATCTATTTTTGCTATCGTCGCTTGCTGCATCAGCGGCTCATCTAACAGGGGTGACTACAAGCCATGCTGGAGGAAATATTACTCCTGATCTGCACGTGATTGCCATATCGGAAAAGGGTAATGAAACCGAAATACTCGCTTTGGCAGAAAAGCTTCTTTCTGCGCTAAACAAAGCAGCGGTGAAAGAAAAAAAACGTGCGGTGATTCCACCTGAAGGCGGCAAGAAGCTGGCATCCACTGTTTTGGAACACGTAATAGCACGGGGCGGAGATTCAACATTTATTGGATCCTCGTGGAGCAGGCATATAAGTGGAAATGATGATTTTTCGCATTTGCTGGCCACGCTTATTGAAAAATCCTTTTTTAACCAGAGTTTCAGCTATGTGGCCGATAGAGGGCCCGGGTATTTCGAGGGCATGAAAATCTCTTCTCTACACCACCTTCGAAAGGATCATGCCCGCACGTTTTTAACCGGGAATGAAGGCACTATAATTGGATGTGTAGCAATGTATGGATTTGATGAAGCCGCTCTACCCTGGAGCTTCAGGCCCCCAATCTCAGTCGACCGGTTACATCAGCAAGTTGGAACTGCATCCGAACGATTGGCAGATTTAAACCAAAAACTTTCGGTGCGGAAGCATGAATTGAGAGTTTCACTTACTGATGATCAGTGGCAACTCATTGACGATACATTCTCCGAAAAATTGGAAATTGTGGAACATATGGATGCATCTGGCCAACTAAGCGATGCGGTAAAGTCGATGGTTCTGATAGCGCTAAAAATTATGATGGTGTTAGCAGTGGTACGGCAGTATGAGCAAGACCCGGGATCATTCAATAGAATGAATCAGATTACCCCAGCAGCTGAAGATATGTTTTGCGCATTATGGATTGGCGACACCCTTATCAAACACTCTATCCGATTTATCAGTACGCTGGATGTCGAGGGCGCAACCGAAAAGGCTGCCGCGACCGGTATCAGGGGCGAGAGATATTCGCGGTTTCTGAATACGCTGCCGCTCAGGTTCGAAACTTCCGACGCGATTGAAACGGCAAATACCTTAGGCATTCCGGTACGAACTGCTAAACGCTACCTGAAGGAGCTTTCAGCCGATCAGAAAATTATGCGGATCCAGCGCGGCCTATATCAAAAAGTGCTTTAACTGGATGTATTACCGGCTTGTTAGTCTGCAGAAGGGAAACAGAGCGAAAAGGTGATGCCGTCTGTTGGATTGTTATCGGTAAGAAAAACAGCACCTCTCAATTGCTGGGCAAGCAGTTGCGCCATAGTTAAACCAATACCCAGCCGGTTTGCCTTTGTGGTTACAAACGGATAAAACAGCCTTTCGACCAATTCGGGGTGAATTGGGGTTCCTGAATGGTTTACTTTTATAAGCACAGGTGACTGAAGTGTGACGTTAATTTCTGAACCGGTTAATTCTGTGTGCTCTCTGGCATTTTCAATCAGTATGCCAAGTATTTTTTTCAGATGAGACTTATTACATGGGAAAACAGACCCTTCAAGTTGTTTCCGGGTATGTATTCTTTCTGAAACGTTTGGGGGGTACTCTCTTTTAATTTCCTCAATGACTTCCATAGCGTCTGTCATGGTAATCTTTTCTAAGGGCGCTCCGCCAACAGGTATTTCATGCAGTTCTTCCATTTCGTCCATAATGTCGAAAAGGCGTTCGAGCCCATCTGTGAGCCTGTGATAACGCTGCATGTTTCTCTCATCCGTGATATTTGATTCCATCAATTCGAGGTATCCCTGCATTCCGGTTAGCGGTGATCGCAGCCGGTGAATCAGAACAGCCATCATGTTTTTGAGTGAGTTGAGGGTAGGAGCATCCGGAATCGACTTTCGTCTTTTCAACGCCATTTTCAGGAAAATTTCATTTTCCCAATCGAATCTTTCACTAGAGATTTCGAACCACTCGTCGTTAAAAAATGCAGGGTAGGAGATCTCGGATAATTCGCCCACATGAACAATGTCTCCCAATTTTGCGCCCGATGGATCCTGATTACCCGTCTTTTCTATAGCCACATCATTTGCTAAATGAATTTTCATCGTTCTTTTGTTAACGATGAAGACAGGGTCTGGGCTATCTGATATAAGTACCTTTAGATTTTTCATCAGCTGAACTTTCTTATTGACAATCTGCGAGCCTGTTTTAATATCGCATATTTCGGGCAGCATCATCAAGGGATTGTTAGAAGGTTGTGTTTCGTAAAACATAAATCATAATTGCAGTACGGTTGTCTTTAACCGCAATTATCAACCATTCATCAATCGACTTAACTAATTCCCCATTTTTTTCTTGCCGGTGGAAAAATTTGCCACTTCAGCGGTCAAATCTTCTTCAGTTACGCGTACCCGTATGGAATTAAATCCTCTTTATAGGGTAAAACCCAATAAAATGGAAAGCAATTTCCAATGGCACAGCTATTGCAACAGGTGAAAACACAACGTCGGGCATTTGCTTGCATCAAGTATTTATGCAAGGCCTGCAAAAAAGTATTCGATTTTAACAAAATTGTTCCATCAAATGAAGTTAATCGACAATAATCATAGCCAGCTGCTTTCACGAGCGATGGATACCTATACGCTGAGGCAGAGAGTTACGGCAGCAAATATAGCAAACGCCGATACTCCGGGGTATAGCCGAAAAGAGGTTTCATTCGAAGATGAGTTGAGAAGGGTACAGCAGACAAAGGGAACGGCCGGTATGAAAGAAGTTACCCCATCAATTGTGGATAAAGGTAATCCGGTGATACTCGAAGACGAATTGATTGAAATGTCGGATACGCAAATTCGGGTAAACCTGGTAACGCGTTCATTAAGACACCACTTTGAGCTGCTAAGAACGGGCGTTACCGGCTTTAGCAGATAAAATTTCATTTAAGGCAAGTACCCATGTTACCGGATAGAATTTTTTCAACTTTTCAAACAGCTTCCCAAGGCCTTGCGGTTCAGCGCGAAAAAATCGCAACAGCGTCCAGGAATATTGCCAACGCAGGCACCTCAGCACCAGAGGGATCCAACAACATCTATCGCCCTCAAACGGTACAAACGCGAGCAGCCGGGAACGAAAATTTTAAACGGGTTTTACTCGATAGTGTGTCGAATCTGAAGAGTACAAATCCAAAGCATATATCATCGCAGAATGCTGGCAATTTGCCCGCTCAAACTTCCGGGGCCCCCTCGTTGGGCCCGGAGTTTGAAATTTCGGAAGTCAATGCGTTCAGATATGAGTTCGACCCCAACCATCCCGATGCGGATGAAAATGGCATGGTTCGCTATCCCGACATCGACCTTATTCGGGAAATGACACAAATGATTAGCGCTAACCGGCTCTATGAAGCAAACCTGAGCAGTATTGAGGCAGAAAAAGAAATCATTCGGCGATCACTTGAAATTTAAACGTAAAACGTGATGAATATAGGTTCCATATCTACCCAGCAATTTGACTATTCAGTAAAAAACAGCGGGCTTAGAAAAGCTGCCGGTTCGCCCAGTCCTCCAAACCTCTCATCGGATGAGCGGTCGATGATTAAACATGAATTTCCAAAAGCGAAACCGATTACACAGTACACGATGCAGGGAAAAATAAAAGAGTGCAGCTGGCACGCCCGAGGCACCAATATCGATAGAAGAGTTTAAATCATCATCTTGAATTGAGGAATTAGAACATGACAGACCCCATTTCGATCAGAGCGCTGCAGCAGGTTAGCGATCCCGAGCTAATGCACAGAAGGCAGGAGCTTAAGACTCCTGATTCGAAGGAATCATTCGGAAATATGCTAACCAGGGCAGTGAATAATGTTGACCAGACCCTAAAAGAGTCGGATCAAAACGTGCAGGACTTTATAGCCGGAAAAACAGACAACGTCCATGATGTGATGATTTCGATGCAGAGAGCTCAGATCAGTTTCCAAATGATGGTCGAAATCCGAAATAAAGCCATTGAAACCTATAACGAAATCAGCCGGATGCAAATCTAAGGGCAACCTTCATGGATAAATTTTCAGAACAATACCAGGAGTTTTTCGGTCCCTTGAGTCCGGCACAGCGTACCATGTTTGGTGGTATGATTCTGCTGGTGATCGTGTTTGTGGGAGTGCTTTTTTACTGGGCTTTAAAACCCGATTACACGCTTCTGTTTGGATCTTTGCAACCAGACGCTGCAGGTGAAATTATCGAAGAACTCGACTCCCAGGGCGTGCGCTATCGTATTGAGGATAATGGACGCTCGATTTATGTGCAAAGCGATAAAGTTCATGAGCTAAGAATTAATCTTGCATCCTCCGGTTTCACAAGAAGCGATGTTCAGGGGTATGAGCTGTTTGACGCCAACGCATTGGGAATGACCGATTTTATGCAGCAGGTAAATAAAAAACGGGCACTTGAAGGTGAACTTGCACGCTCTATCAATTCACTTGAACAGGTCGATTTTACCCGTATACACCTCGTTCTGCCCGAGAGATCTCCGTTTCAGCAGTCGAGGGTTGAGGCTTCCGCCTCCGTGGTACTAACACTAAAGAGAGGGATGAGGCTCCGAGCCGAGCAGGTTGAGGGAATTACTTCATTGATTGCGGGCAGTGTAGAAGGCCTTGAACCTTCGTCGGTGACGGTTCTCGATCAAAACGGAAATCGGCTGACCGATGGGCTGGACTCCCATTCCGACTTCGCCTCAGGTTCTATGCAAATGCAGCTTCGGAAAAAAACGGAAGCCTACCTTACGGAACGCGGTCAGAGTATGCTCGATCGTGTACTGGGGCCCGGCAATAGCATTGTAAGGGTTTCGGCAGAACATGATTTTGACAGGCTCGTCAGAGAATCGGATATCATTGATCCTGAAAGCCGCATTGTGATCTCAGAGGAGCGACGTTCTGAGCTGGATAGAGACGAATCGTCTCAGCTTGTGCCTATCGATGAGTTCACACCTATCGACCGCCGGGGTGAGTCTGTGGTTACTTCAACCAGAGATAACGAGAGAACAACACAAACCCGGAATTACGAAGTGAACAAAACACGTGAGATTTATGAAAAAACCCAGGGTGAGATCAGGCGTATAACGGCATCAATTTTGGTTAACTACAAGCAGCGGATCGAAATGAATGAGGAGGGCGAGCAAACGTTGATCAGTGAACCCTATTCAGACAGGGAAATTGATGAATTCAGGGAAGTGGTGCGCGTTGCACTGGGTATACAGCCGGGACGTGGCGATGAATTGAGCATTACCCAAATCGAATTTTATGATCCAACAGCCGGCGACCCAAGAAGCTTTTTTGTAGACCAGCCAACCCCATGGAACGACATTATTCGATGGTCTGTGATCCTTATCACATTCCTCCTGATTGCAGCACTGATCTATAACATCAGAAAAATGATGGGCACGCAACAAGCCGGCTTGGTTATGGGCTTGCCTAGGCTAAACATAGAGGAAGTGCCATTAGATGACACAGAAGAAGAAGCAACGCCAAAACTCGAAGACATGAGTGAAGAAGAAGCTGAAGATTTTATCGACAAGAAAATTAGCGGGCAGGCTAGAAAGCAGCTTAAGCAGAAAACCTACGTGATGGAGGAGATAAAAGATTTTGTAGAACTAAAACCGGCAGAAGCCGCACAGGTGATCCGGGCAATGATTAGCGCAGACGAAGATTAACAGGTATAAACTATGGCGGAAGCTGAAGAAGTAAAACAGGAAGCGGCACCCGATGAACTTTCAAATTTAAGCGGGGTCAAAAAAGCAGCAGTCTTCGTGATTACGATTGGATCGAAATCTGCTTCAGAGATGATGAAGTCGCTTAAAGACGAGGAGGTCGAGGATATCATGCTTGAAATCGCGGGTATGAAAAATGTTAAGCCGGAAGTTGTAGACGGCGTCCTCAAAGAATTTTATCGCATGATGGAAGCCAAGAGATATATTCTTGAAGGCGGTTACGACTACGCTCACGAGCTTATTTCGCAGCTTGGGAGTGGAAAGAACACAGAAAAAATGCTGAAAAAGCTTAAAGCGAAAACAGGTAATTCAGTCTTTGATGAATTCCAGGAATCGAAGATTCAGCAAATCGCCGGCTTTATTGAAAATGAGCATCCACAGGTGGCGGCGTTAATCTTTTCTCAGCTAAAAGTGGGTAAGTCTGCAGAAATTCTGAGCCATCTGAATGAGGAAAAGCAGGTTGAAATTATCTACAGGCTGGCATCAATGGATCAGATTTCTCCTGACGTGATTGACGAAATTGAGGAGGTTATTAAAGAACAGATGGGCGGAATTGACAGCATTGGCGACAGGGTGAAAAGTGGAACCGCCACTGTTGCTGAGATCCTTAACGGTGCTGATATGAGTGTAGAGGCGAAGGTTCTGGAAAGTATTGAGCTTCGTGATCCGCAAATGGCAGAAGCCATTAAAGAACAAATGTTCCTGTTCGAAGATATTGTTCATCTCGACGATAAAACCATACAGGTCATCATCAATGAAATGGAGAAAGCAGACCTTGTTATGGGTCTCAAGGGAGTGGATGAAGCTATTTCAGCCAGGTTCCTGGATAATATGTCGAACAGGGCTGCGGATATGCTGCGCGAAGACATGGAGGCTCTCGGTCCGGTAGCGCTGAAAGATGTTAATGATGCTCAGCAGCGAATCATCGTGAAAATCAAAAAACTTGAGGATGAAGGGTTGATATCGACGAAAAAAATGGAAGCTGAAGATATCGTGGAGTAACTGTAATGAACCGGAAAGTGCTGGAAAATGACGAGATTAACTGGTTTGGCAGCAATGTATCGCGTCTGAATTATGAAATGATTTTCCGTGAACCGGAAGAAAAGCCAGTGGGGCTGAACGAAGCGGAAATTGAAAAAATACTGCAGGATCGCGACAGTCAGTGGCTCCAGAAACTGAAGAAAGGTCGAGATGAAGCGTATAAGGCAGGATTTAATGACGGACACTCTGCAGGCTGTGAAGCCGCAGGTAAAGAAATTGATTCCAAAACCGCTGCCCTCCGGGATGTAATAGTGAAAGCCCATGAAGAGTGGTCAGAACTCATGAAAACGGTTGAGCCCGGTCTGCTGAATCTCGCTTTCGATATGGCTGAAAAAATTCTAGAAATACCCATAGAAAATGAAAAAATAAGGGAAAAAATGGAGGGCGAGCTGCGTTCACTTCTGCAAAAAGTTGATGAAAATAACAGAATAGAGGTGAGGGTGTCTGAAAGTGATTTCGCATTTGCTGAAGATATTTTCAAAGAATATAGCTCTGAACTGTCTATCCGCCTAAGTGTATGCGATAACTGCCTGCCGGGAGAATTTGAGTTTGAAACAGCGCATGAGTCGGTACTGCACAAGTTCAGAAAGATGTTGAAACAGTTCAAAAATTCCGCAGCGGTTACAGAATGGAGCTGACGGCAGGTGCATCAATATCAACCCGGATTGATCAGATACAGGGAAAATTACAGGGGTTTGGGCCAAAACCACGCCGCTATGGCAAAGTATCTTCGGTGGTGGGCACCATTATAGAGTGTACCGGCCTGGAAGCCAGCGTAGGAGAGATTTACGGGATAAAAACGAGCCGCGATAAGAGTGTAAGTGCAGAGGTTGTCGGCATTAAAGACGACCGAACCCTATTGATGCCTTACGACCGTGTAGACGGTATGAAGGCGGGATGTCTTGTGGAAAGCGTAGGTCAATCACTAACGGTGCCGGTAGGGTACGATCTGCTTGGCAGGGTGGTTGATGCCAACGGCAAACCTATCGACTCTGGCAGTGAAATGTATCTTAACAAGTATCAGCTCGTTCATAACGATCCTCCTCCTCCGCTTGATAGAAATCCAATAGATGAAGTGATGTTTACGGGTGTTCGCGCCATCGATGCGCTCAATACACTGGGCATGGGGCAGCGAATGGGTTTGTTTGCCGGATCGGGTGTGGGAAAGAGTACCCTTTTGGGAATGATAGCAAAGCATTCGTCGGCCGATGTAAATGTAATTGCCCTGATTGGAGAGCGAGGCCGGGAAGTTCAGGAATTTATCCACGATACATTGGGTGTGGAGGGGCTGAAGAAGTCTGTGGTTGTTGCAGTGACGTCCGATATGGCGGCTATGAGCAGGATTAAAGGAGCCTTTACAGCCACTGCCATTGCTGAATTTTTCCGCGATCAAGGAAAAAATGTCCTTTTTATGATGGATTCGGTTACTCGTGTAGCTATGGCCCAGCGAGAAATTGGGCTTGCTTCCGGTGAACCACCAACCACCAAAGGCTACACCCCAAGCGTGTTTACAATGCTTCCAAAACTGCTTGAACGAGCAGGTAAATCGGGACAGGGAAGCATCACGGGACTCTACACCGTACTGGTGGATAATGACGATATGAACGAGCCTATAGCAGATGCGGTAAGATCGATTTTAGATGGCCATATCGTGCTTTCAAGGCGATTAGCGCATAAAAATCACTATCCGGCGATTGATGTATTGGAAAGTATTTCGAGGGTTATGCCAAGGGTTGTGAGTGCCGAGCAGCGTGCAATAGCGATGAAGGCCAGAGAGCTTCTTGCAACTTATCGTGAGGCAGAAGATCTGATCAATATCGGAGCATATGTGAAAGGGTCGAATCCAAAAATTGACGAATCGATCAAAAAAGAACCCGGATTGGAATCATTTTTGATACAGGATATGGAGGAAGCTGATTTCAGTGAAGATCTCTGGCAGCTTCTGCAATCAATTATAAAATAAGTCGCAGGCATCAAATGAAATTCAAGTTTTCACTCGACCCGGTACTCAAGGTTAGAATGCATCAGGAAAAAATGCAGAAGCAAAAGCTCGCCAGGGAAGTGATGAAGCAAAAAGAAATTGACCGGCTGAAATCGGATGCAGAAAACAAACTCGAAGCATTCCTTTCTTCAACCGATGCTAGCCAGGCGGAAAGCGTACAAACCATAAAGAGACACGGCCGACATGTTCTTCAGGTACATGAGGTAGTAAATAGATTAAACGAGGATCTTAAGAAGGCTGAGGAGTCGATAAGCCAGGAACGCACCAAACTGGCTGAAGTTCATAAAAAGCGTCACATTCTCGAGAAAGTGAGAGAATTTGAAGAAGGTGAATTCACACAAAAGGTTTTCAGGCAAGAGCAAAAAACACTCGATGAAATTGCAACACAATTGTTAAGCAGATAAACCCATGAATAAGCAGGCAGTAATAAAATTTGCGGGGCTCTTTGTAGGATCACTGCTGCTTCTAACAGCGGGCTTCTTTTTCGTTTTTCCTTACATCAATGAAGAAAGATACAATGAGATCATGGAAAGCTTTAGCGATGAGGAAGTGATGGAAGCCATGTTTGAGGGTGATCGCAGATTTATTGGGATTGAGTTTAACGAACTATCCGAGCAGCTTGAGAAGCTGAGGAAAGAAAAGAGAACATGGGATTCTCAGTTCGATTCGCTTAATAGCGTAAATAGAAATTTGAGCAGAGAGCTGGAAGAGGTGAAGGAACGAAACGCGGCTATGAGCAGGGATTTGGAAGAAATGGCGGTCAGGGTGGCTGATACTGTAAGTGCGGAAGCTATGCAAGCTTCTGCAAATGAAGCACCCGAAGAGCTGAGCGAGCGACTAAAAAGCCTCTTGAACCTTGATGAAGAAGAACTTGGGCCGATAGTGAATCAGCTTTCCAATGAGCATTTGGTAAGAATCTACAGGACCGGCGGTAATATGCAGCGTGAAAAACTGCTTCGCACGCTGAAACCCGAAAGAGCCGCTGAAATTGTAAGGGAGATTATGTTATGATTCAGAACGTGATAAGCAATGCTGCTAAAAATAGCGCTGGTTTAATCCAAAACGGATCGGAGTCCGGCAAAGAGTTCCTCAAGGATGAGCAGAAAGGATTGTTCGGGGTATTATTTAAGGCGCTAAGCTACGGTGCCGACGAAAGCGATGTCAGCGAAAACAGTACGAACGAAAACAGCACGAGAGAAAGCGCCATCAACGATAACGGAGCCAAAGAATATTCACACACAACACACGCACACACATCAGAAAAACAAGAGAAAATCGCGAGAGAGGAAAACCATGAACCGTCTGCTTCGGAATCCTTGGCTGGTGAGACCTTGGATTCCGGAGTGGCCGGAAATGGTACCCCCAATGAAATTCAAAGTCTGGAGCAGAAACATGAACCCGCAAAGGATGACGCCATTCAGGATGATAAAAGGCCGGAAATTGTACAGCCACCGGTTCAACGCGAGTTGATTAATAGCGAACCGGTTCCTGATTCAGGCGAAATACAGAGCATCAGTTTTGATAGGGATACGAACACTGCTTCATTCGCTCACAGCCATCCACAATCAGAGGGTCCGGAAGATCTGGGGCTGACGAGAACCGACAATCCGGAAAAGGAGGTAAGAAATGCATCGGTTAATGAACCTGTAAGGAAAGATCAGATATCCCGGGGTGCCGTACCCGGCGATGTGCCGAAGATTGATGTGAATCAAAATGTTATAGAAACCGAGGCGGGAAGCAAAGGCGGGAATATGCAGCCCGTAGACCGGCCTTTATCTGCTGCAAAAAACAGCAACCCGTTTTTTAATTTTGGCAAAA